>MGUR01000039.1:10842-34232 GCA_001800075.1 Elusimicrobia bacterium RIFCSPLOWO2_01_FULL_59_12
CCCGCCGATGGGAAAGTGTTGGAAGTCGTCCTGGGGAAAGAAAACAACTCGCCGGTATGGGTCATCCGGATCTTCCTTTCGATTTTTGACCCGCATCTTCAGCGCGCCCCGATGGCCGGGCAGGTCAAAGCCGTGCGTTACACCAAAGGAAAGTTTCTTGACGCCCGCAACCCGCGGGCGGCCTTTGAGAACGAGCAGAACCGCATCGAGATCGCCGCGAAAGCGGGTTCTGTGAACGTCCCCATCGCCGTCACGCAGATCGCGGGGCTGATTGCCCGCCGCATCGTCTGCTGGGTCAAGGGGGGGCAGGTCCTTGCCGCGGGTGAACAGGTCGGACTGATTCGCTTTGGATCGCAGGTGGACATCACCTTCCCCGCTTTCGTGCGCGTCCGCGTGAAAGCGGGGGACCGCGTCGAGGCCGGGCAGTCGATTTTGGCTGAAATAGGCAGTTAACCCTTCTATGAAAAAAGGCATCTATGTGATTCCCAGCCTGTTGACGCTCGCGAACCTGGCGGCGGGCGTGATGGCGATTTTGTTCGCCGCCAACGGCCGCTATTCCGCGGCCGCCTGGGCGATCATATTCGGCATCTGCATGGACATGATGGACGGCCGGATTGCCCGCTGGATGGGCGCGACCAGTCAATTCGGCCTGGAACTTGATTCCCTGGCGGACGTGATCACCTTCGGGGTTGCTCCGGGCATCCTGATGTACCAATTTGCGCTCGTGGGACACGGCCGCCCCGGCTACATGATTGCGATTTTCTTCGCGATGGCCTCCGCTCTGCGCCTGGCGCGTTTTAATCTGCGGGCCCAGCAGAGCGCGGAACCGACCACGTATTTTGTGGGTCTGCCGGTGCCGGCCGCGGCCGGGATTCTCGCGTCGTTTGTTTTGAGCTATGAGCTCTTCGGATCGGCCGCCGTCACCGTGAAAACCATTCCGATGCTGATGATGCAGATGCCGCTCTTCTTCCAAATGATACCGCTGACGATGCTGATCTTGTCGTTCTTGATGATTTCCCAGGTGCACTACGGCGATTTTAAAAAGCTCAAGCTCGGCCGGCCGAAATCGCTTCAGAGCCTGAGCGTGATCGCGGCCGGGCTGCTCCTGGTCTTTACGTACCCGCAGAACACGATCTTCATCGTGTTTTCGCTGTACGTGCTTTCGGGGTTGTGGATGTTTGCCTGGCGGTTCTACCATTCGCGGCGAACACCCCCCTTGGCGAGGCTTTTTGGCCGGCGCAGCACGGACCGTGTGGACGAGGTTCTCGCCGCCGGTCCTTCCGCCCCGCCGAAAGAGAAATCGTCAGGGTTCAACTAACCTATGGACTCCAATAAAGTCATTATTTTTGACACCACGTTAAGGGACGGCGAGCAGGCACCCGGCTGCAGTCTGGGTCCGGCGGAGAAGCTTCAGGTCGCCGAACAGTTGTACCGCCTGGGAGTGGATGTCATCGAAGGCGGGTTCCCGGTGTCCTCCAAGGGAGACCTGGAGGCCGTGAGAAATATCGCCAAGTCCGTGGGACGCCAGCCGGACCCGCCTGAAATCTGCGGGTTGGCCCGCTGCGTGAAGGGCGATATCGAAGCCTGCGCGGAGGCCGTTAAACCCGCGAAACGGCCGCGCATCCACGTGTTTATCGCCTGCTCGGACATTCATTTGGTGCACAAGCTTCATATGACCCGCGACCAAGTCGTGGCGCGGGCGGTGGAATCCGTCAAATGGGCGCGCAAGTACACCGATAGCGTGGAGTTTTCAGCGGAAGATTCAACGCGGTCGGATATTCACTTTTTGGCACGGGTTTTTGAAGCGGTGATCAACGCCGGGGCGACCACGGTCAATGTCCCCGACACCGTCGGATTCGCGATCCCCAACGAATACGGAGAATTGATCCGGAAACTTCGTGAGATGATCCCGAATATTCATAAAGCGGTTGTGTCCACCCACTGCCAGGACGATCTCGGCTTGTCGGTAGCGAACTCCCTGGCCGCGGTCAAGGCGGGCGCGCGCCAGGTCGAGTGCACCATTAACGGGTTGGGCGAACGCGCCGGGAACACCAGTTTGGAAGAGGTGGTGATGGCGTTGAAGACCCGGAAAGACCTGTTTGATGTGACGATCGGCATCCACACCAAGGAAATTGCCAAAGCGAGCCGGCTGGTGTCCTCTCTGACCGGCGTGCTGGTACCGCCGAACAAAGCGATCGTGGGCGCCAACGCTTTCGCGCATTCTTCGGGCATTCATCAGGACGGCATTTTGAAGTACCGTCAGACCTACGAGATCATGAACCCCAAGGACGTGGGGATTGAGGAATCCACGCTGCTTCTGACGTCTCGCAGCGGCCGCCACGCGCTGGAAAATAGGCTGAGGCACCTGGGATACAAGCTGAACAAGAAGCACCTCAATGAGATGTTTGTCCGGTTTAAGGCGCTGGCGGACAAGAAACGCTATGTGTTTGATGACGACCTGTTGTCCCTGGCCGAAGAAGAGGCCACGGAGATGCAGGAGGAGTACGTGCTGGATTATCTTCACACCTCCAGCGGGCATGGCGTGGTCCCCACGGCCACCGTCCGGATCAAAAAGCCCAACGGCGATGTGATTCAGGAGGCCGCCTGCGGTGACGGACCGGTGGATGCCGCCACCAAAGCTATCGATAAGGTCGTGGGTTTTAAGCCGAAAATGCTGGATTACAATTTGCGCGCGCTCACCAGCGGGAAAGACGCGCAGGGCGAGGTCTCCATCCGTATTGAAGAAGGCGGGATGATCATTCTGGGCCGTGGAGCGTCCACGGATATCATCGAGGCCAGCGCGAAAGCGTATTTAAATGCGTTGAATAAACTGAGCAAAGCCAAACGATATCGCGCCAAGAACGGGAAAGGGAACTAGGATGGGTCAGACGGCGATGCAGAAGATCCTGGCCGCGCACGCCGGGAAAAAAGAGGTCAAAACGGGCGAGTTCATCATGGCCAAGGTGGATCTGGCCATGGCGAACGACGTCACCGCGCCGATTTCGATCAAAGCCTTGGAACGGGCCGGGATCACCAGGCTTTGGAACAAGGACCGGATCGCGATCGTGCTCTCGCACTTTGTGCCCGCGAAAGACGCTTTGAGCGCCGCGCAGGCGGCGGTGGCGCGCGAGTTCTGCCAGAAGTACGATATCAGCCTGTTCTTTGACGAAGGCAGGGGCGGGATTGAGCATTCGCTCCTGCCCGAGCTGGGGTTGGTGGTGCCCGGCGATGTGGTGATCGGCGCCGACTCGCACTCCTGCACCTACGGGGGCCTGGGACTGTTCTCGACCGGCGTGGGGAGCACGGACCTGGCGGCGGTGATGGCGACCGGAGAGTGCTGGCTGAAAGTTCCGGAAACGATGAAATTCACCTATCACGGCAAGCCCGGCCCCTGGGTGACCGGCAAGGACCTCGTTTTGTATACCATCGGGCAAATCGGGGTGGACGGCGCGCTCTATCGCAACATGGAATTTACCGGGGACTCGTTGAAGCACCTGTCGATGGAAGCCCGGTTGACCATCACCAACATGGTGATAGAGGCGGGGGGGAAATCCGGTTTTATTGAAGCCGATGAAGTGACGGAAGCGTATTTGAAAGGCCGCGCCCAGCGCCCCTGCACGATTTACAAGAGCGATCCCGACGCGGCCTACTGCGTCAAGCACGAGTGGGACATCTCGGGGATGGAGCCCCAGGTCGCCAAGCCGAACCTGCCGGACAAAGTCGTCGGCGTGAGCGAAGTTCTCGGGGCCAAAGTGCACTCGGCCTTCCTGGGCTCCTGCACCAACGGCCGCATTGAAGATCTCCGCGTCGCTGCGCAGATCATCAAGGGCCGCAAAGTGGCCAAGGGCCTGCGCTTCATGGTGATCCCCGCCACCCAGAATATCTATCGCCAGGCGCTCAAAGAAGGACTGATCGACATTTTTATGGACGCGGAGGCCGTCGTCTCAGCCGCGACCTGCGGGCCCTGTCTGGGCGGGCACATGGGGGTTCTCGGGCCGGATGAGGTCTGCATCTCCAGCTCGAACCGGAATTTCCCCGGCCGCATGGGTCACCGGGACTCGCAAGTGTATCTGGCGAACCCCGCGGTCGTCACCGCCAGCGCCGTCGCCGGTCGCCTCGCGCACCCTGAGGAAATTTTGGGGAAGAACGTCATCCCGGCAGCGGCTTAGAGACGTGGTATCGTGATAACGTGATAACGTGGTAAAGCGGCAGCGATAAAACATTCTTTTTCTTGCCGACGTTATCACGTTATCACGTTACCACGATATCACCTTGCCACGCAGTTATAGGAGATGAACATGATCAAGGGAACCGCACATAAATTTGGCGACAATGTCGATACCGACCAGATCATTCCCGCGAAGTATCTGGTCACCACCGATGCCAAAGAATTGGGAAAGCACTGCATGGAGCTGGCGGATGAGAATTTTCCGTCCAAAGCGAAACCGGGCGACGTTCTGGTGGCAGGGACCAACTTCGGCTGCGGCTCCAGCCGCGAGCACGCGCCGCTCTCGATCAAGGGGCTGGGACTGTCGCTGGTGATCGCGGAATCGTTCGCGCGGATCTTCTTCCGCAACTGCATCAACATCGGAATGCCCATCTTGGAATCGCCTGAAGCGGCGAAAGAGATCAGGGCGGGAGATCAGCTGGAAATCGATTTAGACAAGGGCCGGATCAAGAATCTCACCCAGAACAAAACCTACCAGGCCCAGCCGTTCCCGGAGTTCATGCAGAACATTGTGAACGCCGGCGGCCTCATGCCGTACGTCAAAAAGCGTCTGGCGGCATCCTGAATGAGCGGCGGCGGCGTGGAGCGGCGCAGAGCAACACGGTCCCGGAGTGATCTGGTGATTGAGCTCTATGAGCCCGAGGGCCGCTTGGTGGTGGGTGTGGGACGCCTTCGTGATCTATCCTCCCTGGGTTTCCGGTTTGAGGGGACCCTCCGTCTGCAGGTCGGCGAGATGTATCGGGCGCGCGTCCGGCTGCAAAAAAATCTTCTGCTGGAAGTTCCTATCAAAGTGGCGTGGGTGCGGGGCAAAGGGCTTGAACACGCTTACGGCATGGAATTCTCGGGCATTTCCAAAGCGGATTTCGAAAAGATGGAACGTTGGGTGAAAAAGGGAAAGGTTTAAAGGATGTCGCAGACGGCCTGTCCCGCCCCTTACATCTCATCGTGCCGTTGATTTTTCCAAAAGCTGGTTTATTAAATGAAATGGAAATTGGCCTGGGTACCCTCCATCCTGTTGGCTTTCGCCATCTTGTTTGTTCACCTCTCGGGCAACGACAAAGCACCGTATTTTGTGCTCTACGCGTTGATAGCCGGTAGCTCCATTCTTGTAATTCTGTTCGGTATGGCCCTGTTACCCCAGGGACGTGTCAGAGATTCATGGCGACAGTGTGCTGTTGCAGCCCTCCCTTGGGCTTATGTTGTAGTCGCCGTACTGCTCGCAAGGATAGGTTGGGTTGATTCGATTTACCTGCTTGGTTTTAGATGATGGAATCGCAGACGGCCTGTCCCACCTCGATGGTGGTGGCAGGCTTTTTTTTGGATGTAAGTCGGCGGTGACGCGGCCGGAGGCCGGATCGTAAGCTCCGAGCTATGCAGCGATGAGATGAGGGTTGATCAGCCGGGATTGCAAAGGGGGAGCAAGATCATCGATCTCTACCTTGATCACAGGCTGGCCAGGTTCCCTTTGGGCGAGACCTACGCGCTCGCTCCATTCGTTAAAATCAGTCTTGCCTTTGACCCGGAAAATGATTTGAGCATTATTCGGTATTTGCCCATCCATCTCGGGGTGAGCCAAGACGTATTTGCTGAATTCCGCAGAGAGTGTCCTTTGTAATTCCCAAAAATATTTTTCATCCATCATGAGGCACCTCTTTCATATAACGCTCGCGATAGGCTTGCCAATTTTGCTCTAGGTCCTCATCGGCGTACGTCAAGGCTTCTTTGTAATCAAGCGCCGGCATTCTTACTTTTTCAACTTTCCCGCCGTAATGGAGAATGTCGCAATGGGCAAATCCATGAGCCGTGTCGTAACGAATCGCGGGATGCCAATGTTCCTTGACCCAAACCTCTAGTTGAACCACAAACTTCACAACCTCGTTTTTTCGGCGATGATGCTCATGCCGCTTACGGCAATCTGGCGCATAGGGTGTAACAAAACTTGTGACTTTAATATCATCCGACACCAAGCGATTTTATCATATCGAATCGCAGACGGCTTGTCCCACCTCGGCGGTGGTGGCGGGCTTGTTCTTTGGATGTAGGTCGGCGGTGACGCGGCCGCTTTCTAGGACTCCTTCGACCGCTTTGTAGATCGCGTTAGCTTCTTCTTGAAGATTGAAAGTGTATGCGAGCATAGCCCCCGCGGAGATGATGGCTCCCAAGGGATTCGCTTTGTTTTGTCCGGCGATATCTGGGGCTGAACCGTGGACTGGTTCGTACAGACCCACCCATACCTCTGAGCCGCCTTTTTTATCTCCTATCGATGCCGAGGGCAGCATTCCTATGGAGCCTGTCAAGACAGCGCCTTCATCGCTTAAAATGTCTCCGAACATATTCTCCGTCAGCAAAACATCAAACCGTTTTGGATTTAGGATCAACTGCATCGCACAATTATCCACCAACATGTGATCCAGAGCAACTTCAGGATAATCCTTGGCGATTTCGGTAACCACCCTGCGCCAAAGCTGGGAGGTCTCCAAGACATTTGATTTGTCCACACTGGTCAACTTTCGCCGTCTTTTGAGTGCCAGACCAAAAGCATAGCGGGCGACCCGTTCGATCTCCGCCCGAGTATAGACCATCGTATTCACGCCTTTTTCTTCTGATCCCTGCCCCGAAATCCCCCGTGGAGTCCCGTAGTACAGGCCGCCGGTTAGCTCTCGAACGATGATCATGTCCGTTCCCTCAACGAGGTGGTTCTTCAGGGGAGAAGAATCAATCAGGGCCTTATACGTTTTAATCGGTCTTAGATTAGCGTAAACCTTAAGAGCCTTACGGATTGCGAGCAGACCCTTCTCCGGGCGTTTCTCGGGCGGGGCATTGTCGTATTCCGGAAGGCCGACGGCGCCCATCAAGGTCGCGTCCGCCGCCAAAGCCAGCTTTTCGGTTTCGGGAGGGAAGGGGGACCCGGTCTTTTTGATCGCAATCCCGCCCAACAGGCCCTCTTTGAGACTCAGGGCGTGATTAAACTTGGACGCCACGCGCTCCAACACCTTCACCGCTTCGCGCGTGACCTCCGGGCCGATCCCGTCCCCGGGCAGGATTAGAATTTTCAGTTCCATCGTCGACATTATACCTTGAAACGGAATTGAAAGGGTGGAACGGGTGGGGGGATCAGCTGGGAGAGGCGGTCGAGGCGTTGATGCGTTTGAAATTGAGGTAAGCGAACACCAAGAGCGAACGCTCCGCATCGATATCCTTCGCGGTGGGCGTGACATCGAGCTCGTCCACCAGGGTCAGTTCGACGCGGTTCCCTTCTTTCGATTGGATGAGGTCAGCGAGCCGGTTGAGGACATCGAGCGCGGCGATTTTTAACGACGCGGTATTCTCGTCGAAAAGGTATTTGGCCTGCAGGGTCACGCGGATGTGGCCCTTTTGGACATATTGGACGTTCAAGGCGCTGTCGGGGGTGTTGGACCCGTAGTTCAGGGTGGCCTTTTCTTCCGCCCGCTTCTTGGCGTTAGTGACGATTTCCTGGCGGATCTGCAGGAGGTACGCTTCCGCTTCTTTGGTATTTTGTTTCCGCTGGATCGCTTTTTCAAAGCTGTCGAAGGCCTCTCCCAGCCGCCCCAGGTTATAGAGCTGCGTTCCCTGCCAGTAGAAATTGTTATCGGTCTGATCCGCGGGTTTGCTGGCGTCTTCCGCGCGGCAGATATGGGCAGGAATGAAAAGGAGACACGCCATGACTGTCATCCCCGCGAAAGCGGGGATCCAGGAAGTTGGCCGGGGCTGGATTCCCGCCCTCCACACAACGGGGCGGGCGCGCCTGCAGTGTGGCGTGCGCGCTTGCGCGGGAATGACGACTTGTTTGTTGTTTTTCATTGTCCGGAGCCTCCTGGGACCGCGCTCGCGACGATCGCGACGATGTCGCCCCGCTTTGCGGGATCCTGCGGCTCCGAGGTGACGATCTGGGAGGCGGGGATGAACAATTTTTCCTTGAAGTATTTCACCAGCGTGGCCTGACGGCTTCGGGCGAGCGCGTCGTCGCCGTCATAGGGCTGGATCGCGAACGGCAGGTAGGACCCTTCCCGGATGATGTCGCAGACCTTGTCCAGCAGGATCGGGCCCTCTTTTCGCAAATCGGCTTTCCGTTCCAGGAACAACCGCTTGCTCGAAAGTTCAATCTGCATCTTGCCGCTATCCTTGTACTCCAGGGACGAAAATTGGATCGGCTGGCCCATGTAGGTGTGGTGGTATCCCTCTTTATCCACCGTGCTGAGCTGGGGAATATAGACGGTGTCTACGGCCACCCGGTCGCGTTTCGAGTCCTCTCCGTTCCAAACGAGATGTTCAGGCGGCGTCCCTCTCCCCTGCTGTTTGTACACCGTGGCGCCTCCCTGATCGATGATCGCGTACGTCCAATCTCGGGATGATTTTTCTATCGAGGGGCTGGTCATGCGCAGGAAGGGCGCCCGCGCGATCTCCGGAAGCCAGGGATGGATGGGCTGGTCTTCTTTGAAATCCATCATGCTGGAAAAGTCGCGCCCCTCATTAAACGTGACGGGGGAATTGAGAAGGGGCTGCAGCCGGTCTTCCGGAAAATTTTGAATATCCTCAAGGTTAAAGGCCGCCGGAGGATCCAGCTTGCCCACCGCCAGCTTTTCCCGGCTGGTCCCGATGATTTTCACGTCCATCTCACCCTGGCCGGTCTGCTTGACGGAGGGCGCCGCCGCTTCTATTTTCGCCGGTTTCGATGATTTGGCCGCTTGTTTGGCCGCATGCGCCGGGCTGGGCAAGCACGCGCATGCCATCAACAAGGAGATCGCTTGTTTCACGGGCGTCCTCATGACGATAAGGAGAAGTTAAACGTAAGGATGCCCCATTGTCCTCTGCTTTCATCATCGCCGCCCAGGGGGGCGAACTTCCACTGCTTCAACGCATCGATCCCGAGCTGATCCAGAGCGGGATAACCGGTGGTCTTGGTCACGCGGATGTTGGAACGAACGTTTCCTGCGGCGTCAACCGTGAAATAAAGCCGCACGGAACCCATGATGCCCTGTTCCTCAGCCCACGCCGGGTATTCAGGGATCACTTTGTAAGCGATCGGCCGGTTGGTTAACGGACCGGCGATCTCAAATCCTTTACGTCTGGCAGTTTTCTCCGAGCCTCCGGCGCCGCGGGCCAACTGGGCATCCAGTTCCTGCGCGGCGCCCGGCATGCCTCCCTCAATCCCCATGCCGATGCCTGATCCCCGACCGGAGCCGATCCCGCCGCCAAATCCACCCCGGCCGCTGCGCTGCTGAAGAGTCCCGCCGCTGGCCGCCCCCGTGGGAGCATACCCGCTGCCGCCGGTTCCGCTGACCGAAATGGGCGCTTGGGAGGCGGACGCCAAGGCCATCGTGTCAGGGCTGGCTCCGGTTCCGCTGGCGCCTGGAACGATGCCGACGCGTCGTTTGGACGCATCCGTCAGAGTGGGCCCTGTATACCCCAGGCCGCTCTTGGCTGACGCGTTCCCGATGGCGATCGGGATGTTGGAAACTTGAGACGCTGAAATAGATTCAGGGCCGCTGACCTGGAAGGGCAGATCCTTCGGCCGGATGCCGCCGAAGCTTTTGGACTGCAGCGTGGGGCCTCCCACCGGCATATTGGCGATCTTGGGTCCCGGGGCTTTAATCTGATCCGGGTTGCTCAACGCGGCCAAATCCTCCGTTTGTGTCTTCGGTTGGAAATTCATTGAAATGGGCTTGCGGGTCGCTTCCTTCAGCGTGGGCTGCGCCGGAGCGGCCACCTGGCGCGCGACGGGTTGGGGCGAAATGTGGGCGATCTGCTCCATTTTCGGCGTCAGAAGCATTTCTTTCAGGGTGCCGAGAAGCGACATCTTCGCGGGTTTTTCCGGGGATAGAGGAGAGCCGCCCCCCGTCTCCACGATCTCCACGCTGACGAAGTCATGAATCGGTTTAAACTCGCTTTTCAGCATGATGGGATTCCAGATCAATGCCAGGACGTGCAGTCCCGCCGCCACAGTCATGCAGACGGACTCGCTCCGACGGGTGGATTCCAGCGATGAGGCTACGTTCATCATCATGGTGATCGTCTCATTTTCTCTACGTCTTGCTGGGTCGCGATCGCGATGCGGGACGCGCCCGCTTTCTTGGCCGCGTCCATCACCTTCTCGACCTCGCCGTAGGCCACGCCTTGATCCGCCCGAATGATCACCAGGAAGTTCTTTTTGCCTCTCAGTTCCTTTTGCACGGCTGGAATCAGAGTTTCCGAAGTGACGTTGGTCTCATTGACGCCCAATTGCCCCTTAATGCCCAGGCTGATGGTGATGTTTTTCTCTTTGCTTTCCGCCGTCAACGCTTTGGGCAGCTTCACTTCAAACCCAGGCAGATTGAGGATCGGGGACGTCGCCAGAAGAATGATCAGCAGCACCAGGGACACGTCAATGACCGGGATGATGTTGACGCCCGAAAGGATTTTCTCCTCTTCTTCCTGCATCCTGTATTTGCTCATGATTTGACCCCCCGCGCTTTTCGCAAAAGCGCGATTTTTTCCGCCCCCTGCTGTTTGACGAGGTCCAGCACTTTCACGACCTCCCCGTGCTTGACCGCGGGGTCCGCCGTGATCAGGACGGTCTTGTCTTCGCGCGCGCCGAGCGCCTGCCCCAGCTTCGCCGCCAGTTCCAAGGTCGTCCTCATTTCCACCGTATTCAGGAAGATGCCGTCCGGATTGACCAGCAGAATCAAAGGCGGTTCCGGCGGGTTTTCCTCAAGGGCCTTGACGGATGAAGCGCGCGTCGCCTGCACCTTGATCATGGATTGCATGATCATGGGGGAGAGCACCATCAAGATGATCAACAGCACCAGCGAAAGGTCCGCCAGCGGGATGACGTTGACCTCTGAAAGCGTCTCTTCTTCCTGAACGGGACCGTGGGACATTAGCGATGGCCTCCCTTGTCATGGCCGGTGTAGATCAGGATAGCCACTTCCTGGTTGAGCTGGTCGAACTGATAGAGCTTCGCTTTGGCTAAGGAAGTGAACATGTTGTAGGCCACCGCCGCAAGGACGGCGATAAAAATACCGCCCGCGGTGGCGATGAGCGCCTCCGCGATACCGGCCGCCACGATGGCCGGTCCGCCCGACCCTGAGAGCGCCAGGTCGCGGAACGCGCGCATAACGCCCATGACCGTTCCTAACAGACCGATGAGGGGTCCGGAGAAGGCCAGGGTTCCGAAGATCGCCATTCTTTTGTTCAGTAGCGCATGCAGCTTCATCCGGTAGAGAGCGAAGACGCTCTCCATCTCTTCACGCGGGAACTGGGCCGCGTTCAGCGCTACTTCCAGCGCCTGGGTGAAGAAATTCCGGTTGCGCTGAGCGATCGCCACGGCATCCTTAATCTGTCCCTGCCGGAGATGCTGTTTGATGCGTTCCGCGGCCCCGGAATCAACGTTGCCGATTTTGGCGTAGGCCCAGAGACGCTCCAGGAGGCAGCCCAGCATCAACACCGAGCAGCCAAAGAGCACCCCGATGATGAGCGGGTTTATTTTAAAAAGTTCCATCAGTGTCATGTTCTGCATTGCTATTGACCTCCTTTAAGTTCCTTGAGCTTCTGCTGTGCCATTAAAACGATGTCGGGGTTCTTGCTGGACGCGGCGATGTCCCTGTAGACCGCGGCCAGCGCCTGTCCGCCCGTCCCTTTATTTTCCAAAATCTTGGCGAGTTCCATCAGCCCGGCGATGCGAAATTCATTGTCCCGCGGGCCCATCTGAAGCAGTTTCTCGAAGGCGGCCGCCGCCTGCTGGTCTTGATGCAGATTCTGATGCGCCGCGCCGATCTGGTATTGACCCTCCGTGCGTTCCGCTGTCCCGGCCGGGATCTGCTGAAAATCCTGGACGGCCTGGGTGTAATTGCCTTTGCTGGCATGGATGCTCCCGATCTGCAGGCGGACAAAAGGCGTCTTGGCGTCGCCGGGGAACAGCAGCAGGTAGTTCTGGTACGACCGGATCGCGTCGTCCAGCTTGAACGCCTTTTTGTAGCAGAGCGCCACGTTCAGCGCGGCGTCCTTGGCCAGCGTCTGCTGGGGGAATTTCTTGATGAAGGCGTCGAATCCCTCAGCGGCCTTCTGATATTCCTTTTTATTGAAGTGGCTCACGCCCACCTGGAACATCGCCTGAGGGACCATTTTGTCCGCCGGGTAATTGATGTAAAAGCTTTTGTAGGCGGACGAGGCTTCATCCATGTTATTAAGGAAAAAGTAGCATTCGGCGTTGTAGAAATAGGCCTGCCCGGCATATTCCTCATTGGGGTAGGACAGCATGATGCGCTGGAAATATTTTTGGGCGGCGGCGTACTCCTTTTTGTTGAAAAGCGCGGCGCCTCGTTCCCAGAGGATCGAGGACGCGGTATTGCTTCCCGGAGAGGCGCGCAGAAGCTCGCCCAATTCCCGGGAATGCAGGTTCTTGTCTCCCTGGGACTGGTAGGCCCCGAGGAGCAGTTCGGCGACGCCTTTGATGCGTTCATCCACGGGGTAGGCGTTTTTGAACGCCATGAACTGCTGGAAGGCGCCGCGGACATCCCCCTTGTTGTAGTAGCACTGAATAATCTGGAACTGGGCCTCCTGGGCCTCGGGGCTGTTGGGGTAATTGGCCGCGAGCGCCTGGTAGGCGGCGATGGCCTGGTCAAACTGTCCCAAGCCGAACTGGGTGCGCCCCGTCTGCAAATAGGCCAGCGAGCGGTAGGGGGAGAAGCGATACCCGTCGATGATTTTTTTCCAGCGGCCGACGGCTTCGGTGTAATACTGCTGGTTGTACAGGGCCAGGCCCGAGTCGTAGAGGGCTTCGGCGAGGCGCACGGTGTGGGTTGACTCCTGGATATAGGCGTCCATATGGCTCAGCGCCTGGTCATATTGTTTCTTGTTGAAATAGATTTTTCCCATCTGAAACCGCGCGTCCGCCGCCACGGCGGTATTCCCCAATTCCTGCGCCCGGGCGATGGCCTGCTGCTGATAGATTTTCGCCTTGTCCAGCTGTTCCTGCGCGGCAAGGCTGGCTGAGAGGCCCTGCAGGGCGTAAGGGGTCATCGCGCTGTCGGGGGCCAGCTCTACAAACTTGGCATAGGTCTGCTCGGCGTTCTGCCAATCCTGAATCGAGTAATAGCCTTCCGCGATCCAAAAAAGCGTGTTCTTCCGCCAGGCGTCCGATTTCAGTTCGGCGTTGCTTTGCAGGTGTTCATTCAAATGGTTCAGGGCGCTGACAATGCGCGTAGGTTCTTTGGCCCGGTGCAGGCTCAACGTCATGAGGTAGACCGCTTTGCCGGCGGCGGGGCTTTGGGGGAAAAGGTCGACCAGCGTCTGGTAGGAATCGATGGCCCGGTCGGTGTTGCCCAGCTGGTCATTGGCCACTCCCTGAAGCAGCAGCGCGTAGCCTGCAAGCGTATTTTTCGGATAGCGGCGGAAGAATTTGTCTGTCCGCGAGGTGATCTCGTTGTAGTTGCCCAAGGCCATGTAGGCCCAGATGACGCGGAATTCCGCTTCGGGGACAAGCTGTTCCGGGGGGATCGATTGCGGCGCGATCGTGCCGCCCCTGCCCCCGCTGGTGTGGCGGCTTTCTTCACGGATCGTTCGGGTCCAGTCGCGTTCATACACGGGAATCGTGGCGAGCAGATACATCCAGTCGGTGCGCAGGGCGTGGTAGCCGTATTCCTTGAGCAGGTTTTGAAGCGTCAGCTCGCTCCGGGTATAGTTTTTTTTCTGGAAATCGATGCAGGCGAGACGGTAAAGGGCCAGGACCCGCAATTTGAGATCGGCGTCCCGCCGGCTCACCGGGCCGAAGAACGTCATGGCCAGGTCGTGATCCTGAGACTGGTAAATCGCCTCGCCAATCAGGATCCGCGCCCGGTCGACCCAGCTGCCCTGCTTCGCCTTGGCCAGCAGGCTCTGATAGGAAGAGACCGCCTTGGCGATGTCCTTGCTCTGGCAGTAAGAGGCGATGGAGTAGTAAATCGACGGGATATCCTCCGGATGTCGCTGGAAATGCGCGACGGCCTTGGCGTACTCCCCTTTTGCGAAGGACAACAGGCCGGCGAGGAGATCAACCTTCAGGAGCGTTTCATACGTGGGGTTAACCGTCAGGAGGCTTTTGTAGGCTTCTTCCGCCCGGTCGATTTTCCCGATGCCCAAGTAGGCTCGAGCGATCAGGAACCATGCTTCGGACGAAAGAAACTTGTTCGAAACGCCGGCGACGTCGCGTGCCGTGCGGAGCGCTTCCTCATAGTCGCCTGTTAAAATGGCGCTGTCCGCCAGGCGCAGTCGCGCGCTGTTGGACAGGTAGCTGTACTTGCGGCCCTTATTGATGACCGTCATGTAATTTCGGGCAGCATCGTCATAGCGCTGCTGATGGTAAAGGATTTCGGCGGTGGTGTAGGCGGTGCCCAGCGCGCGGATTTCGCTCTCAAACTGGTCCGAAATCGACTTGAAAACTTCGAGCAAGGCGTCTTCATGAGTGGGGCGGATATCGACGGAACGCGTGAACGATTTCTTTTCCTGGGCCGATAGACTCATGGGCGGCAGAAGGCTCCACACCATGGCGCCGCAAAGCGCCAAACGCAAAGCCCTGAGGGTCGCAAGACGTGTTAACAGAGCGCTCATGATTAGCTGATTTTTGGCGGTGATCAGAAGGATGCGTCCCGACCCCATACCGCAATAAGCAAATCCAGTCTAACAGACACCTATGTAACGGTCAAGAGAAAATTCTGGGATCTACTTATTGATTATGAGGTTGGGTTGGAACGTTCCCTTCCTTATGTATAGTCTAGCCAACGTATGTTACTGCTGGATGTCCAAATTGTTAAAAATGCGTTAAAAATAGCATCAAACTTTAGTCCCATTGCGCGCGGCGGACGCCTCCTGATAGAATAAGCGCTCCCATGCCGAAAAAATACAGCATCGCGGTTGTCGGAGCCACCGGCGCGGTCGGCGTAGAGTTCCTGCGCTGTCTGGATGAGCGGCATTTTCCTGTCGGCGAGCTTCGTTTGCTGGCGTCCTCGCGCTCGCGGGGGAAGAAGCTCACGTTCAAGGGGCGCCGCATCGCCGTTCAAGAACTGACGGAAAACAGCTTTAAAGGTATTGAAATAGCGTTTTTTAGCGCAGGGGGAGCGATTTCCAAGAAATTTGCCCCGATCGCCGTCCGGCAGGGCGCGGTGGTCATCGACAACTCCTCCGCATTCCGCATGGAACCGGGGGTCCCCCTGGTCATCCCGGAGATCAATCCGGACGCGCTGGCCGGGCATAAAGGGATCATCGCAAATCCCAACTGTTCCACGATTATTGCCATCACCCCGCTCTGGCCTATCCATCAGCGAAATCGCATTCACCGCCTGATCGCGGCCACCTATCAAGCCGCTTCCGGCGCGGGCGCCGCCGCCATGGGAGAGTTGGTCGAGTCGACTCGGGCGCATCTGGCGGGGCGCAAATTCAAGCCGACCGTGTTCCAGCACCCCTATGCCTTTAACCTCTTCAGCCACAATGCCAAGGTGGATCCGGACACCGGGTATAACGAAGAAGAAACCAAAATGGCGCGCGAGACCCAGAAGATCTTCAACGATCCGGACATCCGGGTCTCGGCGACCTGCGTGCGCGTGCCCGTTCTGCGCGCGCACTCCGAGGCCTTAAACTTCGAATGCGAGCGTCCGATCACGGCCCGGGAAGTGCGCGACATCCTCAAAGGCGCGCCGGGGGTCAAGATCGTCGACGATTCCGAGAAGAACTACTTCCCCATGCCCCGGGATGCCTCGGGCCGGGATGAAATTCTCGTCGGGCGAATCCGTCAGGACCTCAGCGATCCCAGCGGCAAGTCGATCGCGCTCTTTGTGGCCGGCGATCAATTGTTGAAAGGGGCCGCTTTAAACGGGATCCAGATTGCCGAAGAGCTGATTAAAAAAAGCGCTCAAGAAACGTGAAAAAGCTGGTCGTTAACGCCGACGATTTTGGCCGCTCCTCAAACATCAACCAGGGCATCCTCGAAGGCCACCAGAAGGGCATCATCACCAGCGCCAGTCTCATGACCACCCGCGAAGGGTTCGACGAAGCCGTCGCCCTCGCCCGCCAAAATCCCCGGCTCGGGATCGGCCTGCACCTGGATCTGGATGATTTTTTTGAGGTGGAGCACGGTGTGGGCCGTTTGGTGCGCTACAAGGATTCCGGACTCCCTTTATCGGCGATCGCGGAAGCGACCGAGGCCCAGCTCAAGGCGGTCCTTGCCACCGGCCTGCCGGTCGGCCATGTAGACGGCCATCACCACTCCCACTTGCGGCCGGAACTCTTTGCGACCATCGCCGCGCTCACGGCCAAGTACAAGATAAAATTTATCCGGCACTTCAAGGGGTTCTACGAAGGTCTCTATCCCGGGATTTCGATGGACTGGGCGCTGGATGTGACACGCCGGTTCGGCTTAAATACGATCGACACCTTCTTTGCAGGCTGGGAGCCCGTGGCGTCCAGCCTGCCCGGCTACGCCTATTTTGATCCGTCATCCCCTTTTATGATCGCGGAACTGATGGTCCATCCCGGAAAAGGAGAAGCGTGGCGTGAAAAAGAGCTCGCCCACTGCGTGTCTGCCCACACCCGGTCCCTCCTCGAAAAAAACGACATCGGGTTGGTCAACTTCACGCAACTGTCCTAATTTGATACCTTACTGAACGTGGAAATCGTCTCTCAGCAAGGGGATATCACGCAAGTCAAAGCCGATGCGGTCGTGAACGCCTCCAACTCGCTGGGCCAGACGGGCGGCGGAGTTTCGGGCGCCTTGCCGAAACCCTCCTGGCGGAAAGAGCGTAACAATGGGCAATCTCACTGAAACGTTCGGCGTTTTGAGCGAGGTCCTTCTCTCCGAACCCAAGAGCCGGAAATTCTCCGAGCGCGACGCGTTTCATGACCGCCTGCTGAAACCTCTGCTGCCCGCCGCGTTCCGCACCGGCATGGGACAATTGGTCGATGTGAAGGACCGCCTGCTGGGTCCTTTCGACATCGTGGGATGTTCGGAAACCTTTCCGCCCATAGGCGAGGGTTTGGCCTCTCAGTTTTTAATCGACGGGGTGGCTTTTTGCATTCAAGTACGGAACTGGAAAGAGGAAGATTTGACGCAGTTCGCCGCGATGGCCGGCAAGATCAAGGCGCTCGCCCGGAAAACGAAGCCGCCCGTATTCTGCGCCGTGGTGGGGTTTGAGTCCCTGCCCGCGAAGCAGGTTTCGGAGTTCATGCGGAGCGGTTCCGGCCAATCCATCGACGGCGTGCTCTCAATCGGGCAGCACCTGATGTTGCGCAACAACCAGGGCTGGTACGGGAACCCCCAGCGCATCCCTTTCGTGACGGAAAAGGGACAGGGCGAATCGCTCAAGGGATTTGCTTTTTGGATGGTGCATATCATGCAGGACTTCCTGGGCGTCCCCTACCAGCTAGGCGATTACCAGCACTTGTGAAAACCCTCCTTCTTGCGCTGCCTCTTTTGTGGGTCCTGTGCCCGTCCAAAGCCCGGGCGGTCGGCGCGGAGGACGCTGGATTTTTTCCCAAATCACACGAACTTTTTAAGCCTTTGTTGGCGGACCCGCGGGAACTCCAATATGCCTTGCGTGTCGTGGCCCCGGTGGCTCACAAGCTGCTGGGCGAAGCGGCGCTCGGGGATTATCTGGGGCTCTACAGATGGTCCCGGGGCGGGGGGGTCCGCGCCCAGGTCTCAGTCGGCGGGGGCGCGTTCGGCCGATTTAAATTGGCCACCGCGGCCAATGAGATGCAGGTCGCTGATTTCTACGGCAATGCGCCGTTTGACGTCCGAGCGGGCCGGTGGTCGGGACGCTTCATGCTGTATCACACCAGCTCCCATCTGGGGGACGATTATCTGGCGAAAACCGGCGAGACGACATCGAAGCATGCCTGGGATCACTTGCGCTGGCTGGGTTCCTACGACGCGTGCGCCCGGCTGAGGTTTTACGCAGGGTACACCTATGTGATTCGCGAGCTTCCCGGGCATCGGGGCCGTAATTCCCTGCAGGTGGGGTTTGAAACAGCCTCCCTTTGGGTGGCCCATAACCATATCCAGGCGTATTGGGCCAACGATTTTCAAACCTGGGAGCGCTCCAACTGGAATCCCATGTTCAGTTCCCAACTGGGTATCAAAATGGCCAAGGATCCCCGGGCGGACCGGGGGATCTCGTTTTTTCTGGAGTTCCTGACCGGGCGCCAGCCACACGGTCAATTCTTTCTTGAAGAGGAAACCCGCTTTGGCGTGGGCGTTAAATTCCACCTGACCTGATTGACCTGCCACCGACGGATCATTATAATAGCCGCCCTACCATCCGTACGGTTCGCCTGAATGGCGAACCGTTTTGCCGATGGCCATCTCTACGATGAAAAGTAAGGAGACGATGGTGTCAGGAACGTACTTCCCGCATGCCCCTGCCCCTGTTCGCCGCTGGCATGTTATCGACGCCAAGGATCAGATCCTGGGACGTTTGGCCACGCACGCCGCAAGCCTTTTGCGCGGCAAGGGAAAGCCCACGTTTACTCCCTACCTCGACGAGGGCGACTTCGTGGTCATCCTGAATGCCTCCCAGGTGAAACTGACGGGCAATAAATTGACTCAGAAAGTGGCTTTCAGCCACTCGATCTACCCCGGCGGATTGAAGCTCGTTCCTTATTCCAGGCTTATGAAGGAACAGCCGGAAAAGGCCATCCGCCGCGCCGTGAGCGGGATGCTGTCCAAAAGCAAACTTCGAGACCGCATGCTCACCCGCCTTAAAATCTACCGTGAGGGCAGCCACAAACACGGCGCGCAAAACCCTCAAGCCTACGCGCTCTGCTGATCATGGCCACCGCGACGTCGATTCAATATCCCATTTGGGCCACCGGCCGAAGAAAAACCTCCACCGCCCGGGTCCGGCTCATCAAAGGCCAGGGGAAACTTGTGATCAATGACCATTCCTTGGAAGAGTATTTCGGCGGCCATTCCCGCGCGAAGTGGCAGGTCATGCGCCCTTTTGAAACGGCGAAAATCGGCGGGCAATACGATATTTTTGTAGACGTTGTCGGCGGCGGAGTCCACGGCCAAGCGGGGGCGGTTTCACACGGTTTGGCGCGCGCTTTCGCGCAGTTGGATAATCCCTTGCGGCTGGCGATGCGCAAAGAGGGTCTTTTGACCCGTGATGACCGCATGGTGGAACGCAAAAAGTCCGGTCAGCCGAAAGCCCGCAAGCGCTTCCAGTACTCCAAGCGCTAAATCCTCTCAAAATCAATCCAATTTAATCAGGAGGCCGGTCCGGACCACGCAGGCCGATCCTGTTTTTTGATTACAAATTTGTATTGACAACAAATAGTAAATCTGTTAGAAATCCTCAGACTCGCATCGTAAACACGCAGTGTTTTGGAGGGTGCAGCAATGAATAAAGTTCAGTTGATACAGAGAGTGGCCAAGGAAGCGCGTGTGAAAAAGTCACAGGCTTCTCGCTCTGTGAAATCGTTGGTGAAAACCATTCGCGAAGCGCTGCGGGTCGGCGACAAGGTCTCCCTTTCCGGATTAGGGACTTTCAAAGTGAAGCCCCGCAAAGCGCGCAAAGGCCGCAACCCGAAGACGGGGGAAACGATTCAAATTCCCGTAGGGCGAAAGGTCTCTTTCAAGCCGAGTTTTTCGCTTAAAAAGCTTGTTCGCGCATCCACGGCCCCGGCGACGCCGCCACCCGCCGTTTAGTTCACGCTCGATTCTCCGCCGTTTCTCAAAAAACCCCCTATCCGAGGGGGTTTTTCCACGTCCAGCGTCGATATTTGATAACATGGTCCCCGGAACGCGCTATGAAAGAGTTTTCAGACCGAATGACGCGCCTGCCGCCGTACCTGTTCACCCGGATCAACCAGCTTAAACGCGAAGCCTTTGCCAAAAAGCTGGATGTGATTGATTTGGGGATGGGAAATCCCGATCAGCCCACGCCGAAAGCGATGGTCGAGCGGCTCTGCGACACCGTTCAGAACCACGCGGATACCCACCGCTACCCCCAGGCCAAAGGGATGCCGAAATTCCGTAAAACGGTGGCTTCCTGGATGGGCAAGCGGTTTGGCGTCCCGCTGGACCCCGACAAGGAGGTGGTCGCGTTGATCGGCTCGAAAGAGGGCATCGCTCACCTCGCCATGGCGGTGTTGAATCCCGGCGAAACGGTCCTGGTGGGGGATCCCGCGTATCCCGCGCATTTCAACGGCGTCATACTGGCCGGCGGGGAGACGTATTCCATCCCCTTGAAGCCGGAAAATGAATTTCTTCCGGATTTGGGCAAGATTCCGGAGACTGTGGCGCGGCAGAGCAAGATGATGTTTCTCAATTACCCCAACAACCCCACAGCCGCCGTGGTGCCGGACAAATCGGTTTTTAAAGACTGGATCGCGTTCGCTAAGAAGCACGACTTGATCGTGTGTCACGATAACGCGTACTCCGAGGTGACCTTTGATGGGTACGTCGCTCCCAGTTTCTTGGAGGTGGACGGCGCCAAGGACGTGGGCGTCGAAGTGCATTCTTTTTCGAAGACCTACAATATGGCCGGCTGGCGGTTGGGATGGATGTGCGGCAACGCCAAGGTCGTTGCGGCGGTCGAGAAATTTAAGTCCTTTTTAGACTACGGAGCGCCGACCTTCGTGCAGCTCTCCGGCGTGGCGGCGCTGGACTCCTGGCCGGACACAGCCCGCGCGATCGCCGCCGTCTATCAGCACCGGCGAGACCGCATGGTTGAAGGGCTGCACAAGCTGGGGTGGGCCGTCCCCAAGCCCAAAGCCACGATGTATCTGTGGGCGCCCCTGCCGGAGCCCTGCCGGGCGATGGGGTCCCTGGCGTTTGCCGAAAAGCTCCTGCGTGACACCGGGGTGGTCGTCGCGCCGGGCGTGGGGTTTGGTCCCGGCGGCGAGGGCTACGTGCGCATGGCGCTGGTCACGCACGACAACCGCTTCCATGATGCCCTGCTTCGGATTAAGAAATTTCTGGTGCCGGAAAAACCCAAACAAGCCGTAAAGAATAAATCATGAAACAGCCTGTTAAAGTCGGTCTCATCGGGTTGGGAACGGTCGGGGGAGGCGTGATCAAACTCCTTCAGCGCAATCGCGCGCTGATCGAAGCCAAGGCGGGAGCCCCTGTCGAGCTGGTGATGGCGTGCGACAAGGCCGTCACCCCCGAGAAGGCGAAGAAAATGGGACTGCGGTGCGCCTTTACCCGGAACGCGGAAGAGGTGATCCTGCATCCGGACATCGATATCCTCATCGAGCTGATCGGCGGTTACGAACCGGCCCGGACGTTTGTTCTGAAAGCCTTGCATGCCGGCAAGCACGTGGTGACCGCGAACAAAGCCCTTCTGGCGAAGTACTGGGGCGACGTGTTCGAGCATATCCGGATGTACCGCCGGCTGGTGTATTTCGAAGCCTCGGTGGGCGGCGGCATCCCCATCATCCAGGCGATCAACGAAGGCCTGGCCGGGAACCGCATCAGCAAGATCACCGGGATTTTGAACGGGACCACCAATTATGTCCTGACACGGATGAGTAAAGACGGGCTGGATTATCAGACGGCCTTAAAGCAGGCGCAAAAGGCGGGTTTTGCCGAAGCCGATCCCACCTTTGACGTGGAAGGAATCGACGCCGCGCATAAAATCGCGATTTTAGCGTCCATCGCGTCCGGGACCTGGGTCCGCCTGACCGACGTGGTGACCGAAGGCATCACGCACGTGGATCCGCGCGACATCGCCTTTGTCCGGAAGGAGTTCGGCTACGTGGTCAAGCTCCTGGGGATCGCCAAGCTGACGCCCACCACCGTCGAGGTACGGGTCCATCCCGCCTTGATCCACGAAACGCATCCCTTCGCGAACGTCCAGAATGAATACAACGCGATCTCGGTCGTGGGGGATGCCGTGGGCGATGTCATGCTTTACGGAAAAGGCGCGGGAAGCATGGCCGCGGCCAGCGCGGTCGTTTCCGATGTGACCTACCTGGCCCGCCAGGTGGCGGCCGGGACCGCCGGCAAACTGCCTTATGTGTCCAACGAATACCGCAAACATTTGAAACCCGTTTCCAAGTCCGACATCCGGTCGCGGTACTATCTGCGTTTCACGGTATCCGACCGGCCGCGCGTGCTCGCGGGTATTTCAGGCATCCTGGGAAAGCACGACGTCTCGATATCCGGCGTCTATCAGCCCGAACACACCTTCAACGACGGCCCCGGCGCGACGATTTTGATTCTGACCCACCGCTCGCGCGAAGGCGCCATCGAACAGGCGCTCAAAGAAATCAGCCGGAAGCCCTACCTGCGGGCGAAAGCCGTGCTTCTGCGAATTGAAGAATGAAGGCTGGCCGCACGGATTTGATATGGGGGACGTAATGAACTTACCGAACTATTCGGTGAGGGCCGGCCCCAAGTTCGGTAAGTTCATTACGTCCCCTCGCGGAGCTGGAGAGAGATGATTAAACCAAAGAGCAAAAATCGAAAGGCGAATGCCACCCCCCACCCTCCCCCTCCCCCACAAGGGGGGAGGGGATCCTGGAGTGGGGTCGTTCAACGATACAGGGCTTATCTGCCGGTCACCTCGAAAACGCCGGTGGTCACGTTGCTGGAAGGGAATACGCCGCTGATTCCGGCGCGCCACCTTTCAGAACGCTTGGGAGTCAACGCGGCCGTCTATTTCAAATTTGAAGGACTCAATCCCACAGGATCTTTTAAGGACCGGGGGATGACGGTCGCCGTTTCCAAGGCGATCGAGAAGGGCGCCAAGGCCATCTTGTGCGCGTCGACGGGAAACACATCCGCCTCCGCCGCGGCGTATGCCGCGCGGGCGGGAATTCTCTGTTCCGTGCTCATCCCGGAAGGGGCGATCGCGCTCGGGAAACTGGCGCAGGCGCTGATCCACGGCGCCCGGGTCATCCAGATACGCGGGAATTTCGACAAGGCCCTGACGCTGGCGCGCGAAATCAGCCGCTCGCGCCCGATCGCCTTGGTGAATTCCCTGAATCCGGACCGCATTGAAGGACAGAAAACGGCGGCCTTTGAAGTGGTGGACGCGCTCGGGGACGCGCCCGACATCCACTGTATCCCGGTAGGCAACGCCGGCAATATCACCGCTTACTGGAAAGGATACCGCGAGTATAAAGCCAAGGGCCGGAGCAAACGCCTGCCGAAGATGTGGGGTTTCCAGGCCTCCGGGGCGGCGCCCCT
>MGUR01000040.1:0-165 GCA_001800075.1 Elusimicrobia bacterium RIFCSPLOWO2_01_FULL_59_12
CACGAGGTGGTGCTGAAAGAAGGCCGCGTGGCGGCCGCGATCCGCGCGTCCACCTCCCTGCCGATCCTGTTCCGGCCCGTCCTTCACAAGGGACGGTTTCTGGTGGACGGCGGCCTGGTCAATCCCGTCCCCACCTCGGCGGTGGCGAACATGGGGGCCGACATC
>MGUR01000040.1:238-5581 GCA_001800075.1 Elusimicrobia bacterium RIFCSPLOWO2_01_FULL_59_12
TGGCGCCCCGGTCTCCCGGCGTGCTGGAAATATTCTTTAAAATGATCTACACCATGCAGTATGAAATCGCGCAGGCGCGAACGGAAATCGCCCACGTGGTGATCGCCCCGGACATCCGGGAGTATTTATGGACGGACTTCCACCGCTCGGACGACATCCTGAAGGTGGGAACGGCCGCGGCGGAAGAAGCCGTCCCCAAGGTGAAGAGCCTGCTGCCGTTTTTCTCGGATTACTGCAAAGTCCCGCTGGGAATCTCCTTGAGGGCGTACTGATGATTCCCCTGCCCGGCCCGAAGCTGCCGCCCGCCAAGCGCCGGATTTTGATCATCGATGACAACTCCGGCGTGCGCGCGACGCTCGAGCGCTACATCAAACTCATCGGGCACGATGTGGTGCTGACGAAATCGGGAGAAGAAGGGTTGAGGCTGCTTGAAGGGTCGGCGCCGGACCTGATTCTATTGGATATTTCCATGCCGGAATCGGACGGCCTGGCGATCCTGAGGACCCTGCACGATAAATACGCGGACCTGCGGGTCATCATGCTGGCCGACACCGCGGACATCCCCAAAGCCCACATCGCCTTGAACTGCGGCGCCGGCGATTACATCACCAAGCCCGTCGACCTCCCCGCCATCAAACGCCTCCTGCAAATCCACTTACCGAACCGATAATTAAAGAACCTTCACTGTGCGGTGAGGCGCTTCGGCGGGATGTTTCAGCCGGAGGTAAGCATCACACAGGGTCAAGAGGGCGGCCAGCGGATGGCCCTGGGTATCTGTTCCCAGGCGAGAGATGATAGCTTGCAGTCTTTTCCGCTGCTCATCACCTAAATCAGGAAGCCTTTCCAGAAGCTTCGCGCTGTCCTGATAAATCGTGGCAGGAATGAAGCGGCCAGACGGCAAAGGAACCTTGGCTAGATCGTGCAGGAAACCCGCCAACCCTAAATCGAGCAAATCAATCTCCTCCAGACGCATGGCCTGTCCGCGCAGAAGGGCCAACCAGGTCACATTCACCGCATGCTCCCCTAAGGACAACGAACCTCCATTTTTGATCTGGGCATGCAGCAGACGGCGGCGAGCACCTGAGGAAACAGATAGAATTTTTTGGATGAGGGACGCCAGACGGCTGATAAGTCTTATCGGAGGGGCTGCTGAAAGGGTGTAAAGTTCTTTGGCAACACGCAGGGCGGCGTCATAGCATTCTTCCACGGCGACCGCTGGTGAAGGCCGATGTACATTCTGCCACCCTATTTCTTCTTCCTCCGTTCTTTCCTTAACAAGGAAGTCCGGGGGTTCCGTCTCCCGGCGCGATGTTCGCTGCAGGGAAAGGGACAACATCACTAAGGCCAACAAACAAAATCCGGCGGCCATCCATAAGCTGCCCAGTGCTTTCCGACCCGCTACAAGCGAGACCTTTTTCGATTGTTTGGCCAACTCCAGCAACCGGGTGAATTGGTTTTGAATTTGTTGGACCCGGCGCGCGGAGCCTTGACGGCCGGACGATTGCTGGAGGGCTTGCCGGGCCTCCGCGATTTGTCGTGTGAGCTGGAGGGTCTTTTCTTTTTCAACTCGAGCAAGCCCCTCGCGCTGGAGCGTTGTGCTTCTTAAATAAGCGCGTACGCTCCACCCGGTGGCCGCCGCGAGGCCAACGAACAACAGGAAAACTGCTCCACGGGTCAAACGCAGGGTCATGACCTAAGCTTAACGGGCATTCTTCCCTTGTCAATCCTAATTAGCAGGCTGCCCAATGAGCTTCCGGAGGTATTCTTCCCGCTCTTCGGGAGAGACCCCGGACTCAATCAACGACTGATAGGTTTTAGCCGCATTCTCCATCTCCAGCAGCGCCTTCATTTCCGCCTCATAGGCCGCCTTCGATCGCTTCCTGGCCGGCTTCTGTTTTCGGACGGCCGGTGGGGCGGTGCGCGCCTTTGATTCCTCAACGGGCACCAGGATGTCCATTAACTCCTCCAGTTCAGAGATCTCCGCTCTGACGTCTTTTTTCGGAACCCTCAGGGGAATTTCGATATCCGCGGCCGACACCGGAGGGGCCGCTTGAGACGGCCGGGGCGCGGGCGTCACGATCACGACGCCGGCCTGCGCGGGAACCTCCGGAGCAGCAACCGGCAGGTCCTTCGGCGGCGTTGACTGCATCATCCGGGCGGTTCCCTCTTCCTCGGAGGCGGGCGGAGCCGGCTTCGGCGGCAGAATGATCACCACCGTGGAACCGGCAGGCGCCGCTTTCTCAACTTCTTCCAAAAGCTTGCGGATGGCAGGATCCAACTGCTGTTGAACCGCAGGCTGCATCTGTTTGACCGCTTTTTCAGCCTGTTCTTTTTCAGGCTGTTCTATCACGGCTGGCGCAGGCTCGGGTTTGACCTTCTGCTTCCGAGCCTTCTTGGCGGTCCCATCGATCAACGCGCCCGTCGGCACCTCTCCGCCGAAGCGAACACCCAGAGAGAAGCGGTGCGTGCCCGCGGTGTTCCCCAACGTGACCCCTGTGAGGTTGAAGACAAACGCGTAATCGATCTGATACAGACCGAAGCGGTAGCCGGCACCCATCGCCATTTGATTGAACGACCGGCTACCCGTGGCCAGCGATCCGCGGGCACCTACAGCGGTATTATCCTTCAGGTTCCACCACTTCTCGGCGGCGCCTGTCCAGGTCGTATCCCGCTGATTGGCGAGGCTTTCGCGCGTGGTCAGGCCGCCGGCCAGAGTCAGCCCGCGGTTTCCTTTATAGGAAACACCCAACCGCACGGTCTTCGGTACGATTTCATGGTCGTTCGGGTTGAGCGCGATATTCGGTTCGCTCACATCCTGGATGGAGAGTCCCATCGCATAGCGATGGGTCCAGCGTACCAGCAGGCCGAGATCGAAGCTGTAGGCTGTGCTGGCGTTGCCGTACTGACTGAAGAAACTCGGCGCCGTATTGGTAATGTTGCCGTTGTCATCCACACTGATGGAAGGCGCGCCGAACGAATGATGTAGTTGTTTGACTGCCAATCCGGCCGCGACGCGCTCGGTGATCCATTCGCCATAACCCAGTGACAGCGTGCGCTCGCTGTAGAGCTCATCCAAATTGAATTGCTTCCAACCGGCTGCGATCGTCCCGCCCCATTTGATCGGCTGGCCGTACCCCATGAAGTATTGACCGAGGTTGGAGCCGTCTGTCAGTCCGGTATAAAGCCGGCTGTATTCCGAACTGAGCTCACGGTAGCGCAGGGCGGCCAGGCCAGCCGGGTTGTACATCAGCGATTGAACATCGTCGCCCGCCGCGACATAGGTGCCGCCCATCACCGTCGGGCGCGCGCCGGTGCCGGTATCCTCAAACGCGGCGTGGACGGCGAACGGCGTGAATAGTGAATAGAAAATAGAGAAGAAGCTCACTATTAACCATTTTCTATTCACGATGTATGCCGTTGTCGTCATCGCGCTACCACCACAGTCCCGGTGATCGTTTCCTCCGGCGTGGAAATCTTGTAGAGATACACGCCGCTCGGGACGACCGCCCCGTTACCATCTCGACCATCCCACACCAAACTATTCGGCGTGGGTGACATGCTGTTGACCGCGAGCCCGCAAACGTGAGCGCCGCGAACGTCATAAATCTCTCCCTGGACAGGGTCCCCGGTCGGGTTGTCGAAGAACCAAAAGACACGGCGGTTTTCCGCGCCGTTGGGCGTGATCACGCGCGGATAGGGCGATCCCTGGGCGAGGCGGAATTTGCTGCCGATAGTGACGGCTCGGATCTGATAGATCCCGATGTTGCGGACCGAGACCGAGATGGACTGATCCAGAGTCAAGAGCGGGTTGCCGACGCGAACAAAATTAGCGCCGTTGAACCAATAGACAGAAATGATTTGAGCGAGTACGGCAGCCGGTATCGAGCCCTGTGATCCAAGCGAAACAGGCCCACCCTGACTCGGCGTGACCACGCTCCCGTAGCCCAGATGGACGGAGATGTTGTTTTGCGGGAAGGCAAAGCCAGAAATTTCTGCATTCGTATCCGCCCGATGCGCGCGGACGCGATAGGACCGCAGCGTGACATCAACCTCATCCTGCGGCTGATGCGTAATGGACAGGGCCAGATCCTGACCCTGAGGATTGTTCGCCGCCAGCAGATAGAGCGCCGCGTCATGCGGCATGACGACTCGCGTGGTGATGTCGTCGCTGGCGATCGCATAGCGATTGGCGGCCAGCGAAGAGTCAAGATAATCAGAGAACGCGGAAACGGCTCCGCTGGTCCCGACCGCCTGGATGCGGTAGTAATAGACGGTTCCACCCGTGTTTTCCGTGTAGGAACTTGCGGAGCCTGGAACACTTACAGTGGCTACTGAGGTCGAACCGATCACCGCGTACCGATGGATCAGATACTGGCTGATGCTGACAGGGCTGCCGGAGGTATCCACCGCGACTGGGGTCCAGGACAGTTGCACCTGTAGCCCATCCGAGAGAGAAGTGCTCAGGACGCCGCCCGGCCCACGCGGCGGGGTCAGGATCTGCGTCGCGACTGCCCAGACCTGATTGCCCGGCGTGCCGGACTGGGTATCGATCGGCGATCCCACATCGGAGGGACTGGTGCTGCGGATGCCGAAGAAATAGGTCGCGCCCGGCGTCAGGCCGGTGAACGTGTAGCCCTCGAGTGATCCAGGGGATTGTGGTGTGTATCCAGGCGGCTGAAGTGTCGCGGCACCGGCTGTCGTGGAATCCCACCACGAGGTGGTGTCACCCAAGAGACTGTCGACACTGAATGTGGCTGCATGGATGGTGTAACGGGCGACCGTGACGTTTGGAATCGGCACGCCCCCGGCGTTGCCCTGCGGCGCGGTCCAGGTTAGTGATATCTGCCCGGAAATACCTGGATTTGGCGACGCCAATAAATCAGTAATCGCGTCGGGCGGCGCGGTACTGCCCGCGCGGACCCTAAAGACCATCGTGTCCGGATTGGCGGCGTGCGCAGGCATTGGAATCCAGGGCATAAGAATTCCCTGGATTGCCCACGCGAAAATCGCGGCAACCCTTAGAAAGTGCGGTTTGCGATCTCGATGTCGCATCGATCGCTTATCCATTTCGACTTTCCAAGTCCTGTTCATGAAGTCTCACCGGATGTCCCGGCTGACCTTGACTGTTTCGGACCTCCCGGCAACGCCCGGGTGGACCGGTTACGTAGTGACTCAGCGTCACATACTGCCTCCTAAGGCGTCATTCCATCTTCAGTTCCTTCAGGCATACCCGTCCTGTCCGCAAAGAGCAGCCCGGTGGACCTTGACTGTTCAGCGTCCGACTGGATTTCCCAGGCGGACCTGTGATGTAGGGTTCCTTCATCACATAGGACCTCCTCCGTA
>MGUR01000040.1:5588-12158 GCA_001800075.1 Elusimicrobia bacterium RIFCSPLOWO2_01_FULL_59_12
CGTACGTCATTTCATGTTCAGCTCCAGTCTCGTGACGCCGTACCTTAGCTCCCTTGTCCGTTGATCGACAGCGTCAGCGTGTGCTGATTGCTGTCGTCAGTACCCGTCGGCATGCCCAGACGCAGCCACAGGCTCTGTGAGCTACCCGGGTTGGTCTTGGTGCTCGCCTGACCATGTCGCGTCGCTGAAGCTCCCGGAGGCGCGACCGGGATGTTGTTGAGCGCGTTGCTGAAGTCCGTTTCCAACGGTTGACCGGACTGAAACAACCCGTACATCGCGTAGGTCGTGTTCGATGCAGCCAGCGCGTTCGACCATGCCGTGCTCGGGGTGTCATCCACCACGCCCAGCGAGAAGTACTCCATGATGGTCCCGGCATTCTGCACGCCGATGGCCACCGTAGAGACCGTGGTGAGACCCACGTTCACCGTGCCGAAGGCGTAGCCCTGGACAAACGGCGAACTGATCGCCACCGCGTAGTTCACGTTGCCCGGCGTCACCGTGATGGTCAGGGTGTCCGGGTTTGCAGCGTCCGCTTGTCTCCATACTCCCAAGCCCAGGACTATCAGTCCTGAAACCCATGCGACTTGTACGACTCGTTTCACTGCGTTCATGTTGTTGACCCTCCTTAAGGTCGTTTTGCATTTCGTGTTTAGTTTTTTGTTCATGGCATCTCCTAGTTACTTTGTCCGTTGATCGACAACGTCAGCGTGTGTTCTCCCTGGTCATTGACACCCGTCGGCATGCCCAGACGCAGCCACAGGCTCTGTGAGCTACCCGGGTTGGTCTTGGTACTGGCCTGACCGTGCTTGGTGGCGGCCGATGCCGGGGGCGATGTGGGTACGTTATTGGCCGCGCCATTGAAGTCCGATTCCAACGGTTGACCGGATTGGAACAGCGCGTACATCGCGTAGGTCGTGTTCGACTGTGCCAGGGCGTTCGACCATCCGTAGGTCGGGGTGTTGTCCACCACGCCAAGCGAAAAGTACTCCATGATGTTGCCGGCATTCTGCACGCCGATGGCCACCGTAGAGACCGTGGTGAGACCCACGTTCACCGTGCCGAAGGCGTAGCCCTGGACGAACGGTGAACTGATCTGGACCCCGTACGTCACGTTGCCCGGCGTCACCGTGATGGTCAGGGTGTCCGGGTTCGCAGCGTGTGCTTGTTTCCACACCCCAAGCCCCAGGACGATAAGTCCCGAAGCGAGCAGTGTTTTGACGGCGCTTCTGTGCGGTTTATCCATTGATCTCAAAGCCCTCCGCGGTGATGCGCGCAACACATTCCAGGGTTTTTTCGGCTCTCCGTCCGTGATTCCCGCCCACCAGCATCTGCAGGTCCAGACGCGTGGCATCTACAGCCCAGAGAGCCTCCAGAATTTCCACGGCGGTTAGGTCTTCGACGGGTCGGGCGAGAATGACCTTTTCGCGGGAAGCGGCGGCGACGATCCCGGCCGAGCGAAAACGCTTGATGATGTTCAGGCAGTCTTCCAGCGGGACGCCTTGATGTTTACTGATCTCCTGGGGCGACAGGGCCCGGCCCTCGTTCGCGCCGAACGCTTGTAAGCACATGACGGCGAATTGAACGATGCGTTTATTTTTCATGGTCTGTCTCCTTGGGTTGAGGTTGCGGGCGGGCTTTTTGGGCAATAAAAAAGCCTGTCCCGGTTCGTCTGGGACAGACTTCAGCGCCTGTCGAGGCGCGGCATCGATGCCGCGGGTGCTACGAGGAGTCTGAGGATTCGCGGATAAACTTCAATGCTTATCCGAAATGTGGCCAGCGTCTTCGCTGCTGGACATAGTGTGCAGGCAGATCAGCGGGTTATCAATGGTTTTCTGACGAGGTTAAGGGTGTTTAAGCGGCTCTTTTTGACTTTTTTCCAAGGAGCATTTTGACTTGGATAATCGAGCGGCAGACTTCTTTGAGGGGAATTCCTTGATCCTGACTCATTTTGAGCAAGCATTTGTGGGCGTCATCTTCGCTAAACCCCTGCTGTTCCATCAAAATTCCCTTCGCTTTTTCAGTCAGTTTTCGAGTTTCCAGCGCTGCATCAAGCGCCTTTTTCTCTTCTTGGAGTGAATGAATCGTCTGAAATCGATGCCAGGCGCTCTCGACAATCGCGGCAATTTGCATGCTTTCCATGGGCTTTTGCATATACCCACTCGCCCCGGCGTCCATGGCCCTTCGAGCGAGTTCAATATCGGGATCCCCGGTCAGCATCACCACGGCTGTCGTTTTCATCTCGACGATTTGCGCAAGGACTTTCATCCCGTCGAGCACAGGCATATGGACGTCGAGCAAAAGAACTTGGGGTTGTGTACGTCGGACTAATTCAACGGCATCCGCTCCGTTCTGAGCGATGCCGACGCATTCATAACCCAAGTCTTGAACGATCTCTTTCATCAGCAAGAGAACGCTCTGCTCATCATCAGCGATGGCAATTTTTTCCAGGGGTATAGCCATTGACGTTAGAGTTTAGACCCAGATGATTGACTTTTCAACGTTTTTTAATGTTTATGAAGGAGTAAAACAGGTTGATTTTTAGAACAGAAATTTTGCTTTTCTAAGGCAACGTTGAAATATACAGCATGTTATTGTAGGTAAGCGGTAAGCTTTCGTCAGCCAGCGTGGTGCGCATCAGAAACATGTATTTTTTATCACGATATTCCGGCTTATCAGGAATGTTCACCGTCAAGCGCAGCTCTTTGATGGAGTTGCCCGGAATCAGCATGACCGCGGGGCTCACCGTCATCCACTTAGGGTCAGGCGTAAAAACATACCCGGCCTGGGGAAGGATGTTTTCATCGGTTGAGATTGAATCAAAGCGCAGTTTGATCGGGTCATCCGATTCATTGATGACTTTCAAGGAGGTCTTTTTAAGAGTTTTCAGGTCCACCGCTGACCCCAAGGGAACGTTTTGAACGAAATGATTGTCCGGGCTGACGGAAAAATTGGCATTGATTGTGGCCAGTTTCTTCAGGGCCTTTTCGCGCTGCAGAGAAGCGGGCCCCATCGTTCCAACCGAAAACCGGAACCGGGACCGCAGCCCTGTTTGGATCAGCATCGCAACGCCCTCCTTCTTGTGCCTTTTTGGGTCGGTGTGAGCCCAGAGAATCACTTCAAAATGCCGGCCCACCAATTTTGGATCGTTGGGTATTTCGACAATGACATCGGAGGACGCGCTGGCTTTGGGTCCCAGGGTGAATCGGTTGGGGATGACCCTAATCCAGGAAGGATCCGGAATCGGTTCGTAGCCTTCCTTCATCTCATTAGCGTCTGGCACAACCGACTCCACCACGATATCGGCTGGGTAAGTTCCATCGAGATTGATGACAACGAACGGCAGGTTGCGAATAACTCGGACGTTAAAGTTCGCGCCAGGTTCCACATTTTCCAATGTAATATCGACAAAACGCATCGCCAGTCCCGAAGCGTCCGCTCCCCAGGCCAGCGCCGCGCATAAACACCCCGCAAGAAAAAGTCTCAGGTTCCTTTTCATTTCGTTTTAAAGCGCAGCCGGGATAACAACCCGGCGCTGAACGCGACCTGCGTTCCTTGCATCGGTTCCGATCGGGACCAAATCGACGCTTGGTAATATTTTCCCCGAAATCGCCGGCCTTCGGGCACATGCAAGGTGACGCGGCAGACAGCGCGCTGTTGCGGAGGGATCGCCACCTCGGCAGGCTCGATCCGCACCCAATGGGTATCGGGAATCGGTTTGGCGCCATCGCGCAGCTCCGTTTCCGATGGAATCAGTACAGCAATACGCACACGCAACGGCGCGTCGCTGAGATTGTTGAGCGCCAATCCTTCAGCCGCTGAGTGTTTGACGGAGAAAACTTTTCCCGGTTGAACATTCTCCACCTGCACATCGACAAAGGGCGTCGACAGGCTTGCGGCCCCCAGAAGGGAACCACTGAGGCCGAGCATGCCCGCAGTCCACGCCAGCGTTCGATTCATTTCATTCCCAAAACCTGCAATGCCATCGGATGCGTTGGATCAATCTCTAAAACCTTGCGCCATAATTCCTTTTCTTTTTCAAGATGTCCAGCCAAATGTTCCCACTTGGCCAGATTGGCCCAGGCATCGACAAAGACCGGATCGAGCGCGATCGCTCGTTCAAAGGATTCGCGAGCAACCAGCGCCAGATCGCGCTGGGCCAGCTGCACCATCCACATAGCCGCCACACCGCGATTATTCCAAACGTCGGGATTGGCGGGATGATCCCGAACGGCGGAGTCCGCCGTTTTCCACGCGTGATCGAAATAACGCTCCCGAGTGGGTCCGACGGGGGACTGTGTTGCCAGTGTTCTCAAAATGTTCGCGAAATCCGTTTTATACACATCGACGCGCCCCTGGAAATGAACCGCCCATTCCAAGGCATACAGGGCCTTCAACGGCTGACTGACTTGTGACCAGAGCTGGCTGGCTCGATACGCCAAATCCGCGCGCACCGGAAAGAAGGCCACCCACATCCCCATCGGACAGAGCGCTAGCGCGAACCATGAAAGTTCTAATGACGCCGGCCTTACCCATTCACGCTTATCGCTCTTCGCTGCGACAAGCCCGGCAAAGACGGCTGCCCATGCGCTGGTCGCCACGGAAGAAAAATTAAACTGGTTTTGGATCCCGAGCGCGATCAACGCCGCCGCCATTCCCTGACGTGAAGGATCGGATAGCGCGTCCTTGACCGGCTTAAAGAAACGAATCAAAAGCCAAAGCAGCGCAACCAAACCGATCAGGCCCTGTGTGGCCGCGATCTGAACAAAATCGTTGTGCGCGTCAGCCTGCGTGATTCCGGTCCCCGCCGCGCGTACAAATTCCAAACTTCGATAGGGACGAAAAGCCTGAAGGAACGTGTCGGTTCCCGAACCCAACCAGAGGTTTGCTTTCCACACCTGGAGCCCCGCCTTCCAACCGGCGACCCGCGCGGCGTTCGATCCTTCCGACAAGGAAAACATCTGCGATGCCCGTTGCCGAGCGGCGGGCATCCACATCATCCCGATGACGATGACAGCCAGAACCCATAAAATGAATTTGCGCTGTTTCGGGCTTTGCAGTTTAGCGAAGAACAAACAACCCATCGCCGCAGCCGCGCCCAACCAGGCGCTTCGAGACAGCGAAAGAACCAGTCCTGCACCGGACAGCGGTGCGGCCATGGGGACCACTTTACCGTTGAGGCCATGCATCAGTGGGAGGGCCATCATGCAGAGAGCTCCCATGTAAAGCGGGTTGCCCAAACTGGACCAAACACGTCCCGCGGCCGCGGAAGGCATTCGTTGAAAAATTTCGTGACCGAAATATTGAAGTCCGGCGTACACCCCCACCAGCACACCCGAATAAAAAGCCGCTCTCAACACCCCCGTCAACACCTTGTCCGACGCCGCTTGCACCGTAAACCAATACAGCGCGGCGAACGCCAAAAGGGGCATCCAGCCGAAAACGTAAATCTTGTACGCTCCGAGAAAACTGAGCTTCGGATCGATTGAGAAAATGGTTGACGCGCCCGCGGAGGCGAGAAACGCAAGCAAGGGAAGATCCATGATGGACCGGCGGAAACGCAGGCGCCCTTGAGTCATGCTTTGGCGGATCCAACACGCAGCTAAAAGCAGATCGACGGTATACACCAGAGTCATTTTGGGCAGATCGAAAGCATCAGCCATGTCCAAACAAAAAATCAGCGGAACGACGAACGTCAAAAGCGACAAAAGCCGGGGCGCCCACGCATCAAACAAACCCGGAGGAAGTGTTTTAACTGAAGCGGACGTCATGGCGCGGCGGTGACGGAGACACTCATGGTTTGCTGAGATTCAGTCGAGGTGTAGGGCGGCATCGTCAAGCCTAACCAAAGCGAGCGCGCCGCTCCGGACGGAACCGATTCACCGGTCTGATTGCCTGAATAAACGCTGGCCGAAGAGGCCGTGGGCGTGCTGATCATAATATCCGAAGCGGTAAACACCGAGGCCGACGGCTGGCCAGAGTTGAAAACCCCCTGCATCACAAATTGATCCATGATCGTCGGCAGAGCTGTCTTCACACCCCAGACCGTTGCACCCGTTGTGGTCACGGTCAGTGAATAGGTTTGCGCGCCATTGCCCGAATTGGTGACGGTCACCGGACTGACAGCCAACGTGGACGCTCCTAGATTCACGGTCGTGAAATCATACGAATTGGGAGAAAGTGTGACGGATAAGATTCGGAACGTCCAATGGGTGTTGCTTCCGCCGTCGTTGGAGGTCGCACCGGCCGCAATGATTCTTCCGGCGCTAGCGCTGGAGTAGTCGACGTCGACAAAGGAGACCGAGTTGGTGCTGACGTTATTTAGATACCAGATCTGGTTGGGTGGATTGGGGCGCATCCAAATCATATTCCCGGTTGATCCGTTGAGGAAAAGCGAAGTAAGGGTGAATGTCGATCCGGCATTAAAGTAGATTGTGGTCGGGCTCGCCAGGCCGGCGCCATTCACGAATAATCGATACGCTGTAAAGCTTGACGCAAAGACCACACCACCCGAGGAGGTGTTGGAATCGATCAACACCCAGAACGCCTGCCCGGCGTTGTCGATCGTCTGGC
>MGUR01000041.1:0-2484 GCA_001800075.1 Elusimicrobia bacterium RIFCSPLOWO2_01_FULL_59_12
CCCGTGCTGGAATAAGATCAATGTCCAGGCGATCTTGCAGGTGTGGGTCGCGCTTTTAAATCAACGGTGGGATCGCCTATGGAAGGGGCGACTGAATTGAAAATGTGCCCTCACCCCCACCCTCTCCCACCTTCGGCGGGCGAGGGGGAACGGCGGGCGAGGGAAAATTCGGATCACCTACTTTTTACCCCCGCACCCCTCCCCCAGTGGAATAATCTTTTCTAAAACGATATCCTGTCTCACGGATGGCAAAACTTCGCGTGGCGCATATCATCACGCAGCTGGAACTGGGCGGGGCTCAGCGCAACACCCTGTACACGGTGACGCATCTGAACCCGGAGCGGTTCGAACCCTGTTTGCTGCATGGCCCGGGCGGCATCCTGGACAAAGAGGCGGCGGACTCCGGCGTTCACGCCTTTATCATTCCGGCCCTCGTGCGTTCGGCGTTTCAACCGCTCAACGACGTACGGGCATTGATCCATCTGTACAAGCGCCTGCGCGCCATTCAGCCGGACATCGTGCATACGCACTCGTCCAAAGCCGGGATCCTCGGCCGGATCGCCGCCTATTTCGCCGGGGTGCCTGTGATCCTCCATACCTTCCATGGTTTTGGCTTTACCCCGCGGCAGCATGTCATCACACGGCGCTTCTTCGTCATGCTTGAAAGACTCTGCGCTTGGCTGAGCACCCACCTTATTTTCGTTTCTGAGGATAACCGCTCGGAAGCCGCCAGAAAGGGAATCGGCCTCCATACGCCCCACAGCCTGATCCGCAGCGGCATCGCGATCCGGCCGGATGCGCCGGCGGAACCCCGTTATCAAGGCGAGGAAAAACGCCGGCCCGGCCGCGAGATCCGGGAAAAACTAAAAATTCCGGAGGATGCCTGGGTGGTCGCGACCGTAGGCAATTTAAAACCCCAGAAGAACACGCGTGATGTGGTCCGGATCGCGGAGCGGGCCCTGCTGCTGGCGCCGGACATCCATTTTTTGCTGGTCGGCGACGGAGAAGAGAAGGAGGCGGTCAAGGGTTAGGTGGATGAACGACGCCTGGGAGACCGCGTGCACCTGCTGGGGTGGTTGAAACGCCGCGATGATGTGGAGGACATACTGAAATTTTCAAATTGTTTTCTCTTGACATCGCTGTGGGAAGGGCTGCCGCGGGCGCTGGTCGAAGCCTTTGCGGCCAAGCTCCCGGCCGTGGCGTATGCGACCGACGGAGTCAAAGATATTTTGATCGAGGGAGAGACCGGATTCCCCGTCCCGCCCGGAGACATCGAACAGGCCGCTCAAAAAATCCTCTGGTTGAAAGCAAACCCGGAGCCGGCCGCCCAGATGGGCGCCCGGGGACGCAAGCGGATTGAGAAGGAGTTCGACATCCAGGAGATGGTCCGCCTGCAGGAGACGCTGTATGATAAGCTTGTGAGCGAGGTTCCCCTGAAGGAGCACTACATCCGCCATGCCTAAATACCTGAGAATTTTATTCACCGGACTGGGGTGCTTGGTCGGCCTCTTGCTGATCGCCGCGCTGGCGTTGCGCGTTTTTTTCCCGCCGGCGAAATTGCGGCGGCTGGTGGAAAATCAGATTCGCGGCCAGCTCAACCGGGAAGCCCGGCTGGGCGATGTGCGCCTGGGCCTCCGGGGACTGACGATCGACCAATTCAAACTGTCCGACGTTCCGACCTTCTCCGCCGGAACGTTCCTGGAGGTGGATCAGGCCCGCGTGCGCTGGAGCCTTCTGCCGTTTCGTTCCAAAAAAGTCGCGGTCCATTTGCGGCGAGGGTCCGTCCACATGGGAGATCGCCCTTCCGCCAAACTCACCAGCACGCTCTCCGATATCGATCTGAGGGTCCGAAATTTTAGCGCCACGCAGGCGGAGGGCCAGCTGACCGTCAAAGCGCTTCAAAACCCGTCCTACAAGGCGCGGGATTTTTCCGTGGAATGGGCGTTGAAGGGCCTGGATGCGAACCTCGGGAAACTCAACGGCTGGATGCGCTTGAAGCAGGGCCCGGGGCTTGTTCATAACCTTGACCGCCTCGCCGCGTCCTCCCGGGGCGCCAGACTGGCGCTCATGCCTCTGGTGACCCTGCAGAAACTCGACCGGATGGGGTTTGTCCGCCTGGGCCTTCCCGATTTTTCCCGGCTGGATATCGAGAAAATCAACGGGCGCTACACCTTTAAGGACGGGACCCTGACGATTGACACGTTTGATATTGTCAGCCCTCAGGCGACCATCGGCGCGCTCGGCACGGTGGACCTGGTCTCCGGCAGGCTCGGGGTCGATGTGACGCTGCGCACGCCGAAACCTACGCTCCTGGGGGAGATGGATCTGAAGATGCGCATCACCGGCACGCTCTCCGAACCCAAAACCAACCTGGACCACTTAAAGAAAAAAGCGTTCAAAGCCACGGTCCATCAATTGTGGAACTCACCTGACAACAAGAAAAAACTAGACGCCACCCTTAAAAACATCTTCCATTGAACGCCT
>MGUR01000041.1:2540-8367 GCA_001800075.1 Elusimicrobia bacterium RIFCSPLOWO2_01_FULL_59_12
AGGCGACCGGGGGGTGAGGCCTGCCCGTGCTGAAAGAAACCGACCCTCAGCGCTTCCAGCGGTTCTGTGAAGACGCGTCCGGATTGCCGGGCGGCCGGGCCGACGCCGTGGCCTTTCCTCAGACGACCGCGGACGTCGCCGATCTTCTGCGCGAGGCCAATGCCCGCCGGACGCCGGTCACCATCGCGGGCAACGGCACCGGCATTACCGGCGCGCGCGTCCCGTTCGGCGGGCTCGTCCTGGCGACCGAACGCATGGACCGTATTTTTGACATCGGGATCGATCTTCAGACGCGGGAGGGGTACGCCATCGTTCAACCCGGCGTCACGCTGGCCGATCTCAAAGATGCGGTCGCGAAACAGGGGTGGCACTACATGCCGGATCCCACCGAAACATCCTGTTTCCTGGGAGCGACCCTGGCGACCAACGCTTCCGGAGCGCGTTCCTTCCATTGGGGGCCGACCCGCGCGCACGTCCGGGAACTCGAAGTGGTGCTGGCGTCGGGCGACGCGGTTCACCTGCGCCGCGGACAGGTCCAGGCCGCCCCGGACGGCACGCTGACACTGCCTCTGGCCAACGGTGAGACACGCCGCTTTCAGGTCTCATTCCTCAAGCAGCCGGCGACCAAAAACGCGGCGGGCTATTATCTGGAGCCGGGTTTTGACGCCGTGGACCTCTTTATCGGACAGGAAGGGACCCTGGGCGTGATCACCCAGGTGGAGGTCCGCCTGGTGCCGGCGCCCGCGGGGGTTTTTTCCGGCGTCGTTTTCTTTCCGCGCGATTCGTCGGCTCTGGAATGGGTCCAATCCATCAAAAGCAAGTCGCGGGCGCCCCAGGGAGCCGGCGGGAACAAACTCCAGGCGACGGCGCTGGAATACTTGGATGCCCGCTCGCTGGACATTCTCCGGACGGCGGCTCCCGGAGAAGGCGGACGGGCCGCGCCGCTGCCCTCGCAGGCGCGCGCCGCGACTTATTTCGAACAGACCGTCCACGCGGGACAAGATGAGGACGCGCTTCTTCAGAACTGGCTGGAATCGATTGAATCTCACGGCATTCCGGCGGAACACTGCTGGATGGCCCAGGACCTACGAACGCGCGTCCAGCTTCAGGAATGGCGGCATCAAATTGCCGCGCAAATCAACGAACGCCTGCGGCGGAAAGGCCTGCCTAAGATCGGCACCGATCTGGCGGTCCCCGACACGGGATTTGCCGGGCTCTGGGCGTTCTATCAGAAGACCCTCGCGGAATGGGGCAAAGAGTACGCGATTTTCGGCCATATTGGAGACAACCACCTGCATATCCATTTTCTGCCGGACAGCGCAGAGGACGTGCCGCGCGCCCAAGCCCTCCATCTGGCGATGGCGGCTGAAGCCGTTCGGCTGGGGGGCACCGTGTCCGCGGAGCACGGAATCGGAAAAATCAAGCATGCCCTGCTGGACATCCAGCTGGGGCCGGACGGCGTGGCCGCCATGCGCCGGGTTAAGAAAGAATTCGACCCCAACGGAATCCTTTCCCCCGGCAACCTCTTTCCGCTATAATACGCATGGTCACCTGATCCTCCATTCTGCGGACCTTTCCAACACATTTGTTGAATGAGACATCCTCCAAGAAATAGACAGGCGCGTTTTGTGCCGCGCGGCAGGCGTTTCCAACGGCCGGGCGACCGCGCGCGCTTTTCATCAGGGACGCCGGCGAAGACCCCCGCGGAAGAATCCTTTTTGTCGAAAACGTCCATCGACCCGCGCCACCGCCTGCGCCTGGAGGCGGGCTCGACCGACTTGACGATGCGGGCCATGGACCTCCTGTGCCCGATCGGCAAAGGCCAGCGCGGGCTGATTGTCTCGCCTCCCAAGGCAGGCAAGACGACCTTCCTGAAACAGATCTGCCTTTCCCTCGCCAAAACCGAACCTTCGCTCAAGCTGTACTGCCTGCTGGTGGATGAACGCCCGGAGGAAGTGACGGATTTCAAGCGCAGCGTGTCCGCCGAAGTGCATGCCTCTCCCAGCGATCGCAGTTATGACGAACACATTCAGGTCGCACAAAAACTCATGACCCAGGCCATCACCGAAGCCGACGCGGGTAAAGACGTGGTCATTCTGCTGGATTCCCTGACGCGCTTGGCGCGCGTGCACAACCAGAATACCGAAGGCAATAAAACCATGTCCGGGGGGCTGGATTCGCGCGCGCTGGAAATTCCACGGCGGTTTTTTGGCGCGGCGCGCAACATCGAAGAGGGGGGCTCTCTCACGATCCTGGCCACCATCCTGGTGGGAACCGGCAGCCGCATGGACGACGTGATTTTTCAGGAATTTAAAGGCACCGGCAACATGGAACTGGTGCTGTCGCGCCCCGCCGCGGAGCAGCGGGTCTTTCCGGCGATCAACGTGCACGCCTCCGGGACTCGCAAGGAAGAACTGTTAGTCCCGCCGGAGGAACTGCAGAAGATATACAAGATGCGCCGGGCCTTATCCGGAATGGAGGAGGTCGCGGCGGCGTCTATCATTGTGGAGCTTCTCCAGCGCTACCCCACCAACGCCGAAGCCCTGAAATCCATCGAGTGAATCTCACCCGCCCGCTCATCTTCATCGATCTCGAAGCCACCGGGTCCGACCCCACCCGCGACCGCCTGGTGGAAATCGGACTGATCAAAGCCCTTCCCGACGGGAGCCGCGCGGAGTACGTCCAGCGGGTCAACCCCGGCGTGCGCATCCCCGCCGAGGTGATCGCCGTCCATCACATCACCAACGAGGATATCGCCCAGGCGCCGTCCTTCAAGGACATTGCCCCCCAGGTGCTGGCCTTCCTGGAAGGGTGCGACCTGGCCGGCTTCGGGATCAGCCGGTATGACATTCCGCTCCTGAAAGAGGAATTGAAGCGCTGCGGCCTGACGCTGGAGACCGAACACCGCGCGGTGATCGACGGTTTGACGATCTACCACCAGCGAGAGCGCCGCGATCTCACCGCGGCTTACGAGTTCTACTGCAAAAAAACGCTGATGGGGGCGCACGGCGCCCAGGCGGACGCGCTGGCCAGCATGGAGGTGCTGTTCGCCCAGCTGAAGCGGTATCCCGATCTGCCCCAGACCCTCGAAGGGCTGCACGAGTACTGCAATCGCCAGGACGAGCGCTTTGTTGATTCCGGCCGGAAAATGATCTGGCGCGACGGCGAAGCCGCCATCAATTTCGGCAAGCACAAAGGCGTACTTTTAAAAGACTTGGTCCGCAAACAGCGGGACTATGTCGAATGGATTGTGAGCGATGGAAAATTCCAGCAGGATGTCGTGGATATCTGCTGGCGCGCGCTGCGGGGGGAATTTCCTAAAAAATGAACGCCGCCGCCGTTCTGGCTCTGATGCTCACGGCCTCTCCGGATATGGTTTTTGTGAAGGAGTCGATCCCGGTCGTCTTCACGGCCCGCATCACCGGACCATCGGGTCTTTCTCCGGACCATGTCAAACTGATGCGGCTGGAGGGGAGCGGGAGCGAAAGCGAGTCCTGCGTGATGAAAGCCGATAGCGCGCTCTACACCTGTTCCCTCCGGATCAAGGAACGCAACTCAGGGATCCTCAGCTTTACCGCGGAAGCCAGCTACGCGGACCGCGCCGTGCCGCTCCGGTCGCGGCCGGTCTTCATTACGGTGGTGGGCGGTACAACGGCCAAAGAGAGAAAATCCGTGTTGAAATTGCAGCGCCGTGCGAACGCGCTGTATGAATCCCTGGCGAAGCAAAAAGGCCGGGAGCAGGCCCGGAAAGAAACCGTCGCCTGGCTGGTGAAACAGCCCGGCGTGGTCAGCGTCCGCACGGCGCCCAGCCAGAACCTGTCGGTCCAATTGTCCTCCGGCATTACACTGTGGGTGAAAGCGCCGTTAGAGAAAGACCGGCGATGAGCGAAAAAGCGGTCCCTGGAAAAGCGCGGCCGATCGAGCTGCCATTTTTAATGATTTTTACAGCCCTGTTTACCCTCCGTCAGCACGGGAAAGGCCCTTTTTAGGGGCGATCGCACGGCGGAGGGCCGGGAAGGACCCTCTCCGTCGAGCGCAATGGCGCAAACTAGGCGGGAATCTGGGAGAAATCGCGCCACAATGGCGAATTGGCCGTCTCAGAAGATCGAATCCAGGAAGTGAGTTCAGTCGACAGCGCAAACGGCTATTTTTCAATTAACCCGGCCGTAACAAAGATTTTACATTCCCGTAACATAGAGTTTATACCTTGATTCCGAAGCTCACCCGCTGCCTGACGACCAACGAACCATCAAGCGCCTTGACGCGCCGCTCAAAAAGGAAAAGGGAGGTCCTTTTATGAAGAAGCTCGTTCTGCTCATTGATGATGACCCGGACCTGCAGAAGTGGCTGAAGGCTGCGCTTCCGAATAACCTGTTCATCGTTGAGACGGCCGACACCGGCCGCGAAGGGTTGGATCTGGCCCTGGAACGCAAACCGGACCTGATCCTGCTCGATTGGGACCTCCCCGGGTGGAGCGGCCTGGAAGTCTGCAAAACCCTCCAAAGTCAGGACGCCTCGGCCCACATTCCCCTGATCATGCTCACCGGCTATACCGACACGCAGCGGAAAATCACGGCGCTGGGCCTCGGCGTGGATGACTATATCACCAAGCCTTTTCAAGTGGAGGAACTGGTCGCGCGCATCAAGGCCGTCATGCGCCGGTGCGGGTCCGCGCCCGAAGACGTGGTGAAGCTGGAAGGCATCACGCTCAACATGACCAGCTATACGGCGGACGTGGACAAGAAACACATGGTCCTCACGGCCATGGAATTCCGTCTTCTCCACATGCTGATGAAAAACGCGGGCCGCATCCTGACCCGGAAACATCTGCTGGAGCATATCTGGGGCTACGCCATGGACATTTCCACGCGAACGGTGGATGTCTATATCCGCCGCCTGCGCAAGAAGCTGGGAACCAAACGCGCCGCCTGCGTGGAAAGCATCCGCAGCATGGGCTACAAATTTAAAGGCGCTCCGGTCCCGCCTTCCCATTATGTAGGATTGATGCCGCTGACAAAAATGAAGGGCACACCGCATGCGTACCGGCGCCCGGACAGATCGCCTTCGGCGATCAGTACGGGCAGCCCTTACACCCGGAGGGTGTCCGGGCGAGACCGCGCGCCCGCGATGATCTAGGGGGGGAATCATGCCGCATCTTCTTGAACAGCCTGCCGAACGAACGTCCCAACCGCAGGGAGGCAAGCCGCGCCGGCATCCAGCCGGTTGGGGACATCGCCAGGACCAAGTGCTGAACAACATTACCCATGACCTGCGGGCTCCTCTCTGCGCCATCATGGGCTATCTCGATCTGGTCGGCCGCCAAATGGAAAAATCAGCGTCTCCGAAAGCCGCCGAGTACCTCTCGCTCGCCAGGGAAGCCGGCGAGCGCATGCATCGCATGATGAACGACATGCTGGAAATGTTCCGCGTAGAAAATGGGGATAGCCTTTTGCGAAAAGAACCCCTGTCTCTTTCGCTTTTCCTGCACAATGTGCGCAACACCTTCGCGGGCATCGCGGACCTGAAAAACATCCGCCTCCACTGCGCCGCCCCGGAAAAAACATCGACCTGGGCCGACCCGCGTTACCTGGGCAGGGTGTTTGATAATCTGGTCTCCAACGCCCTCAAGTTCACGCCGGACGGCGGTTCTGTTCATCTCCGGGCAAGCCGGGACGCGGGCCGTATTCTCTTTGAAGTGGCCGACACCGGCCGCGGCATTCCGCCGGAAAATCAGAAGCGGATCTTCGAAAAGTTCCAGCACGTGCAGCCTTCCGACCGTCACCGGGGGTACGGCATGGGCTTGGCCGTCGTCAAAGCGATCGTCAAA
>MGUR01000042.1:0-974 GCA_001800075.1 Elusimicrobia bacterium RIFCSPLOWO2_01_FULL_59_12
CCTGTCCAACGATTTTGACCAGGCGGGCGCGCTTCGTTTTTCGATTAAAAATATTTACCTCATTCCAAGTGACATGCGCGTCGGACGAACCCCTCGCCGCCGCTGGGGCCGCCCGGCTTCGGCCCTCCCCGGCGCCATCGTCCTGCAAATCAAAAATAAATTCGGCCTGCACAAGTCCTGATATAATAACGCCGTTCCATGTTGTCCCTCCGGTTCTACACCCGCAAGGAATGCACGCTGTGCCGCTCCGCCTGGGTCGCGGTCCAACGCGTGCGGCAGCGTCTTCCGTTTGAGCTGGAACGGATCGACATCGACGAAAACCCAGCCCTCCGCGAACGTTACGGCAGCGTCATTCCGATCGTCACCTGCGGAGAAATTGAAGTGGCGCGTACTTTCATCGACGAACAAAGGCTGCAAAAATCGCTTAGAAAACTGGCGGCGGGCCCGTGAAAACGCGCGGTCTGTCGAAAACTTGACAACCACAATCCATAGTTGTATGACTAAGCCCTTACTACCAGCCCTAGTACAATCAAAGGGAGAGGAACCTGATGGACCCGTCCGAAAAACCCGGTTTGATCGTTAAAAACCGCTTCACCTCCGGGGATCAAAACCCTTTTGACGCGGTCGTTTGGGAGCTGCGCTCTTCGACCATTCGCAATCCCGACGGCTCGGTGGTCTTCGAGATGGCCCACGCGCGCATCCCGCAGGGCTGGTCGCAGGTCGCCACCGATATCCTGGCGCAAAAATATTTCCGCAAAGCGGGGATTCCCGCGGTCACGAAAAAAGTCGAGGAACCGGGCGTTCCGGAGTGGCTGCGGCGCTCCTTGCCGGATGACGCGGCGATGGCGGACCTGCCGGCCGATCAACGCTGGGTCGGCGAAACGGACGCGCAGCAAGTGTTCCATCGCCTGGCGGGCTGCTGGACCTATTGGGGATGGAAACACGGCTATTTCCGCACCGAGACCGATGCCCGT
>MGUR01000042.1:1014-6708 GCA_001800075.1 Elusimicrobia bacterium RIFCSPLOWO2_01_FULL_59_12
CAGATGCCCGTTCCTTTTATAGCGATATGAGCTGGATGCTGGCCCAGCAGATGGCCGCGCCCAACTCCCCGCAGTGGTTCAATACCGGGCTGCACTGGGCGTACGGGATCGAAGGGCCTGCCCAGGGTCATTTCTTTGTCGACCCGAAAACGGGGGACATGCGGCAGTCCGCCAATGCCTACGAACACCCCCAGCCGCACGCCTGTTTCATCCAATCCGTTTCGGATGATCTGGTCAACAGCGGCGGCATCATGGACCTCTGGGTCCGCGAAGCGCGTATCTTTAAATACGGCTCGGGCACCGGCTCCAATTTTTCCGACCTGCGCGGGGCGGGCGAACCGCTCTCCGGGGGCGGGAAATCGTCCGGGCTGATGTCCTTCTTGAAGATCGGGGACCGGGCCGCGGGCGCGATCAAATCCGGAGGCACCACCCGGCGGGCCGCCAAAATGGTGACGCTGGATCTGGACCACCCGGACATCGAAGAGTTTATCCAGTGGAAAGCCCGGGAAGAGCAGAAGGTCGCGTCGCTGGTGACCGGCTCCAAACTCTGCCGCAAGCATCTGAACGAAATTTTAAAGGCCTGCCACGGCTGGACCGAACCCGAGGACAAATTCGATCGCAAGAAAAACACCCGGCTGGCCGCGGCGGTGCGCGCGGCGCAGAATGCCTGCGTCCCGCAGAACTACGTCGAGCGCGTCATCGAGATGGCCTCGCAGGGCGTGACCTCCGTCCAGTTCCCGGAATTCACAACGGACTGGACCTCGGAAGCCTATATCACGGTCTCCGGGCAGAACTCCAACAATTCGGTGCGCGTGCCCAACGCGTTCATGGAGGCGCTTCTCCAAGACGGTGACTGGCCGTTGGTCTGGCGCACGGAAAAAGCGATGGCCGCCCAGGAAGACCGTGAGGCCAAACCTTGCAAGCTCGTCAAAGCCAAGGATCTTTGGGACCAGATCTGCGACTCCGCCTGGGCCTGCGCCGATCCCGGCCTGCAGTTTGACACGATCATCAACGAGTGGCACACCTGCCCGGCGGATGGGCGCATCAACGCATCGAATCCATGCTCCGAATATATGTTTTTGGATGACACCGCCTGCAACCTGGCGTCGATCAATTTGATGAAGTTTTTCGATCTGCGCAGCGGCCATTTTGATATCGAAGCCTTTCGCCACGCCTGCCGGCTGTGGACGATTGCCCTGGAGATCAGCGTGCTGATGGCGCAATTCCCCAGCCGCGCGATCGCGGAGAAATCCTATCTTTATAGGACGCTCGGCTTGGGATACGCCAACCTGGGCGCGCTCCTGATGGTTCAGGGGATTTCCTACGACTCCGAACGGGGCCGCGCGATCGCCGGGGCGCTGACCGCGATCATGCACATGAAAGCGTACGCCACCTCGGCCGAGATGGCGTCGCAGGTCGGGCCGTTCCCGGGGTATGAACGCAATAAGGACGCCATGCTCCGGGTCCTGCGCAACCACCGCCGCGCCGCCTACCCGACCCGCAAGGAAGACTATGAAAACCTCTCCGTCGCGCCGGTCAGCATCAACCCCGCGCACTGCCCTCAAGATTTGCTGATCGCCGCCCGCGAAGACGCCGATGAGGCGCTCAAACTGGGCGAAGAGTTCGGTTACCGCAACGCGCAGGTCACGGTGATCGCACCCACCGGGACCATCGGTCTGGTGATGGACTGCGACACCACCGGCATCGAGCCGGACTTCTCGCTGGTCAAATTCAAAAAGCTCGCCGGGGGCGGCTACCTGAAAATCATCAACCAGTCCATCCCGCCGGCGCTGAAGACCCTAGGCTACACCCCGTCCCAGATCGAGGACATCGTGCGCTACTGCAAGGGCACTGGAAGCCTGGCGGGCTGTCCGCACATCAACCCGGAATCGCTCAAGGGCAAAGGGTTCACCGAGGACGCGCTGGCGAAAATTGAAAGCGCGCTGCCTTCGGTGTTCGAAATCGGTTTTGCCTTCAATCAGTGGACGCTGGGCGAGGCCTTCTGCAAGGAGACCCTCGGCCTCAGCGAGCAGCAGCTGGGGGATTGGAATTTCTCCATCCTGAAGCACCTCGGGTTCTCCGCGGAGGAGATCGCCGTGGCCAACGAGTACGTCTGCGGCACCATGACGCTGGAGGGCGCGCCGCACCTCAAATCCGAGCACCTCCCGGTGTTCGACTGCGCCAATAAGTGCGGTTCCAAAGGCCAGCGCTTTATCGCGCCGATGGCGCACCTGCGCATGATGGCCGCCGCCCAGCCCTTTATCTCGGGAGCCATTTCCAAGACGATCAACTTCCCGCATGAAGCCACCCTGCGAGACATTCATGACGCCTATCTGGAGTCCTGGCGGCTGATGCTCAAAGCGATCGCGCTCTATCGCGACGGTTCCAAGCTCAGCCAGCCTCTGAATTCTGTTTCGGACTCCGGCGAGCCCCAAGTGACGATCGAAGACCTGCACGAAGGCCCGCTGAAGATCGCGGAACGGATCATCCACCGCTACATCGCCCGCCGCCGGCGCCTGCCGGACCGCCGCGCGGGCTACACCCAGAAAGCGAAAATAGGCGGCCACACCATTTACATACGCACCGGGGAATATGAGGAAGGCAACCTGGGCGAGATTTTCATCGACATGCATAAGGAAGGCGCGGCATTCCGAAGCCTGATGAACTGCTTTTCAATCGCGATTTCCCTGGGACTGCAGCACGGCGTGCCGCTGGAAGAATTCGTGGAGGCGTTCGTCTTCACGCGCTTTGAGCCGAACGGCATGGTCGCAGGCAATCCGCGCATCAAGATGACCACCTCGATCATCGACTACATCTTCCGTGAGCTGGCGATCAGCTACCTGGACCGGCAGGAGCTGGCGCAGGTCACGCCGGAAGACCTGCGGGCCAGCGCCGTCAGCATCCCCTCGCACACGCCGGATTATGTGGAAGAAGAAGTCGTCTCTGAACGCGTCGTGGAACAACCGAAGGACATCGCGCCCGTGCCCAGCACGGGAGGGCCCCGCTCCTCGCATCTGCAAAATACCGGCGCACCGCCTCAGCCGATGGACATGGCTCCCGGCGTGACGGCGGCGCCGGCGCCATTGCCGGCCGCAGGCGCCGCGCCGATCGGGTTCGTCACATCCAAACAGGCCTCGCTGGCGGAAAAAGCCCGCCAGGCCAAGCTCAAAGGCTACGAAGGCGACCCCTGCCGGGAATGCGGCCAGTTCACGATGGTCCGCAACGGCACCTGCCTCAAATGCGACACCTGCGGCACGACGTCAGGATGCTCATGAGAAATCCTTTTTATGGAGCCCTGGCAGCGGCGGCATGTCTGGCGGCTGTGGCCTTTGCGGCGCCGCCCAAAACCGTCGATTGGAAGACCTACGTCGAGCCGGGCGGCGCCTACAAAATCAATTACCCTCCCGGCTGGCAGGTCCTCACCAAAGGCCATGCGCTGGTGATCACCAGCCCCGGGGAACCGGAGGTCCGCGGGGTGTTCGGCATCACGCTGCGGGCGGGCGACGTCTCGATGGACGAAGCGGTGGAGAAAGAATTTGTCGACCCGGATCGATCGCAAGATCTCCAGCAGAGCCCTGCGCGCATCGCCGACACCCCGGCGATCAAAGTCTGGGGCTCCAAGAAGGGCGACCCCGGCACCCGCATCGTGGAATATTACGTCCAGAGAGGCGAACACCCGTATTACATTCTCTTCCAGGCGCCGCACGCCGCCATGGTACGCTACAGTCCTCTCTTCAACGCCATGATCGGCAGCATGAAGTTCCTCGACTAACTCTCCCATGCGCGTGCCTCTCGAGTCGCGCTACCTGCTTCCCGAATCTTTAAACCAGATCAAACGTTTTTTAATGACGGAGCCGATACTCGGCAGCCTTCTGATCGCGGTTATTTTCGGCTTGACGCTGGGGCTCCTGCGCCGGATCTTCGGCCGCATCGGCTATGAGATCATCCTGATCGCCATCCTCATTTCCGTGATCGCGCTGGTGCTCAGTGGCGCGGGGTACACGCTCTTCACGGTGAAAGGGTTTCGTTTTGGCGGCTAATCGCGCGGGGACGGTTTTTCGATGGGTCTTGATGGTCGCCGTGATCGGGGCGTATTCCGACAGGGTCGTCACGGGAGAGAACGCGGCGGGATACACGATCGAGCTCTGGCAGGATGAGGCCCAGGCCTTCGGTTTCTTCAGGGGGGCCGCCGGGTTGGCGGAAGACACCCCCACGGGACTTCTGGAGAATGTCCGCTATGACGCGAAGGACAAGACCCTTTCCTTTAAGGCGAAACTCTCCATGGGTCTGGCGACGATCGACGGTCAGAACTGGGTCCCCACGCGGGATATCTACCAATTCGAAGGCACGCTGTATCCCGATCAAATCACCGGACATTTAATCCACCTCAACGCGCTGGAACCGAAACAGCCGGCCCGGCACCAGAAGGTGACGATGTACCGTTTGAAGGACGAAGCCGCGGCGATGGCGCGCCCCGCCACGTACAAGGAGTGGTTGGAGATGGCGGACCGCGTGCTTCAAGCCCGCGGTCCGAAGTGGTGAGACGCACGGCATGAGGCGTAAATTGTGAATAGGACGTAGGGGTGCGGCTCCCACTATTTACTATTTACGACCAGTCGTGTCCGGGGAAACTTTTGTAATTCCCCTCTCCCGCGGCACCTGGGAGAGGGTGGAGGGTGAGGGCAAAAGCCGTTTTACGTCGAAGCCGTGCCCTCATCCCGCCCTTCTCCCATCCTGCGGACGGGAGAAGGAGTGAACTTCAGGACATGAAGCTCTTTCTCGCAAATTCTTCGGCGAAAGGATGATTTTCCCCGGACACCACTGATTTACGACGTATGCATTATTTCTTTTCGAACCTGAGGGACGCGGAGTTGATGCAGTAGCGCAGACCGGTGGGTTTGGGACCGTCCTCAAAGATATGCCCCAAGTGGGCGCCGCAGCGCGGGCAGACCGCTTCCATCCTTTTCATGCCGTAACTGGAGTCCGCTTCGGTCTTCACGTTTTCCTGCTTGACCGGCGCCCAGAAGCTGGGCCACCCGGTGCCGGAATCGAATTGGGTGTCTGAGCTAAAGAGCTCCAAGCCGCATGCCACGCAGCGATACATGCCTTTTTCGTGATTATTCCAATAGCGCCCCGTGAACGCCGCTTCGGTGCCCTTCTTGCGGGTCACTTCATATTCCTGCGGCGATAACTGCTTCTTCCATTCGTCGTCCGTTTTATTGACCTGGGAGGCCATACGATTTTTCCCTTCCTTTGAATCACATGACAGCGCCGCGGGGCTGACAGGCTCTCCGCTCAGCAATCCGCCTGCCAAAACGCAGCCGCTTATTATCCCGATGATAGCTCGACTGTGTTTCATCCTGTCTCCTTAACCCGGATGACAGCTGAAAAGTTCCCGCCCATGTTGTATCCTCATGACCTATGACGCTCCGCGCGCGACGTCAACTTTTGTTGCTGGCGGTCCTCCTCCTGCTGGCCTCCGGATCGTTTGTATATTGGAAAATGAACCGTCCGCCCTCGGCGCCGCCGGCCCCTGAACCCGCGCCCGCCGCACCCCCCCCCGCAAAACAGGCTCCTCCGGCCGCGCGCCCGAAACCGCAGGCCGCGAAGCTTCCGCCCCCCGCGGTTAAGACGCCCCCTCCTCCGCCCAAACCGGCCGCCGCGGAGCCGGCCGGGCCGGTCACCTCGCCGCCG
>MGUR01000042.1:6719-12288 GCA_001800075.1 Elusimicrobia bacterium RIFCSPLOWO2_01_FULL_59_12
AGCGGGAGATCCTCGCTCCCGAAACCACCTTTGGGTTCGACATCAACGGCTCCGGCTTCACCAGCGAGTTTGAGAACATGATCCAGGTGGACCCCGGGGGGCTGGACATTCAGGTTAAAAATCTGAGAATGGTCACCGCCAACCAAATCCACGGCGACATGGCGGTCGGTTCGGCGCAGACGACCGACTTTATTTACCCGAAGATACTGATCCGCAACCTGCCGGTGTTCCGCTCGCCGGATCCTTTCGCCGTGGTCCGCCCCGGAGAAGTTCTCACGACCGTCTTTTTGAGCCTCGCCGATGACGGGCGCTCCGGGCGTTTCCGGGTCGTCACCAACCTGGATGAAACCATGGCCAAGCAATTCCGGCTGGTTCCTTCAAACCCGGGGTTGGAAGTCTCACCGCTCGAATTCCGGCTGCCCTTTGCCGTCGAAGGGATTCTTCAAATCGGGATGGGGGTCCCTCAAGGGGAACACGGCCTGGCCGCCTTTATCGGAAAGCGCCAGGTCTGGAAGCGGGAGACGATGATCCGCATCGTCCGGCCGAATGTGGGCCTCACGGGTTTTGTGCAGGGCGTGTCCGCGGCGGAACGCTATCACCGGCCCGGCGATACGGTGCAGCTCTACCTGCACGGCAGCGGCCTGACGTCCGCCTACGCCTCGGCGCTGAACGCCCGGGTCAATGAAATGACCATGGGCCCCGCGGCCTTCCAGTTCATCTCGGCTTCGCAGATGCGGTTTACATTTCAGGTCCCCTTGAACGCCCCGCTTCGCGGCTACGGCGTGACGATTCTGGACCAGAAAGACACCGAGCTCTACAAGAAAGAGGATGTGTTCAACCTGGTGCCGCCGAACTGGATCCGGGGCGTGCAGGTGGCGCCGCCGATTAAACCGGGCCAGAATGGACTGTTCCGCATTTTGGGAAGGGACCTGTCCGCTGATTTTGTGCGGAATCTGCGGCTGGGCTCGGACGAACCGGGCATCGAACTCAAGAACCTGCGCCAGCAGGATGCCTCGGTCCTGGCGGCGGATATTTCGGTCAGCTCCGCCGTCGCGCCGGGCGACTACTGGATCCATCTCATCCACCAAGACAAAGAAATCCAGCCCCCCTACGGCAGCCTGATCAAAGTCGAAACCCCCTGACATGATGTCATCCCCGCGAAAGCCCGCCCAGTCGTGTGGAGGGCGGGGATCCAGAGACTTGCCATTGCTGGATTCCCGCTAACGACATGCGGGAATGACAACAGGGATTATTCCCCGTCTCCTTTAAACCGACGGGTCTGTTTTTTCTCCGATTGATGGCGTTTGTCGGCGAGCATTTTTTCTTTGGCGCGGCGGGAACGGCGGCGCTTCTGGCGGCGGATTTTTTCGGAGAGCTGCCGGGCGGCGGTCTTGATCCCCAATACCTGCTGCTGGATTTTCTCGGTTAAAAGCCGCCGCGCGAGGAACCGGTTGACGGCCTGGGAGCGGTCCTCCTGGCATTTGACGGAAAGCCCGGTGGGTTTGTGCAGGAGGTAGACGCAGGTGGACGTCTTGTTGACGTGCTGGCCGCCCTTGCCGCTTGAACGGACGAAATGCTCTTCCATATCGCTCTCGTAGATCCCGAGAGCTTTCATTTTGTCGCGCAGAGACTGTTCTTTTTGGGAGCTGATCATGAGAGGATGACTGGATGATTAGATAACTGGATTACTGGGTACCGGTCATCGAGTCATCAAGTTACCTAGTTATCTTCTTGGGTGGGTTTGGCATTTCTTGTTCCATTCCCTTGCGGATTTTTCGGATGGCTTCTTCGGCCGCGCGCTTCAGGCGTCCATCGAGGTCGCCGGACGTGAACTTCATCAGCGCGGGTACGGCGCGCTCATCGGCGCACATCCCCAGGGTGCGGACCCCCACCATCTTGACCATCAGATAGGGATCCTTCAGGAGGCGGACCAAATGCTGCTGAATATCATCACGCCCCGAGGCCAGGCTGCCCAGACCGCGGATGGCCGTCATCTGAGCGCTCGAGGACGGGCCGCGCCGGCTGTAGGTCATCAAGATCTCTACGGAGTCCGGCAGTTTGAGCGCCGCGATGGCGTCGAGAGCGGCGCAGCGCAGGACATCATTCCAGGACTCCCGCTTCAGCAGGTCTTTAAACAGGCCCAACAGGGCCGGGTTGCGCATTTTTCCGAGAGAGCGAATGGCGTCCGATTCGGCGAAGTAGCTCGGCTCGCGCGCGTAAAGCCGCTGAATCTCGGCGGCCACGGCGGGATGGGAATAATTCCCGAGCGCTTCAAAAATGGCGCGCCGGACTTTGGGGTGCGACACCTGCCTCAAGCCCTCCATCAGCGCTTCCATCGCGCTCAAGGCATGGGCCCGGCCCAGCGCGCCGGCGATCTCCCCCTGCACGCCCCAGAACTTTTCCTGAATCAGAGCCAGCGCCAGGGAACGAATCGCTTTCGGGCTGGCGATCCGTCCCAGCGCCTGGGCGGCGTCCATCCGCCCCAGGACGTGCGGATCATGCACCAGCTGCTGTATCCACATCGCCTCCGGCTTCGCAAAATCGACCTTCTTTAAAATCACGTGATCGGGATCGAACAGCACCCAGTGGGGCGGCCCCGGGAGGCGGTAAGAGAACAGGTGTTCCTTTTTATCGACCGTTTCGGTAAAGCGCTTTTCCGTCTGGCCGACCCGGAAGGAGAGCGTCACCGGCATGGAAAAAAGCCCGGTTTCGTCGCTGACGTTTTGGGTTTGAAGCACGCGTACAAACGCCTTCCGCGCGCGCGCATCCCACCAGCTCCGGATTTTGTACTCCGGGTGGCCGGCCTTGTAGACCCATTGATCGAAGAACGGCCGCATGTTCTTGCCGGTCGCGTCCTGGAGCGCGTCCAGCAGATCCACCGTTTCCACGCCCTGGGCGCGGTGGCGCCGCAGATAGAGGTTCATTGACCGCCAAAAGGCCTTGTCCCCCAGATGGGAACGCAGCATGTGCAGGACGATCGACCCTTTTTCGTACAGGTGGCGGTCAAAGAGGTCGTTGGTGTTCTTGTACATCCGCGTGACGATCGGGCGGCGGTACCGGTCTCGATCTTCGCTGAAGTACGCCTCGGCGTTGCCGCGCAGCTCGTACATGAATTCGTCGTAGCCCAGATCATGTTCCTTGAAAAGCGCTTCAAAGTAGGTGGCGAAGCTCTCGTTGAGCCAGGCGTGCGACCAATCCTTGCAGGTGACCAGATCCCCGAACCATTGATGGGCCAGCTCATGGGCGACCAGCGGGTCGCTGGAAAAATCCAGGTGCGCGCGCTCGTCGTGCAGCGTCAGCGCGGTTTGGGTGGTGGAGGAGGTGTTTTCCATGCCCCCGTAGATGAAATCGACCGCCGCGACCTGGGAATACTTCGCATACGGGTACGGCACGCCCAGTCGGCTGGAAAAGAACTCGATCATTTGGGGGGTTTTGCCGAACGCCCTGCGCGCGTCGCCCTCGCGGCCCGGCGGGCAAAAATACAACACAGGGATTTTTTTCCAATGATCCCGGATGACGCTGAACTCCCCGACCGCCAGCGACACCAGATAGGGCGAATGCGGCACGTTGTGCTTCCAGTGGAAGGTGCGGGTCTTGCGCCGGCGGTCGCGCGAGGTCCGAATCAGCGCGCCGTTGGACACGGCCGTATAGGGCTCAGGGACCGTGAGGATCGTTTCGGTGGTCGCGCGTTCCTGGGGAGCGTCATGGCAGGGAAACCAGTAGCGGTTGTATTCATCTTCCCCCTGGGTCCAGGCCTGCCGCGGCTTCCGAGAACTTCCCCCGCCCACAAAATGCAGCCCCAGCTTTGGACGCGCCACCCGGTAGCGGATGGTGACCTCCACGCGGGCTCCGCGCGGGACCGGTTTGGACCAGGACACTTTTAATTGGCGCCCGTTGTAGTCCTGCTTCACCGCTCCCCGCGGCGAGCTGACCTTGATATCGTGAAAATCGACCGCATCAAAAACCATCGTGGCCGCGTCGTCGGCGACCGCCGTCAGGGTGGTGGTGCAGGTCCCGGTGAGCGCCTTGCGCGCGAAATCGAGGTCAGCCGCCAGACGGATGTGCTGAGTGTCGAACGAGCGGTCGGGCGCATAATGGGGCGTTGAACCGGACAGGGCGAAACGCCCGTCCGCTGAAGCGCCGCCCGCCATGCCCTTGCAATAAAATTGTTCTTCAAAATACGTCAAGGAACCCTCCTTAAACGGACCCTCATTGTAGCAAACAAAAATTTGCGGCATTTTGAGCCCCGTCGTCGGGCCCCTGTCTTTCCTGTGCTAAAATGGGGCCCATGGAAGCCGCTTTTCCCCCCCAGGGGTTCAAAGGCCTTCGCGTCGTCTCTTTCGAGAGCCGCCGAAGCGGGCAGATGGCCGACCTCATCCAGCGCAACGGCGGCGAGGCGATCGTCGCCCCCTCGATGCGCGAAATCCCCTTGGAAGACAACACAGAGGCCCTTGCGTTCGGCGAGAAGCTCCTGCGCGGGGAGTTCGACCTGGTCGTCTGGATGACCGGCGCGGGGACCCGCACCCTCCTTGAGGTCCTGAAAACAAAATACCCCCTTGAACAAATCAAAGAAGCCCTGTCCAAAACCGTCCTGGCCTCGCGGGGGCCGAAATCCGTGGTTGTCCTTAATGAAGCCGGCCTGCCCCCCCAGATCCGCGGAGCGGAACCCAACACGTGGAAAGAACTCCTCACGGCCATTGAAGAACACGGGTCCGTCAAAGGGAAACGCATTGCCGTCCAGGAATACGGCGTTGCCAGCAAAGAATTCATCGACGGCTTGGTGAAGCGGGGCGCCCGGGTGACGCGCGTCCCGGTGTACCGCTGGGCCCTCCCGGAGGACACCGGCCCGCTCCGGAAAGCCCTGAAAATCGTCGCGGCCGGCCGGGCGGACGTGGCTTTGTTCACCAGCGCCACCCAGATCTCGAACGTTCTTCAACTCGCCCAGGAAGAAGGCATTGAAAAGGAATTCCGAAAGGGCCTCTCTCGCATGGTCGTGGCCTCCGTAGGCCCGGTCTGCACGCAGTTCCTGGACGAATACGGCGTCCCGGTGGACATCGAGCCGGAACACCCCAAAATGGGCAACCTGGTGCTGGAAGCCAGCCGACGGGGCCCAGACTTGCTTCAGAAAAAACGACGCGGGGACGCGCAGACGCCGGGATCCCAAAAGGATAAAAAAAAAGCCCTGACGATTGATTTCAATGCGGTCTCCCCGCCTCTCCGCGTCTCCGCGTCCCCCCTCCCTAATAGCCCCTTCCTGAAAGCCTGCCGCCTTGAACCGGCCCCCTACACCCCGATCTGGCTGATGCGGCAGGCCGGCCGGTACATGAAGGAATACCGCACCCTTCGCGAGCAACACGGCTTTCTGGACCTCTGCAAAGATTCCGATCTGGCCTGCGAGGTGACGGTCTACGCGGTCCAACGATTGGGGGTGGACGCCGCGATCATCTTTTCCGATATTTTGGTTCTGCTCGAACCCATGGGATTAAAGCTGGAATATGCCCAAGGCGACGGCCCGGTGATCCATAACCCTGTCCGGACCGCCCGGGATATCGAGGCCCTGCGAACCGTG
>MGUR01000042.1:12368-14694 GCA_001800075.1 Elusimicrobia bacterium RIFCSPLOWO2_01_FULL_59_12
GAATTTCGTTTTTGACGCCATCAAGAAGACCCGCCGGTCGCTTCCGGGAAACATCCCGCTGATCGGGTTCGCCGGCGCGCCCTTTACGCTGGCCTCCTACCTAATCGAGGGACATGGCTCCCGGAACTACATCCATACCAAGGCTTTGATGAACAACGACCCGGAAAACTGGCACCGGCTGATGCGGAAACTGGCGGAAAGCCTGGTGCGGTATTTGAACGGCCAGATCGCCGCCGGCGCGCAGGCCGTGCAGATCTTTGACAGCTGGGTGGGCTGCCTGTCGCCGAACGATTACCGGCAATTCGTGCTGCCGCACAGCCGGTACATCATCCGCCATCTCGCCCCGGGCACGCCCGTCATCCATTTCGGAACGGGCACGGGAGCGCTGCTGGAATTGATGAAAGAAGCCGGCGGGGATGTGATCGGCCTGGATTGGCGCGTGGAACTGGACGCCGCATGGAAACGATTAGGAAAGGCGGCCGTCCAAGGCAATATGGATCCTGTGGCGCTTTTTGGCTCACCGGAGTCCATTCGGAAAGAAGCCAAACGGATTTTAGACCAGGCCGCCGGCCGGCCCGGCCATATCTTCAACCTGGGCCACGGCATCCTGCCGGAAACCCCGGTCGGTCATGTGAAAGCCCTGGTGGACGCCGTGCATGAATTGGGAGAAAGATAGTGTTGGAGGATGGAGGGTGGTCAGGGAAACTTTTTAACAAAAAATTCCTCGACCACCCTCCATCCTCCATCCTCCATTTACAATTTTTATGAACGGAACCAATGCCGTTTTATTCGTTTCCTTCGGCGGGCCGGATAAGCGCGAGGACGTCCGGCCTTTTTTAGAAAGCGTGACGCGCGGGCGGGGGATCCCGCCGGAACGCATCGAGGAAGTCGCCCGCCACTATGAGGCGATCGGCGGGGCCTCGCCGATCAACGCCATCACCAACCGCCAAGCGGAGGGCTTACGCGAACAATTGAACGGCACGCCGGTCTATGTCGGCAACCGCAATTGGCATCCCTTTTTAGAAGTCACCCTTCGGGAGATGGCGGCGGCCGGGATCAAGCAGGCGGTGGGGTTTCCCACCGCGGCGTATCGCTGTGAAGCCAGCTGGGAGCGTTACCTGCAGGCCGTCGAAGCCGCGCGGAAGAAGGTCGGTCCATCCGCTCCTGCTGTCACCTACGTGGGCCCCTGGTTTGATCACCCGCTGTTTATCGACGCGATCGTCGCCCGAATCCGCGAGGCCCACGCGCCCGCAAACGCCTCCTGGATTTTCACCGCGCACAGCATCCCCACTCCCATGGCCGAAGCGTCCCGCTACGTGCAAGAGCTTGAAGCGACCGCGGGCCTGGTCTGCGCCCGGTTCGGAGTTCAAACGTGGACCCTCGCCTACACCAGCCGGAGCGGGGCGCCCGCCGACCCGTGGCTCGGGCCGGACGTCCGCGATGAAATACGCGCCCAGGCCAGACAAGGCGTGAACGACATGCTGGCCGTCCCCATCGGATTTGTCGCCGACCACGTGGAAGTTCTCTTCGACCTGGATGTGGAAGCCCAGGAAGCCGCGCGGGAGGCCGGGGTGGCCTTTCGCCGCGCCCGGACCGTGGGGGACCACCCGCTTTTTATCCGGATGATCGCCGACGTCGTCAAAAACCCGGTTCCCTCTCCCGCAAGGGGAGAGGGCCGTCGACCATGAAACGCGTCATTGTTGTGGGCGGGGGCATCACCGGCCTGGCGGCCGCGATCCGCTTAAAAAAGCAAGCCGAACGGCAACGCCTTTCCCTTGACGTTCAACTGCTCGAAGCGTCTCCTCGACTCGGCGGTTCTTTGCACAGCGCCTCCCGGGAGGGGTTCCTTTTGGAGGGAGGGCCGGATTGTTTTTTGTCGGTCAAGGCGCGCGGCCTGGAGTTCTGCCGGGAGCTCGGCCTGGCCGATGACTTGATCGACACCCGGCCGGAAAATCGCCGAAGCTTTATTGTTCGGGGCGGCAGGCTGCATCCGGTCCCTGAAGGGTTTTATCTGATGGCCCCATCCCGGCTGCGGCCGTTTCTCTCCAGCGGGCTCATCTCCTGGCGCGGGAAATGGCGCGCGATGGCGGAACCGTTATGCCCCTCGCGCCCGCAAAGCGATGAGTCCCTGGCTTCCTTTGTCCGGCGCCGGATCGGGCGGGAAGTCCTGGACTGGCTCGCGCAGCCGCTCCTGGCCGGCATCTACTCCGCCGACCCCGAACGGCTCAGCCTTCAAGCGACCTTCCCGCAATTTCTCGAGATGGAACAAAAATACGGCAGCGTCCTGGTGGGCCTCGCCAAACGGGACCCCGCCGCCCGGCAGGCC
>MGUR01000042.1:14715-17852 GCA_001800075.1 Elusimicrobia bacterium RIFCSPLOWO2_01_FULL_59_12
GGCATGGAACCGCTGGCCCGCCGGGCCGTCGAAAAGCTTTCGGGGGTCGCCCTAAAGACCCGGGCGCCGGCGCGCGCGCTCCGGCGGTCGGCGGATGGCTGGGAAATCGTTCCGGAGAAAGGGGAGACCCTCCGGGCGGACGGCGTTTGCCTCGCGCTCCCCGCGCACCGGTGCGCCGCGCTGCTCGCGCCGCAAAATAAGCCGCTCGCCGGGGAGCTTGACGCCATCCCTTACTCCACGTCCATCACGATCAACCTGGCTTTCGAGGAAAGCGCCATCCGGCATCCCCTGGATGGAATCGGCTTTGTGACGCCGGCCGCCGAGAAACAACCCGCGATCGCCTGCACCTTCGCTCACCGGAAGTTTTCCGGGCGGGCGCCCCCGGGAAAGGCCTTGCTCCGGGCTTTCGTCGGGGGGGACCAGCCGCCCGCGCTCTTCCAGCGCGACGACAAGGAGCTGGAACGCCTGGCGCTACAAGATCTGGCGCCCTGGTTGGGCATCACCCAGCCGCCCTTGTTCCGCTCGGTCGAGCGCTGGCCGCGCGCGATGCCGCAGTACGTCGTGGGGCACCTGCGGCGGATTCTTCACATTGAGGAAATGCTCCTAGGAATGCCGGGGCTGGCGCTGGCGGGGAATTGGCTGCGCGGCGTGGGGATCCCGGACTGTATCGAAAGCGGCGAACGCGCCGCGGACGCGCTGATCGAGACGATTCAACGACCCGATCATGTTGCGGCCGGCTAGTTTTTCAAAGCCCGCAGGACTGTCCCTTTCGTCAATAGTTCCGGCAGCACGTTAGGCTGCTGTCCCGGGCGGTAGAGCGCGTAGAACGGAATCCCGTAGCGGTTGAACGATTTCAAGTACTCGCCAATCGCCGCATCCCGGTTGGTCCAATCCGCTTTCATCAAAACGATCCCTTGCTCTTGAAAGGCTTGCGCCACGTCCGCGGAATCCAGCACGAACTTTTCGTTGTACTTGCAGGTGAAACACCAATCCGCCGTCACGTCCACAAACACGCTCTTCCCCGACTTCACCAGGGCGGGAATCTGAGCGGCATCAAAAGGCCGCCAGGGGGAAGAAGAACGGCCCGGCTTCATGGGTACGCCGGACTTTATTTCACGGTGCGCGTCGACGACTGCCAGGATCCCTGAAAACACCGCCGCCAGGAGAATCCAGACGCCCAGCTTGGCCGAGCGCATGTCCCTGTAACGGCTGGTCATCAGCCCCTGCTTGAGCCAGGCAATCGCTCCGACCGCCAACAGGCCGAGATAAATGAAGGCCATCCCCACCGCGCTGACCTGGCTGGATAAGACATACCCCAGCCATACCACCGTCGCGGCGAGGAAGAAGCCCAGGACCCCGCGGACATGCACCATCCACACGCCGGGCTTGGGCAGCCAGTAAAGGGTCCACGGGAAGGCCGCCAGGATGAAATACGGCAGGGCCATCCCCATGCCGGCCGCAAAAAACATGGCCATCACGACGCCCGCCCGCTGGGATAGCGCAAACCCCATGGCCGTTCCCAAGAAAGGGGCGGAACAGGGCGTCGCCAGCAACGTGGCCAACATCCCCGATACAAAATACGGCGCGATGCCTTCCTGCTGGCCCGCCAGAGCGCCCACATGCGCCAGGGCGGGCGGCAGGCTGATTTCAAAAAGGCCCCAAAGATTCAAGGCAAAGAGCGCCACAATCACCGCCAGGCCCGCTACAAACAGCGGATTCTGGAACTGGATCCCCCACCCGACGGCCATTCCCGCCTCTTTCCCCAGCACGGCGACGCCCCCGCCGACTAAAAATGAAGCGACGATTCCCGCCGCGGAAGCCAGCGCGTCGCGGACGATGACCCGCCGCCGGTGGCCGCCGTGTTCCAGAAGTCCGAAAAGCTTGATCGAAAGCACCGGCAGGACGCAGGGCATGACATTCAAGATCAGCCCGCCAAGAAATCCCAGGAGCAGAATCCACCCGTGCCAGGGAGGCTCGATTTCTTCAGGCCGGAGGGACGCCAGGACGGCGGCGTCGCTTTCCGTCGGGACTTGATTTAAAAACCGCTGGAGAAGGGATTCCATGGCGGGGTCGGGCTGAGGAACGGCGGCCCGGGGGACGTCCAGCGTAAAACTGTATCGGTAGGGGACGCAGGACGCCTCGCAGGTCAGGTAATTCACTTCAACGGCCACCTGGAGCGTCGACCCCGTCGGCGCGGCCCGGGCCTTGACCGGATAGACCACGTCGTGGTTATAGCCGTACTCCCGGATGTTTCCCGGAAGCACGAACATCTTGGGGCGCGGCCATAACACCTCGGGGTCCTTGAATCCTCGCGATCCCTTGAAGTCGAACGTGGGAGGGAAACCGACGTCACCGGAGTTTTTCCAGTACACCATCCAGCCGGGCGCCGGTTTGAATTGGACTCCTAAATAAATCGTTCCTTCTTCAGGCGCTGCCGCATAAGGAGCGATCAGGCGGACCTTGCCCTGGGGGTTGGACTGCCACGGCGTGGACGCGGCGTAACCCACCGTCGACGCCAGGAAAATCCCGAGCCACAAGAAGATTCTGCTTTTCATGTGAAGAGGTCCTCCAGGCGCTCGGGAGGCCGGGCGACGACAGCCTGCCTGCCGGCAGGCAGGCGCGGCGCGTCGAGAACCACGATGGGCCGCTCGATCAAGACAGGGTTTTCATGCAGGACGTTAAGCCATTCGGCGCGCGAGAGGGTTTTCCCGGCGAACCGCTCCTGATACAGCGGCTCTTTTTTCCGCACGAGGTCCTCCGGTTCCATCTTCAGTTTTTTCAAGATCGCGTCCAGCTCCGCGGGGGACGGCGGGGTCTTCAAATAGTCGACCGCCGTGATCTCAAGACCTTTATCCTGAAGCGCTTTCAGCACCTTTTGACACGTCCCGCAGGCGGGCTTGTGGTAGAGAGTGGCTTTCATGGGGTCCTCAGCGCAACGCGCGGTTTCGGGCATCGAGCAAAATGCCGCGTACGCGGACCAATAGTTTGTCGAGACCGGCTCTTTCGGAAGAAAGCTGACGATTTGCCATCGCTCGATTTTACTAAACCCCTCTATAGAAGTCCTTTCGTTGTCGAATCGTGGGTGCGGGGGTAAAAAGTAGGGGATTCGAATTTTCCCTCGCCCGCCGGAAGGCGGG
>MGUR01000042.1:17959-23193 GCA_001800075.1 Elusimicrobia bacterium RIFCSPLOWO2_01_FULL_59_12
TCGTGCCGCGACTTCCGACAGCCATCCGCTCCACGCTTTACTCGGAAGTAGTCGGAAGCCAAACCACTTCCGAGTAAATGGATGTTATCGCCCCGGACTTGAACGGCGCAACGTAGGGCTTTTCGAAGACTCTATGAAGCATGGGACCCACGACCCGCGCCCAGCCGGTCGGCCGCAGGCGCTACGCCCACTGTTCCGCCAGGTCCCCCAGATTGGAGTCTTTGGCCCAGAAGAAAACGAGACGAGTTACCGCATTGACCGTGTCCCGCAACAGGGGATATCCCCCTGATGGGGGTGTTTGCGGCCTGTTTTCATGTTTGTTGACGGTGTTTTCACACGTGTTTTCAGTGTTTTCAGTGTTTTCAGGCGTGTTTTCATTGTTTTCATCCGATGATCCGGGTGTTTTCACCCTGTTTTCATGTTTGTTCCCATGGCTCAAAGATAACCGCCACATTTCTCTGCCGCTGAGCGCTTGCCCGGCGATTGAATCCTGAACGTCGGATGGCAGTTTGAGAAGAGCGAGGACTTGGCTTAAATAAGCGCGCTTTTGCGGAACACCCAGCTTTTCGATATCCATCGAATTATCCCGTCCCGCTGGAGTATCGCGACCATCCTGCCAGCACAGGAAAATAGACGACATCGTAATTTATCCTATATATAGGTCTGTTTTAGATGCAGAAACAATTATGTATACAATTAGTTGACAATTAATCGCCTCTAAAATACACTGTTATCGTGCTGGCTGGTTACCACCCTTCATTTCAAAGGTCTGCCCTCCTGGTCCGTAATTTGGCCGAGGCGTCCAGCCTGCGCGCCTGGGTTCAGCAACAACTTATAGATGTCTCATGGGTGGGACCCACCCAGCGGGACGCTTTAATCCGACTAGCTCACTATTCCACCCGCATCGAAGGCAACCCACTGACGCTGCCCGAGGTGGAAGCCCTCGCGGCCGGCAAAGATTTACCGGTGGAGGAACGTGCCAAACGGGAGGTCCTCAACTACTTCGCCGCCCTACGTTGGATCTGGCGCTCCGGTCCAAAAGTCATTCAAGAAGCAGACGTTTTGAAACTCCATCGCCTCCTCACACAGAGTATTCTTCCTGCCGATGAAGTTGGCACCTATAAGACGAAACCGAATGCCGTCTTCGCCGGAGACCAAATCATCTACCGTCCGCCGTCCCCCGGGCTGTGCCCGGAATTCACCCGCGACCTGCTGAAATGGCTTAACTCAAGCGACTCTTTAATCGAACACCCGGTCATCGCCGCCGCCATCGCGCACCATCGTTTCGTTTCGATCCACCCTTTCACGGACGGCAATGGTCGCGCTTCCCGGTGCTTAGAATCCTGGATACTATTTCGCCGGGAATTCGATACCCACCATATCTTCGCCTTGGATGAATTCTTTGAGCTGGACCGCAAGCGTTACGACCGGGAGATCCAGGCCGCCCGGGACCGCGACAACGAATTGACGAGCTGGTTGGAATACGTAAGCGAAGGGGTTATCGTCACCCTGCGCAAAACCCAGCAGCGCATCCAAGCCTTACGAGCCAAGGGTACCGGGCCCCGAATCACCCTGAACGGTACGCAGGAACGAATTCTGCAAATCTTGACTCAATCCCCGGCGATGAAAGGAAGTGACCTCGCCCATGCACTCAAAATTTCACGTGCGCTGTTCAGCAGGGCGATGCGCCCGTTACTGGAGGCGGGTTTGGTAGTGAAGGAAGGTTCCACCAAAGCAGCGGTTTACCGCCTAAAGGGATAGTATGCTTTTGCGAGGGATGTGAATGTATTTCGGAATTCTAAGAGGTCCCACCGAACCCTTAGGCGCTTGCTTTGATACGTCTACTGTGTGGGGAAACGCTTCTGGACAGCCGGGCGGGTTCGCCAATACGTAGCGGCGGAAGAGTCCCTCGTGCTGCCGTTACGCTATCCGGGAATAAATCGAGTGCTTCTTTGTCGGAACTATTCGCCGCCCCTTCTTAAGGCCGATCCGTCACGCAGTGCGTGGCGAATTTGGCTGACGATTCGGTTTCACATCGACTTTTTGGCTCATGGGTTCTCCAGTTGTTTTCGGCCCTTGGGTGTCGTTACATATCTCTGTCTGGGGCTATTGGGCGAATCGGGATCGGTCATCGCAAGAAGTCCATTTTCCAAAAAAGGATGAAGATACTGTTTCCTAAAGCTGGCTCGATGGCTCAGCTTCAAATAGGTCATCATCTGCATTTTACTCCTCGGTTCGAGACAAAACTGGAGCAGATCGGCCCGTTGCCTTACTGGGTCGCTACTGGGTCGGTACTGGGTCGCTACTGGGTCGGTCGTTCTTTTCGTGTCTGAAAGCGCGGCCCATTCTTTATCGCTATACCGCCTGAAAGATAGATCAAAGAAAGCCCCGAATTTAAACTGAGGTTGGATGCCGCGCTCTCTTTCAACGGCTTCTCTCATCCGTCGAATACCACTTCCAGCACGTTCGACCTCGCCCACGCGGCTGCCTATTTCGGCCACAAGAGGGTTACGACGCATACTCACCTCTCCAAATTCGCTTGGTTTAAGCCCCGCCGGCAATCCCCCCGGGTTTGTGATCCGCAGTTGGCTGGGGTCAATCTCCATGATGACGTTGGCCCCCACTACGGAGAAGTCTCTGTGTACCAGGGAATTTATGATTCCTTCGCGAAGGGCTTTCTTTGGGATTTCGTGATGATCAATACGTTTAAGCCCTTCAATTTCGTAGCGCAATCGGAGATGGCGAAGCAGAAAGATCTCGGCCTGTTCGGCGTTCTCCAAAAGACCTTCTTCCAGATCCTTGCGATCCAAAATTTCCGTGCGCTCGGGCGTCTTGTAAAGAATACAGGTGACACGCGCCTGGGGAAGGAATCGGATGGGCTCCTTGGCAAAAAATAGGGCGCAGGCGTTGTTGACAACGATTTGTTTTCCGTCACGACGAGCCAATTCCAGACTGACCAGCAAGTTTTCGACAGAAAGGCCGCGTGTAACGATTTCGGCCTTCTTCAGAAACGACCGGAACACCGGGCGATTAAAATCCTTCGGGTAGTTGAATCCTTTGCTGTCCCGGCGTTCCAAAGACACTGGATCAATCGAGCGAACAAAATCCACGAGCTCATTGCGGTTCAGCTTTTGACTGCTGGCCCCCATCCGGACGTAATACCCACCGGAGGAGCCATAGGGCTTCTCTTTGCCTTCCGGTACACGAACTATCAAAAGATCGTGGCCTTGGTATTTGAAGGAGCGTACGTCGACCGTAATTGGCGGATCGCATCCCCGGCCGGTACTGTGGATCTGAGAAAGGAGCTTATTGCTTACCGTTACACCTTTGATTTCTTTGGTGTCGGACACGCCCACGTAAATCCGACCGCCCTCGGCGTTGGCAAAACCAACGATCTCTTTTGCCAAAGAATCTGACATCGATTGCTTAAACTCGACAAACTGCCCCTCCGGCGAAGAAATATCGACAGCAAATTCTTCCGGAACTGAGTGACGGGGGGCATTGTGTTTTGGCATAGATATGAAACCTTCCGGAACCGTCGGAAGCCGACTGACGGTCATTTTAGCAAACCGTGTAATTTCCGTCCCCAGAAATAGCTTGAGTAATTGCCGCAACGAAGGTAGTTGTGTTCCTTGCGACGAGGCCGAAATTGGCAAGGCGGAGGCGGATCTTCGCAACGTTACTCAGATTCTGACCAAAGAAGGGCCGAACTCACCTCGCTATCAAACCCTCATGAGCACCCTGGACGCCATACTTGCCAAGAAAAAAGAGCTGGAGGCGAAGCTGATCCCGGTAGAAGACGAGATCAAGGACTTGGAAACGCGGAACATCGACTCCGAAGTCCTGCGTCGGCAGTTGGGTAACTTCCTCGCAGTTTTCAAGAAGCTGAGCTATTACGACCAGCGGGAGGCGATGCAGTTGCTGGTGAAGGACGTGGCCTTTGACGGCCAGACCAAGTGGGTCAAGACCAACCTGCGGCCATTGCCGAAGGTGTGGGGCGACCTGACAGTGCTGGAAGGGATGCTTGTTCCTTTAAAACCCGCCACACAGCCGGGCGGGTTCGCCGGGCCATGTGGCGTAAGCCAAGCCCCGTCCGCCACACTGCGGGCGGACGGATCCGCCTGTCGTGTGGCGGACCCCAAAACCGACGGTAATCGAACACCAACGGAGCAAATGAATGCGGTTTTGGGGGCAATGTTCACTCCTGTTGCGTATTTCCAATTTTCAGACACTATCCCCTTCGACTACGTAAACCGGAAAAAAGGCCTTATATTGCTTGTTTCACCCCAAGAGGCCACCTTGATCCGGTCCAAGCAACGCCGCTATCGCCCTCTCCGTGAGCCCTCCATAAAGAGGATGTTGCAGTTGGGGGTCCGATTAGGATTCGAACTTTTGCAGGACCCAAAGCTCAGCCGGGTTGCTCTTGCGAAGCGCCATCGGCTGGAGCCAACCGTACTTACCCGGCTTCTTCACCTCACCAAATTGGCCCCAGAGATCCAAGAATACATCCGCGCGATGCCAGCCACACAACGTGCCGGGCCAATTACACTGGGGCGGCTGGTCCCCTTGGCACGAAGCCCGGACCACAGTCACCAGCTGGAAGAGTTCAAGAATCTGCTAATCCGCCCCGCCCGAGCCCGCCGAAGACCAAGCCCCACCGAAGCTCTCTCAAACAAAATCAACCTCAAAGCCACAGAAAAAATTCAAGCCGCCTTGCCCAGATGAAGAGTCTTTTCCAAGCTCACAAACCCTGCCTGGATGGCAGAGCAAACTCGCATGAGATGAAGTTCGTAGAGCATGTCATCTATAGGAAAATCCTGGCGGACACTCTTGGCCAGAACGGCCAGCTTGTCGGTGGGAATCTTGGCCTCGCTGGCCACTGTCTCATAATCAAAGTAACGCATTAAAAAGCTGACGGTCCTTTTCGAAGAACATCCAAAACGCGGTCGGATTTAAGGTCGAACATTCCGGGCAGGGTTCCGCCTGAATCGGCAAATTAATCGCATCGTAATGGGTTAAGCGGCGACTTCTGCCCGCTTTTCCAGAGGTTTGAGAACGGATTTGAAGAATTGGGCGGCGTTAAGGATCTCGATTCCAATGATTTCTTTCTTCCGGTTCAGCTCCACGTTGACGCCCGGAGCCACTTCCCGGACCTCGCTTTCGAGGCCGCCTTTCATGGCGATATAGAGTGCGTCCACCTTGGGATCGTAGTGGACCCATCGTTTGTCATGTGC
>MGUR01000042.1:23213-25158 GCA_001800075.1 Elusimicrobia bacterium RIFCSPLOWO2_01_FULL_59_12
GGGTGCGCCGTAATAATCCACCGTTCGTCCAGAGCGTCCTGGTAAGCCACGATCAGCGTTTTCGCTGTTGCGCGGCTCTGTACTGCTATCGTGTGTTGAGTTCCACGTCAAAGAACCGGACATTTGACCGCTGGGCTATTCCTTCGACCCTTTTGGCCGGGATTTTTCTCAGGGCCAACCGCTGCCGTGCATGGTTAGAAAATTTGATGATCACGGCAGCCGCATATCCTTAGGGCATCAGTGTAACAGACGAACGCCTTAGTAGCTTGTTCTTCCTGGTGAGAGAAACATGAAAAGGCCATCTTTGATCGATTTGTTGGGCATAAGGTGCAACGGAGGAATTAGGCCTCTTGGAGAGAATCATCGTAGATAAGCACTTTGGCAAGCTTTTTGGAGACGGGAAACTGCCTCCGAGTTTTGCTCACCGGATCGGCCGGCTGAACGATGAGCGTTACCTTCGCATGTTCTCGAATAGGAAGCTTCTTTCGGGGTTTGAGCATTCCGTGCTCATAAATGGCTTGAATGGCAGTTTGCATATTTTTCTCCTTTCACCTGCAGCAACTACACCAGGTCTTTTCAGACTGTCATCGGAAATTCTCGCCGATCATGAAAGCCAGCGTCAAGTGGCCAAGAAACCCAGCAGCTTTGAAGACGCCCTCATCACTGCGGAGCGTGGGGCGGCCTGCTTTACTTCAAATTTAAGAGCTCGGAAGAATAGATTGGAAGTCTTGGCTTTGAAATCGGGCGGTGACTTTTCCGGACACCGCGTAGCTATACACACCCACCGCAAATACGCCTTGCAATGCATTCACAAATACAAACATAAGTGAACCTGCCAATAATCCTAATCCTATTCCAAGACCATATAAGACAATGATCGAAGAAAGCGTTTCAGAGAAGTACGGGACAGCAAGTGCAGCGGCACCAAAAAACGCGAAAACAATCAGTAAGATCGATGCGAAATTTATAGAAGCGAGTCCAAATATACTGTGCATCACCAAACTAGTTTGAATCTGAAAAAACGATCGGGCCTTCATCGTCGCTTCGGATAATGAAATATCTTCAGAAAGCATTACAGTCATGATCAGATTCGTGCCTAATAAAACCCCATTCTCAAGCATGATTAGAACGAGTCGGAGCGCAAGCGTTGCCAACCAGCCATTCGGAGTCCAGTTCGCTAGGCGGTTGCGCAACTTTTGCCAGACAACTTGGATCAATAACATCCCCCCAAATACGATTAAAGACAACAACGCGATCATTCCCACCCGCTTCAATGCGGCAAGAACGGCATTGTCCAAATCGATATACCCATGCTTGGAATAATCCAAGTACGCCCTAATTAAAACCGCATTGGTAAAAAGAAGGATGAATCCAACAAATAGATAACCCAAGATCGTTTGTGGACGAAGAATAATGGACACGGCATAGGCCTCAGCTTGCGCGCGTGTTACGACATGTGAAGGAAGGTCTATAACGGATTGCCACATTACAAATGAAAGCAGGCCAGCGACGGCAGTGAATGCAAAAATAGGCGGTACGAGCAGCCAGCGATTGCTGCGTAAGGCTCGAACGCAATGTATCAGCGTTTCATAAAGTGGAGCTGATCGTCGAATGATAACGGCTCCCAAGCCGATTTCACTGAAAGCGCCGAAAAGACCTCCCACTAGCATGCTGAGTGGGACAGGCGCGAACATAATCCCAATCATCAAATCTTCATGCTGGTGGGCCCAACGGTCCAGCGATGGGATCCACCCGAATGGAAGTACCATGTAGAGGAAAAACCCAACTGCCAAAATGATGAGCCAGAAAAGATACATAGTCCTTATTTAGCTTTCTCTGCTGCGGCGACTTGCCTCAAATGTGTCCTTCCTGAATCATAGGTTACACATTATACCGAAGACATAGGTAACACTTTTTAGACTCATGGCATATAGGAGGTGTCGAT
>MGUR01000043.1:0-11064 GCA_001800075.1 Elusimicrobia bacterium RIFCSPLOWO2_01_FULL_59_12
ACATGGATCAACGAGCGCCCAAAAAAAGTGCTCCAGTTCCAGACACCATCAGAGGCCTTCAATGCCATCTGTTGCACTTAATGGTTGAATTCACCCGTGGAACCAGGGTCGCATGGGCTTGATGCGTCAGGTGCCAGGGACGGCCGTGGAGACGCTGACGGCCCACGACGGGCTGGCGGTTACGTCTTCCCATATATTCCGGGCGGCGACGCGGAGCTGGACGCGGCCAGGGGGAAGCCTGGCAGGGTCAAATGAAAAGATGTAGGGTGTTTTCCAGAGAGGGCGCCCCATCTTGACCCAACCCTGTGAATCCGTCGAAAAAAACTCGAGCCAGGCGCTTTCAATTGACTCCCCCTCCACGTTGGCTGTAACGGCCGGCCTGGGACGGTCTGATGCGCGGTGTGTCCATTCGATGATCTGAATCTTGACGGGATGGCTCGGACCCTTGGGGATCAGCTTGAGGGCCATAGCGGGTTGAAAGTATGAAATGGGAGCTCCCGGGTCAGCCCCGGGGGTGCGCGGGGGCGCGCCGCGGATGTCGCGCGTCAGCCAGGTGTCCTGCTCTTTTCCTCCCCACGCCGCCGCCAAGACGGGGCTTGAAGAAATGCTGAGAAATTCAGGCGTGGGCGACCAGAGCGCAAGGTAATTATTTCCTGGGCGGTTGACGGCCTGAAGCGGAATTTCCGTCCAGAACCACTGGGCTTCCCCCGTTCCTTCCACCGCGCTTTCAGCGTCTCCTTCCAAAGGAATGTCTGCTGTTGTCGTCAACAAGTAACTGCGATCCTTCCGCCAGGCGTTGGTTGAGGAAATGGCCATGTAAACCGAACCGGGGATCGGTTTTTTGTCCCAAACATTAGTGGGGTTAAAAGTCAATTTCATCCGGCCCAGCTTGGCGCCCAGGTAAGCGCGCTGATAGTCGCCCGGAGGCACCGCCGGCAGTTTCTTGACCCAGCAGGTGTTGTACCCCACATACCAATTACCATCCCAGCCGTTGTTGGCAAAAAGGCTGTAATCATTCGCGTTCGGCACGCTGGCGACGAAGACGGGGTAGTCGTTGGAAGGCGTGCCGGCGAAAATCCGCTGAGGGGCATACCCTGCAAAATGGAAAACGCAAAGCGCTAAACAAAAAACTGTCATTTTGCATTCTGCATTCCGCATTTTGAATTAATTACGAAGGCTGCGAAACGCGCCGCAGGCGCGACACAAGATGGTCAAGGTCCTCCAGCGAATAATACTCCAGCCGGATCCATCCCTTTTTTCCATCGGGGCTGGTGCGCTGCAGTTCAACTTTCCGTGAGAGCGCGCGCTGGAGGTCGTCTTCCAGGGACTTCACCTCCGGCGATTTTACCGGATGCGCGGCGCCGCGTGTATGACCCCGCACGGCCACCTGCTTGTGATCGCGCACCGCTTGTTCGAGAGCGCGCACCGAGAGATTTTCGTCAAGGATCCGCCGGAACAGCGCCCTTTGAGCGGCGAGATCGTCCAGCGCGGCCAGCGAGCGGCCGTGGCTGGCCGAAATTTTTCCCTCAGAAAGGGCGGACTGCATCTCCGCCGGAAGGCTGAGCAGCCTGAGCGTGTTGGCGATCACCGCGCGGTCTTTCCCCATCACGACGGCGATCGCTTCCTGGGTCATGAGGAATTCAGTGACCAGACGCGCGTACCCTCGCGCCTGTTCGAGCGGGCTCAGGTCTTCCCGCTGGATGTTTTCGATCATCGCCATCTGAAACCGCTCCTGCTCCGGAGCCGACTTGATCACGGCGGGGATGCTCGTTAAGCCCGCCCGCTTGGCCGCCCGCCAGCGTCTTTCGCCGACGATGATTTCATACGTCCCGTCCGAAAGCGGAGCGACGAGAATGGGCTGCAGCACGCCGCGCTGCGCGATGGACTCCGACAGCTCTTGTAAAGCGCCATCGGCGATGACGTGCCGCGGTTGTTTCGGATTAGGCTTGATGCGGTCGAGCGGAATTTCCGTCACGGCCGCCGTTTCTTCAGAAATGAGCGCGTCCAATCCTTTTCCAAGCGCGGTTCTCATGGAGCGACCTCCTGTTTGATCTCAGTTAACAAGGCGTCCGCCACAGCGGCATGAGCGGAATCGCCCGGAACGGGCGCTGTTGGATTCCGGGCGAGAAACTCCCGCGCCAGCTTCTCATAGGCTTCCGCTCCCTTTGATGCGCTGTCATAGGCCAGAATCGGCTTCCCGTGGCTTGGAGCTTCGGCCAGGCGAATATTTCGTGGTATGACGGTCCCGTACACCTTGTCCTTTAGAAACTTACGGACTTCTTCAATGACCTGGAGAGTCAGGTTGACCCGTTGGTCCACCAACGAAAATATAAGCCCCTCGATTTGCAGTTCTCTGTTCAAATTTTGCTTTACCAGGCTTATCGTTTTGTATAGTTGCGCAAGCCCTTCAAGGGCATAATATTCACACTGCATGGGGATTAATACGCTGTTTGAAGCCGTCAAAGCGTTAAGCGTCAGTAATCCAAGCGAAGGAGGCGTATCAATAAATATAAAATCGTATCTATTTGTAGAAGTGATATCAGTAAGTGCTCTAGCTAGGGCATGTTCTCGCTTTTCGGAATTTACAAGTTCAATCTCAGCGCCGACAAGCGAGATGTCTGATGGTGCAACAAAAAGACCATCAAACGGCGAATTAAGTACAACGTCCTCAATTTTTGCGGCACCGATGAGTACGTTGTAGATACTATCCCGTACGCTCGTTTTATCAATACCACATCCAGATGTCGCATTGGACTGCGGGTCAAGATCAATGAGAAGCGTCTTTTTCCCGAATTTGGCTAGGTATGCAGCCAGGTTGACGGCCGTTGTCGTCTTTGCGACCCCACCCTTTTGATTGGCGATTGCTATGATTTTAGACATTGTTTCACGTGAAACGTAAATTGTCCCGTCTTTTGCCTGTACGCTTAGAACGAGCGAATGCCGGTCCCAACAAGAGTCCACCCACAAAACCGGAAGCATGCGCCCACCATGCCACTCCGCCTACGTCTTGCATTGTCCGCACGCCTAGTGAGGCCGTTCCTTGAATCGCCTGCATCAAAAACCATAATCCAAGAAAAATAAACGCAGGAACCTCAACAATCCTAGAAAATATACCAAATGGAATCAATGTCATCACCTTGGCATAGGGATGGTAAAAGAAATAAGCGCCAAGGACGCCAGCAATAGCGCCGGACGCACCCAAAAGAGGCAATTTACTGGAGGATGAGAGGTAAACCTGAATTACGTTAGCCGAGACCCCTATCAGAAGGTAGAAGACAAGGTAGCGGTAGTGGCCCATTCTATCTTCGACGTTATCGCCGAAAATGTGGAGAAAGAGCATGTTTCCAATAATATGCATCCATCCACCGTGCAGAAAGGCGGCGGTGAACAATGTTGTCCAATGCGACGCAGGATCCGCCAAAAACATCGACGGAACGACAGCCCATCGGCTGATAAATTCCTGCAGCGCTGTCGGGGTGTTAAATCTGGCCTCAATAAAAAATATGTAACAGTTAAGGAGAATTAGGACCCAATTCACGACAGGCTTTGTTTGCGACGAAATATTATCGCGGAGGGGAATCATCCAAGCAGGGGCCGTTTCGTTGGGGTGCCGACTTTTCTAGGATACGTCTCCGGAGTATCGTTGATTTTTAAAAACGTCAATGCGGTGTAGTTGACGATTTTATTTAACGAGTAAGGCTTCGAATCTTGCAGCGCGGCTCCGAGTTCATTCAGCGCCCGTTGAGAACGAAGGAGTTCAGTCTGATAAGTATATCCGTGTGGAATAATTAATAATCCATCGCGTTTTAAAAACGGGACACTTAATTCCAAAGCCGTTGGAAGTTTCCCGAGCGCGCGTGAAAAAGCCAAATCGAATTGGCCCCTGAATTTGGGGTGATGTCCCAGAATCTCTGCGCGACCGGGCAGTACGATCGCATTTTCAATTTTATTAGATTTGCAGAACATATCTAGAAATCCAGTCTTTTTATTACTCGCATCTAATAAATAAACGGACCAGCCTGGAAGCGCGATCGCTATGGGTATGCCGGGGACACCATTGCCGCTTCCAATATCAATCACTCTAAGAGTTGCATCAAGCAGATTCTTGGGTAAGAAAGTCAGCAATTTTAACGCATCAAGAACATGACGTTCCCAGAATTCAGCCGGATCGCGGGTCGCGGTCAATCCAAGAGAGGCGGGCGCCGCGAGCACAGCATTCACATACTTTTCAAGCAGGTCTTTTTGCGATCCCGGAAGCGAACCGGGTTGACTGGAGGCATTCAAATTCATCAAATTCGAATTTTACCTAAGATCGCGCGTTGACACAAAATGACCGCCGAACGCCTGTTGTAGTTCGAGAAGTTGTATGTTAATCTTACTTTTAGAATGAAAGTCTTGCTAATTAATCCCAGTTGGGATCAATATATCAGTGAAAAAGGGAGACGGATCAACCGTGCTTGGCCGCCTCTTGATCTTTTAAATTGTGCGTCGCTCCTGAAACGCGAAGGAATTCAAGCTGATCTGATTGACGCGCGGGCATTCTGGATGGATCCGTCAGAGATCGCAAATAAATGTCAAGAATACGACAAGATATTTGTGACTTCCAGCCCCATGGATCGTTGGCAGTGCCCGAATCTTGAACTGGAAGTATTTTTTAAGAGATTGAAACCGATTCAGCATCCTGAGCTTTATGTGATGGGGGTGCATGGGACTCATTTTCCAGAAAACATTTTGCAAAGCACGCAGGCAAAAGCGGTCATACTGGGGGAACCCGAGTGGACGGTAACGGATGTCGCTCGAGGGAAGAGTTTGTCTGATATACCCGGGCTGGCGTATCAAGATGGGAACCGCGTGGCCCGAACATCTCCTCGGCCTCTGGGAGATTTATCGCAGCTTCCTGTGCCGTCCTTTCATTTATTGAATTGGGATGGCTATGGCTATGAATTGATGGGGGATCGCTTTGCGATTTTGGAAACCACACGCGGCTGTCCATTCCCATGCAATTTCTGCCAACGTGATTTATATGGAGGGCGCGCCTACCGTTATAAAACTCCACAGCAGGTAGCCCAGGAAGTGGAGGCTGTGTTGCGGCATCCGGGCGCCCGTTGTGGATACTTTATTGATTTGGAGTTTTCACTCAACAGGGAATATACGCTCAAGGTATGCGAAGAGCTCATGCGGTACCGGTCCAAGTGGACATGGTGCTGCCAAACACGCGCGGACTCCGTTGATAGGGACCTCCTTGAAGCAATGAGGGCGGCCGGCTGCACTTTGATTCATTATGGGGTCGAGAGCGGCTCGGAAGAGATTCTGGCAAAAACAGAAAAGAAGATTACCCTGGATCAGATAGCCAAGGGTATCGCTTTAACGAAAGAAGCAGGGATAGCGGCTGCTTGCTTTTTCATGCTGGGTCTCCCCGGGGAAGCAACGGAAGATCGCAGAAAGACTCTGGAATTTGCGAAAAAGATCAATCCGACCTATGCCTCTTTTCATATTACCAGCCCCTATCCAGGCACACCGCTCTATGCGTCCCGTTCCTGGAAGCAACTTTACCCGGAAAGTCTCTTGGAAGGGCAGGATCTCAGGGCACTTAAATCGTTTGAAAAACGCGCCTATCGAGATTACTATTTGCGACTGGGCTACCTCGCCTCCGCTTTAAAGCAAGCGTCTCTGCCTCGACTTGCCAAACAGGCCGCGCTGTTTTGGCGGCTCATATAGCCGTGCAACCATACAGCCTGTTTCTGCCCGTCTACAATGAAGAAGTGTTGCTGGTTAGCCATACTGAAAAACTTCTTCAGTACCTGCCGCGGCTCAAAAATCCGTTTGAAGTGTTGATCGGCAGTAACGGTTCCACTGATTCCACGCCGAGGCTGGGGGAAGAGCTGGCGGCGCGTAACCCGCTGGTCCGCTTCTTTCATCTGCCGAAAAAGGGACCGGGCGCTGCGTTCCGCAGGGCGATCGAGCTCATGCGCTACGATCAGCTCGTTTGTATGGACATGGATTTATCGACCAGTCTGGACTTTGTCCCCACGTCGCTGGACCTGCTGGCCCATCACGACATAGTCATCGGTTCCAAGAAAATGGGGGTCGAAAGCCGGGGCCCGTTACGACGGTGGGGAAGCAACTTGTACATCGCCACATCGAAGCTGCTGATGGGCCTCCCTTTCGATGATTATTCGCTGGGAGCCAAGGCCTATCGAAAACCTGTCCTGGAACGCTATCGGGGCGCCATCGACCGGGACACTTTTTATGTTCAACAGATCATCTATTGGGCGTATCGCGATGGCTGCAAGATCATCCAAGTTCCTATCCGCTGCATCGACGAGCGGAAAAGCAGGTTTAATCTTATCCATGAAGGATTTTACCGCTTCGGTCGAATTTTCCGGCTCTGGTTATCCGCACGTCTGCTGGGCGGGCGTCCCGCTTAGCGGGCTTCTCGCCACCGATCCCGGGCGTACTTAGCCCACGGCGTGTGAGGAAATTCACGGAGAAGGAGCTGGACCGTTTTCGCCCTTTCCGCCGGACGATGCAGGTTTTCATAGCAGAAGGCGATGTGGTAGTACGCCTCCGCGGTATGAGGACCTTCGGGGAAGCGTTGGATCAGACGGCCGTATTCTGCCAGCCCTGCCTGCCAATCCCCGCGTAAATACTTCACGGTGGCCAGGTAATTTTGGGCATGTTCGGCGAGTCCCGACACCGGGTTTCTATTGATCACCCTCAGAAAGTAGCTCTCCGCCTGGTCCCAATGTTTCTTGTCCCTGAACTTAACGCCTTTTGCGATCAGCGTATTCGGATCGCTAAGCCGGGCTTTCAATGCGCCGGAAATTAAGTAGACCCATAGCAACCCCGCGAGCATCAGCGCGCCGATCCAAATCCGCCGAACCCAGCTATTCCTGGGGAGGTTCCATGCCTGATTCCTTCGCCGCTTCCATGCCCACGCGGCCAAGCCCAGCCCGAGCAGGGTCAAAGCCATCCCCGCATAGTCCGCGGTGGAACGGGCAAAGTAAAGTCGCACCCGGTGGGCGGTGGGATAAACCAGCATGAACGCGGGCGAAACCAGGTAGATTCGGTCGGCGCCCTCCACCTTCCATCCGGGATGATACGAGACCTTGACCAGGTGCGGGTGGTGGAGCGAGCGGGTCTCAAAGGTGATTTCAGCATCGGACACTCGCTCTGAAAGCACCGGTTCCGCCGGCGGGAGGGTTTGGCGGACGATTTGAAGCAAGTCGCCGGACCGAAGGGGAAAAATGGCGGCATCCGCTTCTCGAAGCCGAGTTGGGAACACCAGGTGCACATCGTTGAGGCGGCTGTTCCGGAACCAGGTGTAGGCGGTTTGTTTCCAATGGCCTCCGGTCCACAACGCGGGCTGGTTGACGAGAGGCTCCACGTAATGATGGGGGCCTGTCAACGCGTAAACCTCATAGGGATCGACCCTCGCCACCGGCTGGTAGTTCATATTTTGCCTGATCGCGGATTTGACCGCATCGCTGATAACGATCAATTCCTTGATGTTAAAGAGACGCAGATGTCCGGCAGCCCGATCGAGGTCGGGCGTCGTACATCCGTAATCCGCGAACGGACAGGAGGTCTCTTGAGAAATTTCCGATTGCACATAAAAAACAAACGGAGCGGACGGCGAGGCCTGGAAATAAGCATGCTCCAACGTCGAACGGCCGGAGAAAACCGGCAAGCATTCCCAGGCGCGGACCGTCCCCAAGGCGTTATGGCGGCCCGAATGCTCATAGACGACGCGGGGATCCTCGACGGAACCCTTCACCAGATCGTTAATCTTCGCGAAAACCGGCCACAGCGACTTGCCTTCGAAGCCGGTGTAATTCCAGGCGATCCAGGAGGGGAGTTGTTGGACATTCTTGCCCACCCACCAAAAACTGCCGAGCAGCACCATGAGTAAAGCCACGCCTTGCCCCTTCAGCCGCCGGATAAGCCAGGTTAAACCGATCGCAGCCATCAGGCATAACGTGATTTGAACGAAGGGTAAAAATCGGATATCGACCACGCCCATTTTGGGGGCTACCCCATACAAAAGCCAGCCGCACGCCTGGGCGGCCAGGAAGTACAGCCACGGGCGACGGGGGGTGCGGCCATAGGCGACGCCCGCCAGGAGCATCGCGGGCCAGAGAATAACCGGATAAATCACTTTTAAAGATTGGGCCGGCCATGAGAAATCATAGGCGGTCGTCCAGGGCAAGCGCGCCAGAAGCGGAACAATCCAGAATCCCATCAGAAGGAAGGACAGCGCATAAACCTGCGCCAGATAAGAGAAGTTCCGCGAGTAATTTTCCCTGTCTAAAAGAAAAGTCGATGACAGCGCGAGACAGAACAGCAACGGATAGCCATGGCAAAGTCCAATACACGCCAGCAAAAAACTGTTGAGCAGAACGCTTTTGTTGGAGGAAATCCCGGCGTAGAATGTCCCGATCCAAACCAGGGTCAAAACCAAGGCGTAGCTGTACGCGAATTCACCCGCCAGCGTGCTCAAGGTGTTGCCGCCCCACATCGAGTTGGACTCCAAAAAAATGAACAGCAGGCTTGCGATCGCTCCCAGAATAGGTATCGGAAATTCGAGCCGCATCGCCCGGAGTCCCAGGTAGGCTCCAAACGGCAGCAGCCAGATTCCCAGCACGGTGCCGAGCTTGAACGCCGCGGTCAAGGGCAGTACCCACGACAACGCCACCATGATGAGAAAGGGGACCGGAAAATAATTTTCAAGGATCGGAAAACCGGCATAATTGCTTTGGGTCCATCCCGAGATCCGAAAATGCGGCAAGAGCTTCTCTTTTAGGTAGACCAGGGAGTAGTAGTGCGATGGCATGTCCCCTCCCGTTGCGTGGGTGGGAGAAAGCAGCAGGGAAGGCCGGAAATGAGAGACGAGAAAGACGCCGATGGCGGACAAGAGGAGGGCGTCGAGGACGTCGTGCCGACGCCGAAGGATATTATGGACGCTTGCGATGACGGCGAACATTGAGCAAGAGCAGCACGATGAGGGACGCGATCGCGCCCGCCAGAAAAACAGACTGTTGCGTCAGAAAGGAATGACCCGAACCAATCTGCACCAGACCGGAGGCGATCGCGGTGTGATGAAGCCCGGCCAGGTCGTATTCGATGATTGCGAAAAGAGGATAGGTGCTGCCGGCAAGGGCCGAGAAGTTGCGGATCGCGAAAGCCGTCCGCGTCTCTTGGTCGGGCCGCAGCGTCAGATCGAGAGAGGATGAATCGGCCGATAACTCCTGCGGCAAAAGCAGGCGCACGCGAAGCCGCTTTTCCTGAGCATCCAGATTCTTCAGTTTCAGCGTGACGCGGCCTCGTCGATGAATCGCGGCGTTTCCCAAGAGGCCGAGCACCTGGGGGACCGGGGCAGCGCGAAGCTCGAATGGCGCAACCGTCACAATCGAGAAGGGATAGCCGTTGGCATCCGCGTAGAGGATATGCAGGATCAACGGGTAACGCCCCGGCGGGAGGCGTTGGACGGAGAGCTGAAAATCGGCGGCATAACTGTTTCCGACCGGCAAGATGCTTTGCAACGGGGAGGTTTGGGCAGCGCCTGCTAATTCCGTTTTTAGCTGCACGGCGTGCGCCGCCTCATCGCCGCGATTGGTCACCGTGACATGGGCCCTTAACATTAAACCGTGAATGGAGGTGTCGACGCGGGACTCCATCCGGATCACGCTGGCGCACGCGAGCGTCGAAACCCAGAGCAAAAAGGCGGCTGCTAGAAGGGACCGCATGACTCGCGAAGATTGTACAATAATGCCTCGATTGGCGTTTTTCATGATTCTTCACCACGGAGCGGACTCCTGATGCAGAAATCCATCGACATAAAGGAAGCGCTGCAGTTTGGCTGGACTACGCTCAGAAACCAGTTCACTTTTTTCTTAAAGGTGCTTGCCGTTTTGATTGTCATCTCCATTTTACCGGCCATCGCGGTCAACAAGGTGTCCGCCGCGGCGGGGCCGATCCTGGGAATTCCTTTGCAATTCCTGAATTTAGCGTGGCAGGCGATCTTGGGCATGGGCGTGGTGAAAATTTGCTTGAAGCTGCATGACCGACGGACCGTCGAGATCCCTGATCTCTGGTCCTGCGCAGCCAGGACATTGGATTACGTGATCGTCAAAGTCCTCTTTGCGCTCATCGTCATTCTCGGGCTCCTTTTGTTGGTTGTGCCGGGATGCGTCTGGTTTCTTCAATTTTACATGGCAAGCTATCTGGTCGTTGATAGAGGCGACGCCGCCCTGGCCGCGCTCAAAAGGAGTTCCGCCATCACCGACGGCGCAAAAGGGGACCTGGCGGCTTTCACCGCCGTGATGCTGGCGATCAATCTTGCGGGGCTTCTCTTTTTCGGCGTGGGCGTGCTGATCACGATGCCTGTCACGCTGTTAGCCTCTGTCTTTGTTTACCGCAAACTTCTGGATCAAACCGGAGCGTCCGCATAGCTTGCGATGGGAGGTTAGATCATGAATCGTCGACATGGGTCATGGATCATGGTAGGCGGGGCGCTGGCAGGGATCTTATCCGGTCAGGCCATCGCGATGGATCCTACGCTGACCTGGCTGGGGCACGCGGCGTTCAGGTATGTGACGCGGAACGGAAAAGTGCTGCTGGTCGATCCCTGGATGTCCAATCCCAAAGCGCCGAAAGGGTTCGCGCTCAAGCGGGTTGACGGCATTCTGGTCACGCATGGGCATTCGGATCACGTGGGGGAGGCCTTTGACCTGGCGAAAAAGCACGCGATCCCGATGGTGGCGTCGTACGAGCTCACCCAGATTGCCCTCAAGCACGGCGTCAAACAGGTCCTTCCTTTGAATCCATCCGGAAGCCTTGAGCTGGCGGGAGTGAAAATCACCGCGGTTCAAGCCGTGCATTCCTCAAGTTATGAAGAAGGCGACACCCTGCAGTACGCCGGCGCGCCGCTGGGTTTTATTTTAGAGGAGTACGGCTCGGCCACGCTTTATCATGCGGGTGATACGGGCGTGTTTGAAGATATGGCTCTGATCGGGCGGCTTTACCAGCCGAGTATCGCGCTGCTGCCCATCGGCGGCCTCTACA
>MGUR01000043.1:11079-21696 GCA_001800075.1 Elusimicrobia bacterium RIFCSPLOWO2_01_FULL_59_12
AAGCCGCGCGCGCGGCGGGGCTGATCACGGCCAAAACGGTCATTCCGATGCATTACGGCACGTTCCCCGCGCTCATCGGCACGCCCGCGGAGATGCAAAAAGAGATGACCCGCATTCATGTGTTGAGCCGGGTGCATGAGCTCACGCCCGGCCGGGAAGTCAAAATCAAAGATTTGATGTAGCGCCCGCCGAAAGAATCGTCGTCAGCGGACCCCCTTGTCATCCCTGCATGTCGTTGGCGAAAATGACGGCTTGATCACGAAGGATAAATGCGTCGGAGGATCGCCTTGATTCGGGCGAGAAGCTCTCCGGCGTCGAATGGCTTGACCAGATAATCGTCGGCGCCCGCCGAGAGAACCTCCACAATATCATGGGGCAGGCCTTTCGCCGTCAGAAACAGGAAGGGCGTGGCGTCCCCGCGGGCGCGGACCCGGCGGCACAAACCGGGGCCATCCAAAACCGGCATCACGGCATCGCAAAGGACGAGATGGAATTTATTTTTTTGCAAAAGCGCGTCGGCTTCTTGGCCGTTGGGCGCGGTGAGGACGCCGTAACCCTGGGATTTTAAACGCGCGGCCACCAATTGCACGACCAGGGGTTCGTCATCCACCAGCAAAAGAGACCATTTTTCAGACGGCATTTCGTTGTTTTTCCTGCAGCAGTTTGTTCATGAACTCTTTCTCGTTTTTGACCTCATCGGGGAAACTGCTGAGCGAATGGGTGACCCGGACCAAGTCGCCCAGCTCGTTTTTATCCAGCACGGCGGCGTAGGCGGCCAGAATAAGGCCGACGATGCGGGCGGCTTCTTTATTCGTCATGCCGGGCAGGCCCAGCCAGACGGCGTGCGAATCCATCAAAATAAAATCCGTTTTCCGGGCCCCGTGCGTTTTAACCGTTTCCATTAACTCCGCCAGCGCCCACTCCAGATGGGTGGCGGCTTTCCGGGGGTCGGCGTTTTTCAAGACGTCGACCTGAAGCAGGACGCCGGTGACGTGGCCTCCAGCCGCGGCGGCGCGCGCCAGGTCGCCGGACATTTTCTGACGGAATAAGTCCTCGCCCGATTTTCGCGGCAGCGTGAAAATGAAGCTCGACCCGCGTCCGGGTTCGCTTTCCGCCCAGATGCGCCCCTGGTGCAGTTCGACGATTCCCTTGCAGATGGAAAGCCCCAGCCCGGATCCTTTTTCACCCGTTACCGCAGGCAGGCTGAGCTGCTCAAATTTGTTGAAGACCCGTCCCAGGTCCTGTTTGGCGATGCCGATTCCGGAGTCTGAAACGACGCACTCGATTTCCTGAGGGCGCTCGCGCACGGAAATCTCCACGGATCCTTTATCTGAAAATTTCAGCGCGTTTCCAACCAAATTGGTAAACACCCGCGTGAGGCGGTCATAATCCGCGTAAAGGAGGATGTCGCGCGCGGGCAGCGACATGCGAAGTTCCAACCCGCGCTCTCTGGCCCGGGAGGCGAAGGTCTCCACTACTTCGCGAATGAGCTCGGCAAGATTCAGCCGGTCCAGGTGAAGGGTCGCTTTCCCTGCTTCCATCTTGGAGACATCCAGCAGATCGTTGATGATTCGGGCCAGCCGGTCGATGCCCGACAGCGTCACGTAGAGCGCCTCGCGCTGAGGAGGGGGGACCTCCCCCAGAAGGCCATCCAACAGCTGAGAGACGCTTTCCCGGATGATCGTCATCGGCGTGCGCAGCTCATGCGAGACGGTGCTGACGAACTCATTCTTGAGCTGCTGGAGGCGTTTCCGTTCATCCATATCGCGGAAGAACGCGCATAGAATGTCCTTGCCCGGCAGGGGATGGTGATGAACGCTCATATCCACCGAGAAAACACGCTGGTCTTTGGACCGCATGCTGAACTCAAAAGCGAAACGACCCCGGCTGGTGACTTCCTGGGTGAGTTGAGACCACAACTCGGGCGTCAACTCGGGCGACACATCCGGAAGGGCTGCCTTAAGAAGCTCCTCCGAAGCGTACCCCAGCGCCCGGCAGGCCGCCGCGTTTGCATAAAGAATGGATCCTCGATCATCCATCCAAAAAGCCGCTTCATCGGCATGATCAAGCGCAAACCTTGCCAAGCGGAGGGTGTCCTGAGGCGTCAACGAAGTCATTTGCGGGAGGCCTTTTTCAGCGTCGCGGCGAATATTTGTCTTAGAACAGTCCCTTCGGCCAGCAGCTGGGGGATGTCCGAGTTATCGCTGGCGTTGGAGTCGCGCAGCAGGCCCAGCCAATAGATAAGCTCCTCCGCCCGTTGATCCGCCAGCGGCAGCTTTGACAGCATCTCCATGGCGCCGTTGGTGACCGCCGTTTGATACGCGGCGATGAAGGACGTCGCTAAAGTGAGAATTTGAGCCGCCATCCCTTCCACGTGAGGGGCTTTGGGGAGACTCCCCACCACCCGGACGACGCGCTGGATATACTCCCGGGCGCGCTGCTGAGCCGCTTCGGATCGGACATCCTGAGAGGCGGTCGATTGAGTTAAAAGTTTTGAAATCGTGTCCAATAGCTGACGGGCGTCCCAGGGTTTGGTGATATAGGCATCCGCGCCGCACTGAAGCCCGTAGAGCTCCTGGACATCCTGGCTGCAGCCGGTGAGAATCATGATCGGGCACAAGCGGGTGATCGGGTTGCTCTTCAACGTTTGGCAAACCTGCCAGCCATCTACCTTCGGCATCCGAACATCCAGGATGATCAGATCCGGCCGCGCTTTCTCGGCCATGTCGATGCCTTCGCTGCCGTCCTTGGCTTCTTTGACGACATACCCCGCCTTCCCCAGGCGCGTGCGAAGCAGCCCCAAGGTGATCGGGTCGTCATCAATAATCAGCAACGTCGCCTTCTGGGCCATCGAACCCCCCCCATTCTCTTTAGACAGAATGACCTGATTTTTCAAGCCTTTCGTCAGGCCCGCAAAAGCAGGCAACCAGAACCGGACCCCCGCTTCCGCGGGGGTGACGACAGGCGTAACAGACAACCCCTCCCCCCTTTGTCGCCGCGGCGACCGGGGGTGAGGGGTTGCGTCGAGAGGGGCTGGGTGATTATTTGCTGGGTGGGTTGGCGGGAGCGGTCATCGACATGCCCGAGACAGGACACATGCCTTTCTTGTAAGCGCAATGTCCGCCAAGAATGTAGCCAATGACCCCGCCCAGTAAAAGCAGGACCACGGCCTTAATGCATTTGCTGACACAACATCCGCATTTGACGCCTGAGCAGCAGCTGTCTTTTTCGCCGTCTTCTTTAGTCATACGACCTCCTCAGTTTGAATATCTGTTCAGCAGCCACAGGGTTTTTGGGGTCCCATCTCAATCACCTCCCTAGTTCACGTTCATATATCAAATCTATTTGCTTAAGCGTAAAACAACAACCTGCACTGAAAGTTCCTGTGGAGGGGCCCCATGAGCTAAAATAACCACGAACGTATACGAAAGGACATTTCTATGGCACTCACCCCTTCTACGATGTTGGACCTAGGAACAAAGGCGCCGGATTTTAAGCTGCCGGACGTTGTAACCGGGAAAACGGTCTCCCTGGGATCGTTCACCGGGAAAAAGGCCCTTTGGGTGATGTTTATCTGCCGCCATTGCCCTTATGTGCAGCATATCAAGCAAGAACTGTCGCGTCTTGGCAAGGAGTATGCGTCCAAAGACATCGGGATCGTAGCCATCAGTTCGAATGACGCCGAGAATTACCCGGATGACGCTCCGGACTCGCTCAAGGCATTCGCCCGGGAAGAGGGTTTTACATTCCCCTTTTGTTACGACCCCACCCAGGACGTGGCCAAAGCGTATACGGCCGCTTGTACGCCGGACTTCTTCCTATTTAACAAGGATAGGGAACTGGTCTACCGCGGCCAGCTGGATGACAGCCGTCCGGGCAGCGGCAAACCCGTGACCGGCCGCGACCTCCGGGCCGCCATCGATTCTGTGTTTGCGGGCAAACCGGTGGATACCGATCAAAAGCCCAGCATCGGGTGCAACATCAAATGGAAGCCGGGCAACGAACCGGACTATTTCAAATGACTTACGGGAGTTTTTCATTAAGGACTTTTTTCGCTTGGGTTTTGCGGTACGCGCGCAATTTTTCCTTGAGCGGAGGGCGCTTGAGCGCCAGGATCGCAATCGCGAGGAGCGCCGCATTTTTGGCGCCTGCGTTTCCGATCGCGAGTGTGCCCACAGGAATCCCGCCGGGCATCTGAACCGTCGACAGCAGAGAATCCAAACCCTTCAAGCTGGCGCTTTCGATGGGGACACCCAATACGGGAAGCACCGTATGGGCGGCCGTCACGCCGGCCAGATGCGCCGCGCCGCCGGCGGCCGCAATGATCACCTCGACCCCGCGGCGGTCGGCGCCGTTCACGAAATCGGACGTTTGCTTGGGGGTGCGGTGTGCGGAAAGCACCCGGCATTCGTGGGCAATGCCGAATTCGGTGAGGACCGCATCGGTGTGCTTCATGGTGTCCCAATCGGACTTACTCCCCATGATGACGGCTACCAGAGGTTTGTCGCTCATACAGGCTCCTTTAAAGGCGAGGGGGACGCAGTGAACTTGTGGAACTTCTCCCCTTACTCATTGGAAAGTTCCACAAGTTCACTGCGTCCCCCATGCCGTTGTAGATGGACCAATAAAAGACTGATGTCTGACGGTGTGACGCCCGGGATCCGGCTCGCCTGGCCGATGGACTGAGGCCGGATGGCGTTGAGCTTCTGCCGGGACTCCGTCAGCAGCCCGCGCATCGTATCATAGTCGACGCCCGCTGGAATTCGTTTGCGTTCAAGTTTGGCAAAGCGCTTGATTTCTGAAAGCTGGCGCCGAAGGTAACCGTCATATTTGATTTGGATTTCCACTTCCTGGCGTACTTTTTCTCCGGTCCAGGGTTTCATGCCGCCCTCATGGCCGCCTAACTCCAGCCACTCCACTGGGAGTCTGTCGCCCTGCCGCAGTCGCCGGGCCAGCGGAACATGCGACTCCTGATCGCGCGCCTGCTCCAGCCGCCGCAGATTGTGTTCCACCCGCTGACGGTAGAGGGTGAAGCGGTCATACGTCTCCGCTTCCACCAGGCCGATGCGGTGTCCATGATCCATCAGGCGCAGATCGGCGTTATCGGTGCGCAGCAGCAGCCGGTACTCGGACCGGGACGTGAACATGCGGTAGGGCTCGTCCACGCCTTTGGTGACCAAATCATCGATCAGAACCCCGATGTAGGCCTCATCCCGTCCTAAGATCATCGGTTCTTCGCCTTTGATTTTCAGCGCCGCGTTGATCCCCGCCAGCAACCCCTGCGCCGCCGCCTCTTCGTAGCCGGTGGTGCCGTTGATCTGTCCGGCAAAATAGAGGTTCTCCACCCGTTTGGTTTCCAGAGTTGGACGGCATTGGGTGGGCGGGCAGTAGTCATACTCCACCGCGTAGCCTGCCCGCATGATTTCCGCCTGCTCAAGGCCCGGGATGGAGCGTACGATGGCGACCTGCACGTCTTCCGGCAGGCTGGTGGAAATGCCGTTCACGTAGATTTCATCGGTCTGGTAGCCCTCCGGCTCAAGGAATATATGATGGCGGTCCTTGTCCGGGAATTTGACGACCTTGTCTTCGATCGAGGGACAATAGCGCGGTCCCTTCGACTGTATGATTCCCGCATACAACGGTGAGCGGTCGAGGTTGTCGCGGACAATCTGGTGGGTTTTTTCGTTGGTATAGGTGATCCAGCACGGCAGCTGCGGCTGGGGGATCGCTTCTGTGAAATGAGAGAAGGGGATGGGCGGCTCATCGCCCGGCTGGCGTTCGCAGACGGTGAAATCGATGCTGTGGGCGTTCAGCCGAGGCGGCGTTCCGGTTTTAAGCCGCCCCAGGTCAAAACCCAGTTCCTTCAGCGGACCGGACAAAAACTGCGCCGCGCCTTCCCCGGCCCGCCCGCCGGCGTTCTGCGTCAGACCCACATGCATCAGCCCGCGTAAAAACGTCCCGGTGGTCAGGATCACGGCCTGCCCGCGGTAGACCGTTCCGGATTTGACCTGAATGCTCGTGACGGCGCCGTGTTCGGTCAGCACGCGGACCGTTTCTCCCTGTTTGAGATCCAAACCGGCCTGGCGCTCCATCACCTGCTTCATCGAAAACTGGTAGAGCTTTTTGTCGCATTGCGCCCGGGGAGATTGGACGGCCGGCCCCTTGGTCGAATTGAGCATGCGGAACTGCAGGCCGGACCGGTCGGTGTTCTTGGCCATTTCGCCGCCCAGCGCGTCGATTTCGCGCACCATCTGCCCTTTGGCCAGCCCGCCGATGGACGGGTTGCAGGACATCTGCCCGACGCTGTCCAAATTCATTGTCAGCAGGAGCGTCGGAACGCCCATGCGGGCGGCGGCCAGCGCGGCCTCACACCCCGCATGGCCTGCGCCCACGACAATGACGCCGTAATTTTTTGGGTAGATGTAGGAGGTCATGAGGTTTCGAAATAGTCGACCAACCCGTTGGAAATCGCTTCGGCCAAACGGGCCTTGTACCCGTCGCCCGCCAAGTCCGCGCCTTCCTTGCGGTTGGATAACACGCCCAGCTCCAGCAGGACCGCCGGCATCGTGGTCGTCACGCTCACAAAGGTCCGGCGGTGCATGCCGTGATCCGTGCGCCCGGGAATCGATTTATCCAATGCCCGGTGCAGGCATTTTGCCAGACGCCGGCTGCCCCACCGGTAATAAAAGGTCGTGAAGCCCTTGAATTTCCGGTAGCGGTTCCAGTCGCAATGCAGGCGGACATACGCATCCGCGCGCATCGTATTGGCGAAAATCGCGCGGGCGCGGTTGTCGGCTTGTTTGCCCTGCAGGCTGTGTCGCCAAGGGTTGCTCCGCGTGCGGGTCATATACACCCGCGCGCCCTGAGCTTCCAAGAGCGGGGCCAGTTTTTCCGCCACATCCAGAACCACATCCCTTTCCCACACGCCCTGCCTGCCGGCAGGCAGGCCGCGCCTGGCCCGCGAGCCGGGGTTGATAATCTTACCTTTCTCATTGAGAACGGCGTGACCGGGGTCCAGTACGATCACCCGGCCCGCCAAGGGCTGAGGGACCGTGGGGGTCTCCGCAGCCGACCTGCCTGCCAGAAAGGCAGGCGCGCTCGCCAGGCATAAGAACCACACCAGGCAGGCCTGCCTACCGGACAGGCCGGCGCGTTTGAAACCCGTAAATCTCACCCTTGAAGGGTGAATACGTAATCGCCGCGGCGGACGCGGCCGTTGACCTTGATGCCGACGGCGTCTTTGGGCCCGGCTTCCGTGACCGCTTGGTGATTGATCTGCATGGAATCTACCGCTTGTTCCAGGTTGGTGGTGTGTCCCAAAACCTGCAAACGGTCTCCCACGCGCACGGGTTTTTGCAGCGTCAGCGCGATGACGCTGATGTGGGCGTAATAATCCTCCACTCGACCCAGAAGGGTGCTGTTAAGCGGCGGGATCACCGACATCTTGGGTTTCTTAGCGCCGGCTTTCTTTTTGGCTTTCGCCTTGGGGGACGGCTTTTTGGCTTTTTGGGGCCGGGGCGCCTTGGCTCGCGCGGTTTTCTTGGCCTTTGTTTTTTTCTTGGGTTTGGATTTCTTGGCTTTCTTTTTCATGGAGTCTCCTTCGATTCGACCTGAATGGTGGTATGGGTTATCCCGAAACGTTTTTTGAGGTCCTGGTGGATCCCTTCCAGCAAACTGTCCTGCCGGGCTGACTGACTGGGCCTCCAAACGTCAAGCTGCCTGCGGGACACTACACCAGAGGGTATCGTACTTTGTTTGTAATTTAGTGATCAACGGGTGTTGTGCCTCCCATCATTTCCTATAATGGCGCCTACCATCGGCACGGTCCGCCTGAATGGCGAACCGTTTTACCGATGGCCATCTCTACAAAGGAAATAAGGAGAGAGAGTGCCAAAGCGAACGTATCAACCCAATGTGCGGCACCGCGCCAAAGTCCATGGGTTTCGAGCCAAGATGAAGACGGCCGGCGGCCGCCGGGTTCTCGCGAACCGCCGCCGAAAAGGGCGCAAACGGCTCACGACGGTTTAACATTCAGGTTTTTGGTTTCTAGTTTCTAGTTTCTTGTTGTTTGAGCCAGTAACTAGAAACCGGCAACCAGAAACCATGTATGGATAACCGTTTTCGGTGGTCAGATCGGCTGCACCGGCGCCGCGATTTTACAACGGTCTTTAAAAAAGGGCAGCGGGTCATGTCATCCGGGCTGGTGCTCTGGGCGTATCGCGATGCCGGAGAAGCGTCCCGCGGCCCGAGGCTCGGCTTGGCGATCCCCGGGGCTTATGGGAATGCAGTCCAGCGCAATCGACTCAAACGGCTGTTGCGTGAAGTGTTCCGCTTGAACAAGACGGAGTTGCCGCGCGGCGTCGATCTGATTTTTTCCAGCCGCAGCCTGATCCCGAAAATTCGCTACCAGACGCTTGAACCCATCGTGAAAAGCCTATGGCAGAAAGCAAAACTCCTTCCTTGATCGTTCGCTTGCTGCGCGGATTGATCCGGGCGTATCAGTGGCAGTCGCCCGTGTGGGGGACGCGTTGCCGCTTTTACCCTTCTTGTTCGGAGTACATGCGGGAGGCCCTTGAAGTGTCGGGAGCCTGGAAGGGTCTCTGGCAGGGGTCGATCCGCATCCTTAAATGTCACCCCTGGCACCCGGGGGGCTATGACCCCATCGCCGTCATTCCCGCGAAAGCGCGCACGCCACACTGCCGGCGCGCCCGCCCAGTCGTGTGGAGGGCGGGAATCCAGAACATGGCCGAGACTGGATCCCCGCTTACGACCGCGGGGATGACAACAGGGGCGTACCATGGAAAATAAAAATCTGCTGCTGGCGATCATCTTGTCGGTCGGTTTTCTGTTTTTCTGGTCGACTTTTGTCATACCGAAGTACGCGCCGCCCGCCAAATTGGGAACACCGGCCGCGCCGGCCCCGCTGGCGGCGGGTCAAGCCGGCAAGTCCATGCTCTACCCGGCGCATGCGGTTCCCCTGGTCAATCAGCCTGAAAGCATTTTGCGCGATGAGCTCAATGAAATCGTGCTGTCTCCGAAAGGAGGCGGGGTGCATCATTGGCGCCTGAAACTCAAAGGGCGGGAAGTGGATCTGGCGTACGCGCCGGGCGTCGAGCCGTTGCCGTTAACGGCCTTTCCCGATGCCGTGTTTACGATTCGACAGCACGGCCGCGAAGCGGTCATGCAGACCACGCTGCAAAACGGGCTGCGCATTACCCAATGGCTGACGTTAAACCCTGCGGGATATCTGCATGATGTCTCCTTCCTGCTTGAAAATCCCACCTCACAACCCATTCAGTTAAAAGACTGGGACTGGAGCTGGGGGCCGGGGCTGGGCACCACGGTATCGGAACAAAAGGAAAACAGCGGTTTGATCCGCGCGCTCTCGACAGTCAAAATGAAAGCGAACGTTTTGAAACCGGGCGACCACCCGTTCGGGGAGTGGGCCGCGATCGACAACCGTTACTTTCTGGTAGCTTTTCTGCCAGCCTCACCGGATCTGGCTGGATCTCTGTCGCTTCATGTGGAAGGCGCCAAGGATAAAACAATCCTTAAAGTGCGTCATAACGTGACAGTTCCCGCCCGCGGCAGCCTACGCGTGCCGTATCAGATCTATGCCGGCCCGAAGGGTTATACGCAGTTGGGGCACTACCACAAGGGCCTGGAGGCCGCCGTCGATTTTGGCTGGTTCAGTTCGCTCGGCAAGCTGGTGCTGAAGTCCGTCTACTGGCTGCAGAGCAAAACAAAAAACTATGGATGGGCGATCATCATCCTGACGATTATTCTGCAGATATTGATGCTCCCGCTCACGATCAAGAGCTTTCGGGCCACCATGGCGATGAAAGAGCTCCAGCCTCAGATCGCCGCGCTTCAGAAAGCCTACAAGAGCGATCCCAAGCGGTTAAATATTGAGATGATGAATTTATACAAGAAATCCGGGACCAACCCTTTCGGGGGCTGCCTCCCGATGTTGCTGCAGCTGCCGATTTTTTGGGCGCTGTTTACGACCCTGCGCAACGCCTATGAGCTCCAGGGAGCGCCATTCGCCGGCTGGATCAAGGACCTGTCCGTGGCCGATCCCTTTCATGTGCTCCCCATTGTGATGGGCCTCGGGATGCTGCTGCAGTCGCGAATGTCGGGCGCGGTCACCGACCCGACCCAGCGCCAAATGATGTATCTCATGCCCGTCATTTTTACCGTCATGTTCTGGAGTTTTCCTTCCGGCTTGGTGCTCTACTGGTTTACGCAGAGTTTGGTCACCATGGGGATCCAGTGGGGCATGCTTCGCGCTCACAGGCCGAAACAGCCGACGTTTGAACTCGTCAAGTAAGGATCCTAACGCTGATGCGTTCGATGCAGGACACGATCGCCGCGATCGCGACCCCGCTGGGCGAAAGCGGGATCGGCGTGATTCGCGTAAGCGGATCTTCAGCGATCCCCATCACCCAATCGATTTTCCAGCCTGCTAAACCCATTGATCTTGCAACGGTGCCCAGTCACACGTGTTATGTTGGCACCCTAATGACACCCTCATCCCCTAACCCCTTCTCCCTCCATAGGGAGAAGGGGAACGATGACCCTCTCCCTGTGGAGGGAGAGGGTGGCCGAAGCCGCCAC
>MGUR01000043.1:21719-26754 GCA_001800075.1 Elusimicrobia bacterium RIFCSPLOWO2_01_FULL_59_12
ATACCGGTGAAGATGTCGCGGAAATTTCGGCGCATGGCAGCCCGTACATTCTGAATCAGATCCTTCAGGCGTGCGTGGATCAGGGAGCGCGACTGGCCGGCCCGGGCGAATTTACGGAGCGCGCTTTTCTCGCCGGGAAAATCGATCTCACGCAGGCGGAAGCCGTCGCCGATTTGATTCGTGCCAAGACCGACCAATCCCACGCCGCGGCGCTGGCCCAGCTGGAGGGGCATCTGGCGACCCGCGTCCGATCGCTGCGCGATAGCCTCGTTCCGCTTCTGGCGCATGTCGAAGTGGGTCTGGACCATTCCGATGAGGACCACGATTTTCTTTCCCGAAACAGCCTGATCGAAAAATGCGCCTCGGTTCGGCGGGAGATCGAATCCCTGCTCGCGTCCGCCCGCGTGGGGAAAATTTTGCGTGAGGGGCTTCGGGTCGCGCTCGTCGGCCGTCCCAACGTCGGAAAATCCAGCCTGATGAACGCCCTTTTAAAGGAAGAGCGCGCGATCGTCACCCCGGTCCCGGGGACCACACGGGACACCTTGGAGGAAAGCGTCAATTGGGACGGGGTCCCGGTTGTTTTGACCGACACCGCAGGGGTTCGAGAAAGCAGCCGGGACCCCGTGGAGCGTCTCGGCATGGAACGGACACGTAAGGCTTTGAACGAATCCGATCTGGTTCTCTGCCTGTTCGACGCCAGCGAGCCGCTGGGTACTGAAGATTGTGCGCTTTTACGAGCATGTGCATCGAAGCCCCATCTTTATGTGATGAATAAAATTGACCTAGCACCTTGCCTCACCCCTGTCCCCTCTCCCAACGGGAGAGGGGAGCGTAGTTCCCTCTCCCATCGGGAGAGGGTGGCCGCCGCAGGCGACCGGGTGAGGCTTCCCTCTCCCGCGATCGAGGTATCTGCTCAAACGGGTGAAGGCCTCAGCGAACTTGTACGCGCCGTAAAGGACTTTTCGCTGGCCGGTCAAGATCCCGCAGGCACGGCCCGCTGGATGATCAATTCGCGCCACCAGGCGGCGCTGGGGTGCGCGCGCGAAGCGCTGGCGAGCGCCCTGGAGGCGGCTCGGGAAGAAAACTATGAGGAATGCGTGGCGCTCGAACTCCACTCCGCGCTCAAGGCGTTGGGGGAGATTCTTGGCGAAACGACCACGGAGGATTTGCTGGATAAAATCTTTTCGAATTTCTGTATAGGCAAGTAATTTGTCGTCATCCCCGCGGTCGTAAGCGGGGATCCAGTCATGGCCTTAATCTGGATTCCCGCCCTCCACACGACTGGGCGGGCGCGCCGGCAGTGTGGCGTGCGCGCTTTCGCGGGAATGACGGTTTCTCTAGGAGGTTGTATGCCCTTCGTACGCATCTCGATGTTCCCGCGGCCGCCGGAAGTGAAAAAAGCCTTGGCAAAAGAACTCACTGACGTCATTTCGAAGCACTGTCAGATCACGCCGGACCACACGTGGATCATCTTCGAAGACGTTCCCAAAGATCATTGGTCCATGGGAGGCGAACTGAAAGGATGATCATCGGCGTCCCCAAAGAAATTAAAGTCGGCGAGTACCGGGTCGCCATGACGCCCGAGGGAGTCCGGATAATGACCCGCGCGGGGCACTCGGTGCGCGTCCAAAAAGGCGCGGGTGAAGGCGCGGGATTCTCCGACACCGAATACCGCCGCGCGGGCGCCGCGATGGTGTCCGGCGCCAGCGGCGCGTGGTCGGCCGAGCTGGTGATCAAAGTGAAAGAACCCTCCCAGCGGGAGCACCGCTTCTTCCGGCCTCATCAGGCGCTTTTCGCATTCCTGCATCTGGCCCCGAACCGTCCGCTGACCCAGGCCCTGCTGCGGAAAAAAGTCATCGCCATCGCGTACGAAACCGTAGAGGATGAAAGCGGTCATCTCCCGATTTTGCGTTCCATGTCGGAGATCGCGGGCCGCATTGCGGCTCTGATGGGGAATTATTTCCAGGGGAACCCCCAGGGCGGCCGCGGCGTCCTCTACAGCGGAGCGACGGGCGTGCCTCCCGCGCAGGTGGTTATTCTTGGCGGCGGCGTGGTGGGTCAGAATGCGGCCCGCATCGCTTCACACGCCGGGTCGCGAGTGGTCATTCTTGAACGCTTTCCGGAACGGATACGTTTTTTGAAAAAGATATTGCCGGCGTCGGTCATGATTTTGAAAGCCGATCCCGGCGCCGTCCGCCGCGCGGTGATCTCCGCCGACATTTTGATCGGCGCCCTGCACATACCGGGCGCAAAAACCCCCCGGTTGGTCACGCGGGGGCTGGTCCGTCGAATGAAGCGGCGCAGCGTGATCATCGATGTGGCGATCGATCAGGGCGGCACCTGCGAAACCTCGCGTCCGACCAGCCACCTGAATCCGGTTTACATCGAAGAAGGCGTGATCCATTACTGCGTGCCGAATATGCCCGGCGCCTACGCGCGCACCTCGACGCTCGCACTCACCCATATCACCCTTCCTTATATAGCTTCGCTGGCGCGCGCCGGAATCCCCGGCTTTTTGAAATTGCGGTCTCTGGTCCCCGGCGTGCAATGCTATAAGGGCCACCTGACCTGTGAACCCGTGGCCCAAGCGCATCGCCTGCATTACGCCCGCCTCGCCACCGCCGTCCAACAGAGTAAAGACTGACTGTGTGCAGGCTCTTCGGTGTATTGTCACGGCTCCCCTTAAACGCCTCGGACCCTTTGATGGACGCCCCGACGTCTCTCTTCGTTCAAAGTCATATCGATAAGAAGCGCAAGCAGGGCGACGGCTGGGGGATCGGATGGTTTGAATCGGGACGGCCTCGGGTCTTTAAAAGCCCGCGGCCCATGTACCGCGACAAGGCCCGGGTGCGGCTGGCGGCGCGGCAGGCCAAAGGAAAGGTTCTCCTAGGCCATGTGCGCTGGGCGTCGAACCCGCTCAAACTCCCGCGACGCGAACTGATCGGGTTGCCGCATACGCAGCCCTTTCGCCATGGATCCTGGTTGTTTGTTCACAACGGCACGCTCTACATTTCGCGTGAAGTCAAGGCTGCGCTGGGGCCCTGGGCCAAGCACGTCAAAGGAAAAAATGACAGCGAAGTCCTGTTTTACTGGCTGCTCAAGCACTTGAATATGAGGGAGCCGGTCAGAGCCGTCCGCTCCAGCATAAAGGGCCTGCATCGGATTTGGGATGCATGCAGGAGGCGCTATCCTATCTATAGGCACCCTTATCATGGGCTTAACTGGGTGCTGACCAACGGTCGCCTGCTTCTGGCTTTTTGTTACGTGAACCCGGAGGGATTCGGCAAGGCCAAGGCCCTCTGTCATTCAGGGCAGCCGTATTACCAGCTGCAGATCAATAAGACTGCCGACGCCGTAGCCGTTGCCTCGGAGCCGCTGGCGCCTGACTCTACCTGGCAGCCTTTGCGCCATGGCCGCCTGCTGGTCGCACAGATAAAGGGCCAGACAATTTCAACCCGTTTTCTAAAGGTGATTTGATGCTATTAATCATCGTTGGGCTGGTTATGGGTCTCTGGATGTTGGCCATGGGGTGGAAGTTCTATCACTCTGTGGATTGGGATGAAGCGCCCGAACCCAGCCCGGATCTCCAGGCTATGCACAAGCGGGAAGCCCAACTTCTGCATATCCAGGAGATCCTGGAGGAAGCGTGCCGTCAAGGAAAGCTGTCCAAGGCCGTTACCGAAGAATTTAACCGCTACTGCGCCTCCGAAACGGAGGCCATGCGGTCTGTTGAAACGGCTTGGAAAAACCGCAAACGCCGTCTCGGCCGGACGCCCGGCGGACCCAGCCTTTGACTTAGCCCTCGACGAGTTGTTACAGTTTAATGCCATGACTTCCTCGGATAACGGCTTCGCAGGCGCCAGTATCCTTCTCATCGAAGACGACCCCCAAGCCGCAGGTGTTCTTGAACCCATCCTGATCTCCAAAGGCTACTCCGTGACCGTGGCCCGCGACGGGGTCGAAGGGCTCGAAAAAGTCAGAACCAACGCCCCGGACCTGCTGCTTTGCGATATTGATATGCCCCGATTGGACGGCATCGAAGTCTGCCGGAACGTTAAAAACGATCCCACCACCCGGCTGATTCCAGTGATCATGCTGACCGGTTTTGGCGACCTGGAAAACAAAATCCAGGCGCTCCAGGCGGGGGCCGATGAGTTTTTGAACAAACCGTACAACTCCCTGGAGCTTTTTACCCGGATCAACTCGCTCTTGCGCATGCGCTATCTCAACGCCCAGCTGGACAACGCCGAGGATGTCCTGTTTTCTCTGGCGCGGGCAATCGAAGCCAAAGACGTGTATACGCAGGGCCATGTGGAGCGCGTTTCAAATTTTGCGGTGCGGCTGGGGGCGTTCATGGGGTTGTCCGAAGAGGAACAGGACTCCCTGCGGAAAGGCGGGATCCTGCATGATATCGGCAAGATCGGCGTGCCCGACCATATTCTGAACAAAGCGGGGCCCCTCACGACGGAGGAACGGATGATCATCAAGCTGCATCCCGAGCAGGGCGCTCGCATCTGTGAAAAGCTGAAATCCATCCGGGGGGCGGTCCCGATTATCCGGCACCACCATGAGCGGATGGATGGCACCGGATACCCGGATCGTCTGACAGGCGATGACATTCCTCTGCTCGCGCGGATCTTGACGGTCGTGGATATCTACGACGCCCTGACAACCACCCGCTCCTACCGCAAGTGCCTGCCCCATGAGATGGCCATGGAACTGCTGTGGGATGAGACCAGCAAAGGCTGGTGGGATAAAGACGTGGTGGCTCAATTCACAAAGATGGTGTCGAACAGCCTTTCCTCGACGGCCGTCCCCGCTCCCTCGTAACGCCCGCCACACAACGGGCGGGCGTCCGCCTGATGTGTGGCGGACGCTTTCCCGATCTCTCATTCAGCGATTTATGAAATATTACCCTGTGTATTTGAGCATTCAGGGCCGCCGGGTGTTGATCGTCGGCGCAGGGGCTGTCGCTTGGCAGAAAATTCCCGCCCTGCTGGAGGGCGAGGCCGATGTCCGCGTCGTGGCGCCTGAG
>MGUR01000043.1:26782-27639 GCA_001800075.1 Elusimicrobia bacterium RIFCSPLOWO2_01_FULL_59_12
GAGTGGCTTCGCCGTCCATATCAGCCGTCTGATATGGAGCAGGCGGTCCTGGTGATCGCCGCCACCGATGACTTGGACCTTCAGAAGCGGGTCGCCTCGGATGCGCGCGAGCGAGGCATCTGGGTGAATGTGGCGGACGTCACGCCCCTGTGCGACTTTATTTCGCCCGCCGTGATGTCGCGGGGGGATGTGCAGATCGCGGTATCCACCGGAGGGTCCAGCCCGGCGCTGGCGAAGTTTATTCGGGAAAAATTGGAGCCGTTATTTGGGTCGGAATACGGGCAGTTGGCGGACATTCTGCAGCGCTACCGTTCCGACATCCTGAAACTCCCTCGAGAGAGCCGGCAAAAAGTGTGGAAAGCTATCATCAATCAGGACTTTCTGGACCGGCTCAAAGAGGAAGGGGTCCAAACCGCCGAAGCCCGGCTGCGCGACCTGATCCATGGAAAATCGATTGTTTAACGTCGCCCAAACGCTTCATATTCCGATTCTGCTGGTCTCCTACGCCATCTTTGCGGCGGCTTTTGTGGTCGGCATCATTTACTTATGGCAGGAGCAGCAAATGAAGTCGAAGCATCCCCAGGGATTGGCCTTTCAGCTGCCATCGTTAGAGGGGCTGGACAAGCTCATCTCCAAGCTGATCGTGGCGGCGTTTCCGTTTCTGACAGCGGGGATTCTACTCGGCGGGATATGGGCGCACCGCGTGTGGGGGCGTTTCTGGGGGTGGGACCCGAAGGAGACCTGGGCGTTGATCACCTGGGGAGTGTATGCGGCGTATTTGACGGCACGATTTATGGCGGGATGGCGCGGGCGCAAAACAGCGTATCTTTCATTGGCGGGTTTCGCGGTGGTCTTGT
>MGUR01000043.1:27813-28921 GCA_001800075.1 Elusimicrobia bacterium RIFCSPLOWO2_01_FULL_59_12
CATCGGTTTGAATCATCGAACGGCGCCGCTGGATTTGCGCGAGCGCTTGTCCTTTTCGCGCGCCGACCTGGGGGCTGTCCTGCCGGAATTGAACAGAACGTTGAGCGCGGAGGGCACCGTCCTTTTGTCCACCTGCAACCGGACAGAGCTGTATCTCAGTTCCGAAAACCCCGGCGCCGCGCGGAAGCGAACGCTGGATCTGATCATCCACCGCGCGAAGTCTGATGCGGTCGAACCGCTGCTGTACATTAAGGAAGAGACGGCGGCGGTGCATCATCTTTTTCGCGTCGCCAGCGGGTTGGACTCGATGGTGGTGGGGGAGCAGGAAATCCTGGGGCAGGTGAAGCAGGCGTATCAGTCTGCGCACTCGGCAGGCTGTACGGACAAATGGATCAATGTGCTGTTCCAGCGCAGCCTCTATGTGGGCAAGCGCGTTCGGACCGAAACGGGACTCTCTCTGGGGCCGGCTTCGGTCGCCAGCGTGGCCGTCGCCCTGGCGGAACGCATATTCGGCGAATTGAAGCAGCGCGAGGTCATGATTCTGGGGGCGGGTAAAATGGCGGAGTTGACCGCCAAGCACCTGCTGTCGCAGAAAGTGCGCTCCATTCTGGTGTCGAACCGGACCTTTGAGCGCGCCTGCGAGCTCGCGCGGCAATTTCACGGAAGCGCGCTCCATTTCGACGATGCCTTGGAGCAGATGGACCGCCCCGATATCGTGATCTGCTCGACGGCCGCGCCCCACCCGGTCATCAACCCTGAACACGTTGCCCGCATTATGCAGCGGCGCAAAGGGCGCTCCTTGTTTTTTATCGATATCGCCATGCCGCGTGATGTGCATCCTGATGTGCACCGCCTCGATAATGTCTACGTTTACAATATCGACGACTTGCAGTCCATCGTGGCGGAGAATATCGCCCGGCGATCCGGTGAAATCTCCCAGGCCGAACGAATTATTCACGAAAAGAGCGACGAATTCAGCCGCTGGCTGGCCGCCCACCGAGCCGGGCAAAGCCATAGTCTCAAGCACGCGCCCGGTCTCCAGTAACCCCTTCATGAATACTCTGCGGCTGGGAACTCGCAAGAGCGCGCTGGCCCAGGCCCAGACCAA
>MGUR01000043.1:28934-34588 GCA_001800075.1 Elusimicrobia bacterium RIFCSPLOWO2_01_FULL_59_12
GAAGGCGGGTCCGCCAATCTCAAGGCCGCCTTCACCAAAGAAATTGAAGAAGCTCTCCTGGACAACCGGATCGACCTGGCGGTGCATTCCCTGAAAGATCTGGCGGCCGAGCTGCCCAAGGGGTTGGCGCTTGCGGCGGTTCCAGCGCGAGAGGACCCGCGCGATGCATGGATCGGGAAAGCCGGCGTGCGGTTCCGGGAGGCGCCCCAAGTCGCTCGCGTGGCGACCGGCGCGGTCCGCCGCCAGGCTCAGCTGAAACACCTGCGTCCTGATCTGGAGGTGGTCACGATTCGAGGAAATGTGGACACCCGCCTGCGCAGGTGGGAGGAGGGTGGTTTTGACGGTATGATTTTGGCGCTGGCGGGGCTGAAGCGTCTGGGTCGCGCTGATGTCGCGACGGAAATCCTTTCCATTGAAACCATGCTGCCCGCCATCGGACAGGGCGCTCTGGCCTTGGAAGCCCGCCAGGGCGATGCCGTCGCGCATCCGTTTCTCATGGCCATCGATGACCCGCTCAGCCATCAAGCGGTGCTGGCGGAGCGGGCGTTTTTAAGAGCGCTGGGAGGAACCTGTCAGACGCCGATCGCGGCGCACTGCCAGGTGACCGGCGACCGGCTGATGCTGACCGGAATGGTGGTAGACCCATCCGGGACACCCTGTTTCCGGGCCGTCAATGGGGGGCACGCCCGGGATGCGGACAGGGTGGGGCAACATTTAGCGCGGTCGCTTCTGGAGCGCGGCGCGGATAAACTTCTCTCGTAGTCGTCATCCCCGCATGTCGTTAGCGGGAATGACGTTTAATCAGTCAGTCGGTATTTGAGCAGCGTCCAGAGAGCGATGAGGCCGTCGACCGCTCTTATTTTTTTACCTTCGGCAACCGATCGCGGGGCGTAATGGATAGGCACTTCTATAATCGGAACGCGGCGCCGGATCAGTTTCGCCGTCATCTCGTGGTCCGCCTCAAATCCTGCGCTTTGTACGTTCAATTCCCGGACCAGCCGCGCGGGATACAGCTTGTAGGCCGTGAGCGGGTCGCTGATCCACCGCCCGTATAAAATGAAAATCCAGATCGAAAGCAAGACGTTCGCCGCCCAGGGGCCGATTCCTTGTCCGGGATGTTTTCCGGGAAAGACGCCGCGTCCGGTGTCCCGGATTTGTCCCAGCGTCCGGCTGCCGTAAACGGCCGCCTCTCCAGTGGCAGGCAGCGCCTCCAGCAGCGGACCGTAATCGCCGGGGTCGTATTCCAAATCGGCGTCCTGAACCAGCAGGTAATCTCCCGAGCAGCCTTTCACGCCGTACTGGACCGCCGAGCCCTTGCCCTGGTGGCGCTGCCGCATGCAGCTCACCTGGCTGTACCCCGAAGCGATCGCCGCGGTGTGATCGGTGGAGCCGTCGTCCACCACGATGATTTCCAGATGGAATCGCTTGGCGTCCATCGGGACAGCGAGAATCTTTTCCAGCAGAGCGCCGAGCGTGCGCTCCTCGTTGTACGCCGGGATGATGACGGACAGCAGCCTCATGGAGGCGATTTCTCGATGACCGCCACGATATTGCTGATCGCGCCCAGAAACCAGAACGTCTTAAACTGAATCCGACGCCCGGCGAACGCCAGGTCCACCAGGCGGCGGAATTCCGAATTCCACAAAAGGTCCATATGGGCGGGGTTGGCCCATTGGGTCAGACCGACGCACCGCAGCAGCGCGCGGTGCATCGGCTTGGGAAGCCAGTGGATGAGCGGAAGTTTGGTGTGGACTTCGAGCCAATGGCCGCGGTTCGGTATCGTAATCACGACATACCGCTCCGACAACCGGTCCAGAAAACGCAGGTGGTCCACTTTGCCCCGCTCCCCCTCGATATGTTCCAGCACGGCCGCGGACACAACGCAGTCGAATCGCCGCGAAGGCGCGTCCCGCAGCAGCGGCGCCATCGGGATCCAGTAAAAACCATTCTCCCGGGCCATAGCGGTGCAATCTTCAACGGACGTTACGGACACGCGGCATCCGCGCGCGAGCGCGCCCTTGCTGAAGAAATTCTGGTCCGGGAAGGTGGTGTCCGGCGTCGTGCCGACTTCGAGGACGCTCATGGCGGGCTGAAACGGCATCGCCGCCAGCATTTTCCGGCGGATCCAAAGCGAGACCCTCACCTGGAAGCGCATCAGGAAATGATCCCGCATGCAGTAATCGATGGGGGGAACGGGCGCGGGGTCAGCCATGGGCCCGCAAGGTCATCAGCTTCACGATAGCCCGGAGGCCGTCAACGAGGGTGGTTTTTTTGCCCTGCGAACGCGTGCGGGGATGATACGCCACAGGCACTTCCAGGACATAGTGCTGCTTCTGGCCCAGCCGGGCGAGAATTTCCGTTTCAATTTCGAAGCCGCTGGAGGAAAGCTCCAGGTTGCGCAGCAGCCTCGCGTCGAAGGCCTTGATTCCGCTGAAGGGGTCGGTGATGAAGCGGTTGTACATCCAGAGGTTCATGATGCTGGTGAGTATCCCCCCGTATTTACTGGTGAGGTAAAGCATGTAATTTCCATGATAGATCTCCCGGATGCGCTGGCTGAAGTCGACGCACTTGATCAGGCGGCTCCCGTAGACGACGTTAAACTCACTCCTCACGATTTCCTGGATCACCGTGAGCAGATCCTGGGGTTCATATTCTCCGTCGCTTGGAAAGAAGGCGATCATGTCGCCGGACGCCTTCTGAATCCCAAGCCGGAGCGCCGCGCCCCGCCCCTTCTCATCTTTAAGGGAAAAAACTTTCACCTCCGGGACCGATTGGGCGAGGTCCAGGCTCCCGTCCGCCGATCCGCCGTCCACGTAGAGGATTTCCCTTCCCACTCCCAGCGCGCTGAAGTCCAGCAGCGTGAGACTGCGCAGGACTTTTCTCAAGGTCCGGGCCTCATTCAAGCCGGGCACCACGATCGAGACCGTGTGGCGGAACGGCCGCAGTTTTTTCTGCGTCTTATCATTGACGACGCGGATCACCTCGTCCAGCACCCGGCCGCCGGAGTGCGCGCTGGGACCGGACGCCCAATTCGTGACCACGACCTGCTTGGCGGGGAACGGGAAGCGCGCGGGGTCGAATGTCACCGCCTGGGAGGGCTGCATATCGTCCAGAGCGGGGTCCTGGATAAAGAAGAGCGTCACCAGGTCCTCCCAGGGGATCTGAAGGGTGTTTTTCCTGTTGAGGTAGTAGAAAAATTTGCGGACCAGGCTCTCGGCGGTCTCGTGACGGATTTCAAAGTCCTTCCGGATGTTGCCGATAAAGATTTTTTCGGCCGCGGCGTTCGCCGCGATGGCCTCGGTGACCCCCTGCGTCAGATAGGAGGGAAAAAGAGACGAGTGCTGCGTGCCCGGCCCATAGATAATGATGTCCGCCGCGAGCAGGGCGGACTCCGCCTCCGGGTTGATGCGCGGCGTCTGGTCGCGGCCGGCCAGAAGCGCCTGGAGATCCTTTTTCGGTTTTCTCTCCCATTGGGCGGTCTCCAAATACGACGAAAGCAGATAGAGCTCTTCGATCGGGGCTTCTTCCTGCTCGGAGACAATATGCGCTTCATCCGGCAAGTAGGAACCGTTTTCCTTAAGACCCACCAGGACATGATTTTGGCCGTCGGTGACCTCCAGGACGCGCCCGCGCGCATCGCACCCCCGGCTGAACGACTCCACGGCTTTATTAAAGGACCCGCCGCATTGAAGGTAACACCCCACAAAAAGGATGTTCCCCAACGAGCAATCGCCAAAATCAAACAGCGCGTCCTGCCTGCCGGCCTGCAAGCCCGCCTTCTTTTGGGATTCCCAATAGGCGAGAAAGTGGCCCGTCCATTCCGCCGCGAGGCGCGCGTGCCGAAGGCTCAAACTCATGAAGGCCTCCCGGACCTCCGGGATCGGGACCCCCGCCGTTCCCGGTTGAAGGGCGCGGAGCAGCCGCTCGGCGTCCTTCTCCGCGCAGGGCGTCGGGAGCCGGTACTCGATCAATTGATGCAGCGCGCGGTGCGCAAAATTGTCGTCCGGGATCAGTCGGGACACATTTTTTCTGATATCGGAGGGTCCCAGCATGCCGGGTACAAACGCCCGCAAGCGGCCGGTCGAAAGGCCGTCATCATAGGTATTGGACACCAGCGTCAAGGTCACGTAGGGGTATTTCAGCAGGGTCGCTGAGATTGTTTGCGTCCCCCGGCCGCCGGTAAACATGACAATCGAAAGTTTCTCGCCCTCATTCATTTTGGCGTCTCTTTAAAATGCGTCCGGCCTCTTGCGCGTCTTCCGCGGTATTGATCCCGAGCGTCTCCTCGGCGTCATGAAGGCGCACCGTGGCGAGGGCGCCTTGGTCATCATGGAACAGCGGGATCAGGCTCAAGAAATTGTTTTCATTCGTTCGGGCCCCCTTATGGAGAGGGCTCCCGCGCGCCTGCCGAAGCACCTGGAACAGGGCTTCCGTCCGAAAGCAAAACGCGCCGCAATCACTCTCTCCTTGAGCCATTTTCTGGGCAGATTCCCGGGCCTGAAATACGTCCACAATGCGCTCGCGATCATCCCGCTTAAAATGGATGTAGGGAGCGTCCCGGATCATTGTAGGAATTGCGGCGTGAAGGGAGGAGGTGGATTCCAAAAACGTCATGCAGGCCGCCAGCGAACGCCCGCGCGGGGTGATCTGGTCGCCCCAAAGCACCAGCGTGTAAGGGGTTTTCACAAACCCTTCGCAGACGGCGATCGCGTCGGCCATGCCGGTGGGCTGCGGCTGGATCACGGTCCGCGCCCGCGATCCGAGGCGCGCCTGCAGCAGCGGCCCGACGAGTTCCGGCGCCTCGGGGGAAAGAACGAAGACCAGGTCCCCGCAGAGCGGCTCAAGCAGGGTGATCAGCCATTCGAGCATCGGTTTTCCCAGGACCGGATAAAGAATTTTCGGGCCGGTGCAGTTTAGTCGGCTGCCGCGCCCGGCCGCCGGGATGATCGCCGTCCAGGAGCCCGCCGCGCCCGGCGGGCGAGCTTCGGTGAATTCATCGATGTCGCGGATCAAGCGCATAGGTCGGACAAGCGCGAAATGATTTTGAAGGCTCCCGCCCTGCGCAAGGCACGGGCGGCGGAGGTCCCGCGCATCCCGATGACCGGTATCCCGGCGGCGGCGGCGGACTGCACGCCTGAAACGGCGTCCTCGACCGCGAGCGCCTCGCTCGGGCGGACCTTCACCCTGCGCAGGGCCGCCTGGTAAATCTGCGGCGAAGGTTTCGATGCCCGCGCGTCCCGATTCGTCAGCACCGCGTGAAAGAACCGCCGCGTTTTCGAACGCCTGAAAAATATCGCGATGGTCCGCGGGTGTCCGGCGCTTACCAGGGCCAGCCGGAAATCACGGCTGAGTCTTCTCAAAGCCGCGCGAAGCCCGGGCCGCAACCGGGCCTGGGTCGGAAGATACCGCAGGGCCCATGACCGTTTCCGGCGGCTGAAATCGGCGACGCGGCCGGAGGTCCAGCGGATTTTCTTTGCGTGAAGCAGAGAGCGGATCGCCTTTTCCGTCGTCATGCCTGCAACGCGGGCGAACGTTCGCTTGGGAATCGCCCAGCGCAGGCCCAATTCCGCCAGCGCCCGCCGGAAGGCGCACCGGTGGGCTTCAACCGATTGCCAGAGCACGCCGTCCAAATCAAACAAGATCGCCCGCCGCAC
>MGUR01000043.1:34598-37242 GCA_001800075.1 Elusimicrobia bacterium RIFCSPLOWO2_01_FULL_59_12
GAATTTTAAGCAGCATGTTGTCGGACGGGGGAGTGGTCGGCGGCGGATCGATGAACGCGTACAGCAGGAGGGGGCCGTTGTGATTGAAATAACGCTCCGGGATCTGGTCCTGATAAACCAGGCGCATGTGCCGATCGAAGAACGCGGTCAAAAGGGCCAGGGAGCGATCGTCCCAGTTGATAATCTTATATTGGATCAGGCGCTGGGCTTCGGTGACATTGATCAGCAGATGAGAAACATTGTTCTGTTTGAAGGCCCGAGCCACCTCATCGGTTGTTTTAGCATCCCGGACCCATCGAACGATCAGGCTTTCGTTAAAAGCGCCAGTCGCCAAAAACGGGACGGGTGAAGAGGATACCTTTTCGTCTCCAACGATGAGCAATCGATGGCCCGGGGGAACGACCCTTTTCGCATGCATGAACGCGCGCATCGACGGGTATGGATTCATGCCCGGATGGGTATACGAGAGATAGTCTTCGGGCGACTCCTTTCCAGCCAGCACATTCCAGGGAGCGTACGAGGTATACCAGGTGGGGATCGTGGAAAGGAGCCCCCAAAGCGTTGAGAACGCTACCACGCCGGCTATCAAAAACCGGACGAAGCCGCCGCTTCGCGCATAAAGGGCTCCCGCGGTGTGAGCCAGCAAGAAACACCCGATCGCCAGTCCGGGCAGCGCTAGGCGAATGCTCCCTGTCATCGCGTTGATGCTAAACCAGTACAAGGCGAAAAAGAGGACGGCCGGTGAGTACCCGGGATGCCTTAAGTCCTTGCGGAATACTCCCGTAAGCAAAAATCCCAAAAAACCTAACAGAAAAACGCCGGGCGCCGCCAAACTTGAAATCTCAGACAATGTTCCGGTCCAGGGAGTTTTCAAAAGATCCCAAAGGTGGGTCTTGCCGCCGGCGCCCGTGTCGGACAGAAACATCTTCATCCGATACAGCGACAGATCGCGGCTGCCCAGCCAATGTGACAAATAAGGGTAAACAGGATTGCCCGTCATCCACCCTGTTTTGATCAACCAGGGAAGTGTGACCCCCAGAGCGACGCTCCCCATCAATAAACTCTTTCGAAAGGCAGCCCCCCAATCTTTCTCCGCCATCTTCAGCCAGAAAAGCGTTGTTACGCACAGGCCGGCGATAATCAACAGGCCCGGGTACTTGCTCGCGAAGCAAAACCCCCCGAAGACGCCGGCCAAGGTAAACCAGCGGTTTCGCATCTCGGGGTCCTGAAGCCCGTTCAACCAGGCGAGAAAGCAGAGCAGCGCGAACGAGGAAAGGCCCACATCGATACCCGTCGTCCATGCGTTCATGTTCACCATGGGCATGGAGAGGAACGCCAGCGATGCGATCAGGGCCGTCTTGGGGAAGGAAAAGCGTCCGGCCAGCGCATGGTAGATTGCGATGAGGAGGGGAACCGACGAGGCATGCAGCAGTTTCGCCAGGCGTTCCCCTTCCAGCGCCAATCCCAGGAGATTCAGCATCTGGCGCAGGAAAGGGAATTGGGCGGTGACGGACGGATAATATTTGATTCCGCCTTCAAACAAGTACCATCTCGGGACACCCAGGTGATAGGCCATGGCGTCATAAAAGATTTCCGGAGTAAACGCCATCACGCACGCCATAAGAACGACCGACCCCAGGAGCCATCGCTGGATCCGCCATCCGCGGTGTTCCGCGTGCCATTGGTTCAGCCGCAGCGCGGCGTCATTGAGCGCGTCCAAGGCGCCGCTGCGAAACCAGCGCATCCAGGTGAGCGTCAGGCCGGCGACCCACAGCCCCCAGAAAACCGGGGGACGGTACAACTGCAGCAGCCCGAGCCCGAAAATCAGGGTTCCCGTCGCCCCCATGCCCATTCCCATGGAAAAAACGGTTTCTTCCAAAGAGGTATGCCAGGGGATCCGGAAAAGGCGAAGCAGATAGGACCCCCCGGCGGTCATGCCGGCGACCGATGTCGCCAGCAGAAAAAGGGCTTTGGCATCCAGCCAAAATACGATCCACTGCGTGGGGGTGGAGGCCAGGCGAGGCGCCGGAGGGAGGTTCCCCATCCAGGAGAAACGCTGCCAGTAGAGAACGAGGATCCAGACCGCCCAGCCCAGGCTGATCCAGGCGAACACGCGCGATCCGAACGAAAGGGGTTCCGGCGCGGCTGTCACCGGGCCGGGGGGAAGGCGATTTTTTTTATTTTTAGACATGAGCGGCCGCGTTCCGGGCGATGGCCGTTTTTTGGCCGGCGTAATACGTCACCGGAACATTCTGCAGGCCCATTCTCCGGCAACATGTTTCCATCCAGCGGCCCAGGCGCGGGAAGCTTGCCTGCGCGCGCTGAAGCAGGTAACCCAGCCGCAGGGTTTGGAAGTGCCTGCGCTGAAGACACATCTGAAAACCGTGCTTCTCCAGAAGCTTGGCGAGCGTCGCGGGCGTGAAGTAGTAGATGTGCACATCGATCAAGAACCACCAGCGGCGGCCGAGCCATTTCGCCCAGAGGCTCCCATAATCCGGATAGTTCACCAATAGATGGCCGCCCGGTTTTAAAAGCCGCTTCGCCCGATCGAGTGTGCCGCTCGGATCGGCGACATGTTCCAGGACGTCCCAAAACGTGATCACATCAAACGATTGCTCCAAAAATGGCGCTCGCTCCAGCGTGC
>MGUR01000044.1:0-4537 GCA_001800075.1 Elusimicrobia bacterium RIFCSPLOWO2_01_FULL_59_12
CCAGCGCGGCAGAAGAAACAGCATCGCGTGTCCCAACCGGGTGGAGGACGGCGCGTCCCGCGTGAGGACCGGCCCGCGAAACTTCAGAGTCGCCCTGGCGGGTTTGAGCGAGGGGTGCGTGAGCGGGATATTCTGAGTCAGCGATCCGGACGCCGTGAGGATCCATTCTTTGGGGTGAAGGACCACGTATTGGGCGCGCTTCTTCGGGGCGGACGCTTTCAAAACGAGCGTGCCGATTTCGTCCCGTAGAAGGGGGGGAAGAGGCGTGTCCAGCCGTCCGCCCAGCTCCGACCAACTTTTCACGTCGGTTCGGTGAGTGACCAAATAGGTCGTCGAGGAGTTCGAAGGAAAAGCAAAATCGAGGCGGCTGCCAAAAACCTGCAAACGGGTACGCGGGGAGGTGACACGGAGAAAAAGAATGCCAAGCAGGATCAGGGCGGCCGCCAATCCCAGTTCTTTGCGGTGCGATCGCGCGAGGTGAAAGAGTCTCTCCGCGGTTTTTGTGAAAAGCGCGCCCCAGTCGATGGTCGGACCGGATTCCTGAAGGATTCGGGGGGGCGCGGCGAAGGGCGCCTCCGGGATGGCTTGTCCGGATGGGGGTTTGGGCGTAGAAGGGGGCGGAGGATCTCCACGCTGCATCCGGGCCCGGCGCTGGGCGTGAAGATACCGGTCCGCGGCGCTTTTATTAAAGACCTCATAGCACATCTGGCAATGGGTCACGCCCTGGGGATTGGGGTAGTTGCAGTTGGGGCAGTTCATGACCGTAAAGGTCTGCGGGAGAAAGGCAGGGAAAGCAAGGAGAAAGTAGCTTAAAGGGCGATGCCGCGCTGGCGGCGGAGGCGCTGTTCCAAGGCGGAAAAAATGAGCCGGTCCACAGACCACCCCAGCGCCATGATCACGATCATCACGGCCGCGACCAGGGTGATGTCATTGAGGTCGCGGCCCATCTGCAGCAGATGGCCGAGACCCGGGCTGACGAACAGCAATTCTCCCGCCATCAAGGATCGCCAGGAAAAGGACCATCCCTGCTTGAGCCCGGAGACGATTCCGGGCAGCGCGGCGGGGAAAATCACTTCTCGGTAAAGCCGAAAACCGCGCACCCCCATCGTTCGCGCGGCGCGGACATAGATCGGCGGCAGGTTTTTGACCGCGTCGTGCGTGCCGATTGAGATCGCCATCAACGCGCCCATCACCACCACAAAGAGAATCGCGCCTTCGGACAGCCCAAACCAGAGAATGGCCGCCGGCAGCCAGCAGATGCTGGGGAGCGTCTGCAGGCCCACGACGAGGGAGCCGAGGGTATTTTCCAGCCATCGGACGCGCGCCGTGAAGAGGCCGAGCGCGATGCCGACCCCGGCCGAGAACACGTAGCCGACCCCGATCCGTTTCATGCTTTTCAAAATACTGATCGCAAACGAGTGGTCGTCAAAGCCCTGGCGGAGCGTGACGAGGACCTCGGAGGGCGCGGGGAACAGATAGGGCGGCCAGATCTTCAGCTTGGCCAGCGCAAACCAGGCCAGGACCAGGGACGCGTAAAAGAGCAGGCGCTGCATCCGGGGATTCATCGGGGCGACTCCGCTCCCTGTTCATGCAGTTCTTCGCGCAGGGCCTTTTCCACCTCGCCGTGCAGCGCGTCGACGACTTCCCGGATCAGCTTCCCAACGCGCGGGTCATCGGAGTCGCGGGGTTTGGGGATGTCCACGGAGAAGGTCTGCTTGATGCGACCGGGCCGGTAGGTAAACAAGACCACCCGGTCTCCCAGGTACACGGACTCGCGGACGTGGTGCGTGACAAAGAGAATCGTGTTTTTGAGCTTATCGTGGATTCCGCGAAGTTCTTCCACCAGGAGGTCGCGGGTCTGGGTGTCCAGCGAGGCGAACGGTTCGTCCATCAGCAGGATGCGCGGTTCCAGAACCAGCGCGCGCGCGATCGCGACGCGCTGCCGCATCCCGCCGGACAATTCATGGATGTAGGCGTGCTCAAATTTATCCAGATGCACGAGTTTTAAAAAGGACTCCGCCATGTCCCGCCGGCGCTGCCGTGACAAATCCTCGCGTTCCTTCAGGCCGAACTCCACGTTCTCAATAACGGTCAGCCAGGGAAACAGCCCGCCCTCCTGAAAGACCACGACCCGGTCGGCGCCGGGGCCGTGAATCGGCTTCCCATCCAGGATGATTTGCCCCTGGTCCGCATCTTCCAGGCCCGCCACGATATTCAAGAGCGTGGATTTGCCGCAGCCGGACGGGCCCACCAGGCAGAGGAACTCGCCCTCCACCACGTCCAGGGAGATGCGATCGAGCGCCCCCACTCCCCCTTGGCGCGTGATGAAGGTTTTGCTCAGGTTTTGGATTTGGAGTTCAATGCTCATGGGGCGATGGGCGGGCGGCCCTTGGCCAAGAGGACTTTGGAGAGCGGCTTCAGGTCCACCAGGCCGGATAGATCCGGCTTGCGGCGTCCAAGGAATCCCAACTCGTAGGCGGAGTCCGCGTTGCGCGTCAAGGAAGAGGACAAAGGATCGGCCGTGAATTCCAGCCTGTCCCACGCCTGCGCGATGACCGCGTCGGGCAGGGATTGGGTGGTGATCCGCTTGATTTCTTGATGGATCAGCGCGCGCGCCAGGGCGGGGTTTTTCTTGATCCATGCCGTCACATCCACATGCGCCGCCAGCCATTTTTCCACCAGTCGCGGATGTTCGCTCAAGAACTTTTTGCGGACCAGAATCACGGTCGCGGCGAATTGGCGCCTCGGCCAGCGGGTGCGTTCATCGAGGTACACGCGTCCCTGGCCCTCGACCACCAGCCGCGCCGCCCAAGGCTCCGGCGCCCAGGCGCCGTCCAATTTCTTTTGCACGAAGAGCGTGAGCTGGTCGGCGTTGGACATCGGCAGGACCCGCACATCGCCGCCTTTCTCCACCGGCGCCAGTCCGTGCTCTTTCAACCAGCGGCGGAGCGCGATGTCCTGGGTGCCGCCTAACTGCGGAGATGCGATCCGTTTGCCGCGAAAGTCCGCCGGATCCTTGATCGGCAAGTCGTTTCGGACCACCAGCGAGGCTCCGCCCGAACAGGCGCCCGCGATCACCACCAGCTCCCCGCCGGATTTGACGAAACCATTGATGGCCGGCCCCGGGCCGATGTAAACCAGGTCGAGCGCTTTGGCGAAGAGCGCTTCAATTTCCGATGGGCCGGCCGTGAAGGTCCTGACTTCGATTTTCACGTCGCCCAAGGTTTTCTGAAACGCGCCGTTGGCCAGACCGACCAAGGCCTGGGCGTGGGTGATGTTGGGAAAGTGCCCCACGCGGATCGCCACCTCAGCCCGGACCCGCCCGAGACACAAAAAGACCCCGGTGCATAAACAGATGACTTTGTTTCGCATGCGATTCACGAAAATCCTCCCGATTATAAACAATATTGCGGAATTGACATAAAAACCCCCGCGGCCGTTTCCGGACGCGGGGGTTCGATGCAAATCGGGGCGTGCGGAAGACTACATCGCCCGATCTCCCGTTTCCAGAAGGTCGGCCATGCACATCATGCCGCACATCATCTCGATTAACTTCAGCAGGTCCATGCGTCTTTTTCCTCTTATCTTTCTTCTCATGCCACGGTCACTCCAATAAAAAATCCGCCACTGAATCAATGGCGGATGCTTTTGTCGGTTTGTCTGGTTCTGAGTCTAGTTCGCCAGGCCGCAAAGCATCCCAAGCCCACTACGCATACGCATCAACGTGGGCTTCACGGACGTCATCGCGGAATTGCTCTGGCGCTTCATAACGAGCGAGAGTATACGGATTCCGTCGGGGAAAGTCAAGGGGAAAACTTAAGTATACTTGCGGAACTGTGCGGTATTACGACTTCGAGGTGCGCATTTCCTACTCCGACACCGACCGGATGGACGTGATTTACTACGCGAACTACCTGGTGTTTTTTGAGCGGGGCCGGACCGAATTCCTGCGGTCCCTGGGAATGCGGTACCGGGATTTGGAAGAAAAAGAAGGGATCTATCTGCCGGCGATGGAGGCGAGCGTGAGGTATCTGCGCCCCGGGCGCTACGACGATTTGATCCGAGTGCGAACCTTTATTTCCGAATTAGGAGGCGCCCATATCGGCTTCCGTTACGAGATCGCGCTGGCTGAAACCGGCCGATTGATCGCCGCCGGCGCCACCCGGCATCCCACCGTCAACCGCGATTGGAAACCCACCCGCATGCCAGCCAAGCTCCATAAACTCCTCGTCGCGCATCTGGAAAAATAATCACGCGCGCTGAAAAACCGCGGACCGAAAGGCCCATGGTTGGGTGGGATTGGCCGGTTGGAACATTTGAAACATTATGTGTTAGACTGGCCCGATGAACGCTTCCAAAGAACCCTGCGTCGAAATCGGCCTGTTGGAATTTCAGAAGTGGTGTCCGGATGAGGACCGCCGCTGGGAATACCTGGTTCGTCTCCGTTGGACTGAAGGATGCCGCGCGAACCAGCGCTTGCCGCGGGGACGCCGACATCGCCGTCCCCGACTCTCCAGGCCGTATCCGGGTTATCGAA
>MGUR01000044.1:4543-21643 GCA_001800075.1 Elusimicrobia bacterium RIFCSPLOWO2_01_FULL_59_12
GAAGACGACCCCACCGCCCGCGAAACCCGGCGTCTCGTCAAACTGGAACCCTCATAAAGGAAGGCCCGGCGGACTCCTTCGCAGGACCCGGGGCGCGTAGGGCTGCCGCATGACGACCGCTGGCGTATGGCTTCAATTCGGGGTGTTGGCCGCTGTCATTAGCTTTGCCGGCTACCATCTCACCTATTATGCGGATCTGATCTCGGAGCGGACCGGGCTCGGGAGGAACTGGATTGGCCTGATCCTTCTGGCGACCATCACGTCGCTGCCCGAATTGGTCTCCGGGATCAGCGCGGTCACGTTCGCAGGAAGTCCGGACTTGGCGGTCGGGGATATCCTGGGAAGCTGTGTTTTTAACCTCGTCCTGGTCTTCGTTCTCGATTTGATACATCGCCAAAGCCACGTCTATGGAAAAGCGACTCAGGGACACGTATTGACGGGCGCTTTGGGCGTCATCCTCCTGAGTTTTGTGGGGTTCAGCCTGATGATCGGGAATCGCTTCGCGGGCGCACGGCTTTTGCATATCGGGGTGTCGACGGCCGCGATACCGTTCTTTTACCTTCTGGCGATGAAAACGCTCAACGACTTCGAGCGTTCGGGAAATTCGATGGAGGGTCAAACGGCGCCTGAGAAGCCGGCTCGGCTTCCTGCTACGAAGGTCTACCCATTTTTCATTCTGTCCGCGATGGTCGTGGTCGCCGGCGGAGTCGCATTGCCTTTTGTCGGGAAGAATATGATCGATGTGATGGGATGGAATGCGGCGTTTGTGGGAACGCTCTTCATCGCGCTGGCGACCTCCTTGCCGGAAATCGCCGTGACGATCTCGAGCGTCAGGCTGGGCGTGGTAGAAATGGCCTTCAGCAACCTCCTCGGGAGCAATCTCTTCAATGTCGTCATCCTCTCGGTTGACGATCTTTTCTACCGGCCCGGCCCCCTGTTCGCGGACGTGTCGCTTGCGCACGCCGTCACCGCCTTCTGCGCCGCGATGATGACGGGCTTGGCCATGGTGGCGCTGATTTTAAAGCCTCAACACCGGATCCTCAATACGGTGAGTGGATTAAGTCTCTTCCTCCTGGGTGTTTATCTCTTGAATGGCTACATCGTCTTCAAAATGGGTCAGTAAGGACGGCTCGTTGACAACGGCTGTGGAAGAAAAACCTAGCGTTGACGCCCATCCCTGGACGATATCCTCCCGAACCCTGGCAGAGGCGCTCCGGACCGACTTGGAAAAAGGGTTGAGCCACGCCCAGGCGCAGGAGCGCCTGGCGCGCGTTGGGCCCAACGCGCTGGCGGAATCAAAAAAGATCTCCGGGTTATCCATCTTCCTCGGTCAATTCAAGAGCTTGATCGTCGGGGTCCTTGTTGCCGCCGCCGGGGTGGCAGGGTTCATGCAGGAATGGGTCGATGCCTATGCGATCCTGGCCATCATTCTCATGAACGCCATTTTGGGTTTCGTGCAGGAGTACCGGGCCGAACAATCACTGGCTGCGCTCAAAAAACTTTCCAGCCCGTCGGCGCGCGTGATCAGAGGAGGTCACAAAATAGCGGTGAACTCGCTTCACATTGTTCCCGGGGATCTGGTGGAACTGGAAGCGGGAGATCACGTGCCGGCGGACGGGCGAGTGACCTGGTGCGTTTCGTTTCGAACGCAAGAAGCATCTCTCACGGGGGAATCGACGCCCGTTTCGAAGCGGGCCGAACCTCTCGCCGCAACGGACATCGCTCTGGGCGACCGGACGAACATGGCCTACCTCGGAACATCGGTCGTCTCAGGCAAAGCGCGCCTGGCGGTGACGCATACCGGCATGGCGACGGAACTTGGGAAAATCGCAGGACTTCTTCAGAGCGCCGCGCGCGAATCCACTCCCCTCAAGGAACGCTTGGAAGCGCTCGGGCGCTGGCTGGTTTGGCTCTGTCTGGGAATTGTGGCCGTTGTTTTCGCTCTCGGGGTGAGTCGGGGCAGGCCGGTTTTCGAAATGTTTTTAACGGCGATCAGTCTGGCGGTAGCGGCGATTCCGGAGGGGTTGCCCGCGGTCGTCACGATTGCGCTGGCAATAGGCGTTCAACGCATGGTGCGGCGCAACGCCCTCGTCCGGAAACTGCCGGCCGTCGAAACGCTGGGAAGCACCAATGTCATCTGTTCCGATAAAACCGGCACGCTGACGCAGAACGAGATGACCGTGCGCCGGATCTGGTGCGGCGGACGCACCTACGAGATAACGGGGGCCGGTTATGATCCAAAAGGCCAAATCCGGCTGGGGGGCGCTTCGGACGATCTTTCCGAACTCCCTGAAGACCTCAAGCAGACGCTGCGGACCGGTGTGCTCTGTAATGCCGCCTCCCTGAGCTATGAAGATGACGTCTGGAAGGTGATCGGCGATCCAACAGAAGGAGCGCTCCTGTCGGCGGCCGCCAAGGCGGGGTTGTCCAAAGAAGATCTGGAAGGCGAAGAGCGAGCCGTGGCGGAAATCCCCTTCGATTCGGAACGCAAACGAATGACGATTTTACGCCGCGCGGGCCGGGGTTATCGGGCGTACGTCAAGGGAGCTCCGGATGTGATCCTGCGGTATTGCCGTTTCATTTGGTCGGCCGGGCATCCAAAGCATCTGACCGAACCGGACCGGGCCGCTTTCCTCGCGGCGAATCGGCAGCTCGCCTCTGAAGGCCTGCGCGTGTTAGCGATGGCGCAGCGGGATTTCCCGACGGAGCCGGATGCCGTCGATGCGGAGCAAATCGAGCGGGACTTGGTGTTTGTGGGTCTGGAGGCGATGCAGGACCCTCCCCGTCCAGAGGCCCGGGAGGCGGTCCGGCGCTGCCGGGAGGCGGGTATCCGGAGCGTCATGATCACGGGGGACCACCTTGAGACCGCCCGGGCCATTGCGGAGGAGCTGGGGATTCTGGATAAAGGCGCGGAAGCCCTGACGGGCTTGGAACTCGACCAAATGACGGAGGAAGCGCTGAAGCGGCGCATCGCAGATATTTCTGTTTTTGCGCGCGTTTCGGCGGAACACAAACTGCGGGTCGTGCGGGCCTGGCAGGCAAGGGGCGCCGTCGTCGCCATGACCGGCGACGGCGTCAACGACGCCCCGGCGCTTAAGGAAGCCGACATCGGCGTCGCGATGGGAATCACCGGGACCGATGTCACCAAAGAGGCGTCCGATATGGTGATCCTGGACGACAATTTCGCTTCGATCGCGGCCGCCGTAGAGGAAGGCCGGGGGATCTATCAAAATATCCGGAAGTTTGTTTTTTTTCTTCTCTCCTGCAATACCGGGGAGGTGCTGATCATGCTGTTCGCCTCCCTGGCCGGATGGCCGCTTCCGCTTTTGCCCGTGCAAATTCTTTGGCTCAATTTATTGACGGACGGCCTTCCGGCTCTGGCTCTGGGCGTTGATCCCTACGCTCCGGACCTGATGCGTCGTCCGGTACGCAGCCGAAAGGAGGAAATCGTTACGAAAGCCTTTATCGCCGACATGCTGGGCGCCGGGTCCGTCATTGCGGCGTGTTCACTCGCGGCGTTCGCCTATGTTTATTACATCGAACGGGGCGGTGTGGCCCAAGCCCGCTCACTGACATTTCTCGTCTTGGCCTGCGCCCAGCTGGCGCACGCGTTCAATGCCAGGAGTGAGCGGCTCTCCCTTTTCAGCATCGGCCTGTTCTCCAACCGCTGGCTCGTCTATGCCGCCTTTGGCTCGCTCGCTTTGCAGCTGTTCATCAGCGTCTGGCCCCCTGCGCAGGCAATCTTTGAGACGCAAACGCCGCAGGGCATGGAGTGGGCGTTAGCCTTCGGCCTTTCGGTCTTGCCCATGGTCGTCATCGAAGGCGCCAAGGCTTGGCGCAGGAAGTCTTCGCGAGCGTCGTCATAGAAGCCGTCCGAAAAGCGCGATATCGTAGACATGCGGGCAGGGACCGAAGAAAACCTGGAGCAGGCTGCCGGACGCACGCTTTCCCGCGGAGAGGTTTAATTCGGCCGCCGCCAAGAGCCAGGGTCATAACATGTTCACGCCCAAAAAATTTTAATCCCAACGGGCGTTCCTGATGAGGCCATGCTTTCATTGGATGGGGGTATAATACCGGCGAGGCAGACGCCCGAACCGCCAGCGTTCTATCGGGTCCATAGCCTGTCCATCAGGCAGAAGGGGGCTCCTAATGTTTAGACCTCGACGCATCCTCTTGGCCGTCGACTTTTCGCCGCGGGCGAAAGTCGCGCTTGCCTGGATCGCGCAGCTTGTCGCGGGGATGCGGAATGCATCCGTCCATTTCGTTCACGCGATTCCATTGGATACGACCATTGTGGTCGCCCCGCCTCCTCCGGCGGCGACGAAATTGCGCGAAAAGCTGTTACGGCAAAAGCTGACCCGCTGGTTGAGGTCGCGGCTGCCGAGGCACGTGAAGACCGATATAACGCTTCGAGACGGCTTTCCTGTCGACGTGATCATGTCCGCAGTCAGGGACGTCAAGCCGGATCTGCTGGTCATGACGACCCGTGGCCGCTACGGCCTGGCTCGTCTTTTGAAGGGAAGCATCACCGAACAGGTTGTCCGAAAAGTGCGATGTCCGGTCATGATTCTTCATGATCCCGCAGGTTCCCGCTCATGAAGCGGCGTCGACGACAGATGAGCCGATCCGCATGGAGCGCCGTCATCGATGCCGCGGCGGGAGGGGCTCTACCGAGTCGACAAAGCCAAAAAACACCTCCGGCGGATTCACCGGCTCAGCGCCGACCTTAAGCTCGGTCCGGTTCCACCCGCCAGGACTGGTCCCCAAAGTACCGCAAGGCCGCCCTGGCTGAATTTGCCCGCCGCTTCTCTCTTCTCAACAGGGAAAGCCACCGCATCGCAATGACCCGTTTCACGGCACCCCTTGTGGACGTTACAACCTGCTCGATTTGCCTGTCGAGCGCCGGGGTTTCACGGACCTTCGCAATAATCAACACACTCCTAGGGTTGGGAAGGGCCTAAAATAAAAGTGAAGGATTTCGCTTTTTCGGGGTCTAAACAGTAGGAGGATATTTATGACTACACAACTTGCACCTTTCAAAGATATCGAAAGCCGAATCCACTTCATTCGAGGGCAAAAAGTCATGCTCAGTCTGGATCTCGCCCGACTGTATGGGGTCGAGCCAAGAGCATTGGTGCAGGCTGTTAAACGAAACCGTGAACGATTCCCAGTCGACTTCGCATTTCAATTGGGGTTGGAGGAGTTTCATAACTTGAAATCACAAATTGTGATTTCAAGTTGGGGAGGCATGAGGCGAGCATTGCCTTATGCTTTTACCGAACACGGCGTTGCGATGCTCTCCACGGTCCTGCACAGCCCCCAAGCCATTCAGGTGAACATCGCCATTATGCGAGCGTTTGTCCGAATGCGACAGGTCCTCTCTAAAAACAAAGACTTGGCCAAGCGTATAGAGAAGCTCGAAAAGAAAGTAGACCTGCATGACACCGATATCCGTCTGCTGATCCATGACGTCCGCAACTTGTTAAGTCAACCAGAACCCAGCTTCCCGCTGCACCCCATTCACAAGATAAAAGGATTCGAGAAAAGCTGAGAAGCGAAAAGGCATTTCGTGATTGCTTCGTTTCTAAAGCGCTATGGTCTGGTTATTGTCGCGGGGGCGTATACCGCGGCCCTGCTGATCCTGCATGCCCTGGGGCGCTTTCCAACGCCGGGTCCCCAGGATCTCTCCCGGCTCGCCGGGTCGCCGGTGCTGACCGTGGAGGGCCGCGTGATCAATTTTCCTCTCACGCGGTGGGGGCAGACCCGTTTTTTGCTGGAGGGTCGCGCCCGGCCGCTGGAGGCGTTCCACGGCCGGGTGGTCGTGAACCTGCACTTTCCGATGCCCATGCTGGCGCCCGAGGAGGTCGTGCGCGTGCGGGGGTGGTTGACCCGCCCGCGGGGTCCGGGTCCCCGGCGCTCATTTGATGAGCGGACGTATTGGGCCAGCCAGCGCGCCTATTCAATCCTTCATGTGGAATTTCCCGAGGCGCTCGAACGGCTTGAAGGCGTCAGCCACTCGAGCTGGAGCCAGCGCGCGTGGTCCTTTCACCAGCAGTTCAGACGATTCTGGTTCCGGCATCTTCCATCGGAGGAGGCGGCCCTGGTGTCCGGCATGACAATAGGTTCGCGGGGCGTTCTGCCGCCGAAACTCAAAGAACAATGCATCCGCGCCGGCGTCTATCACATCCTGGTGGTGTCAGGGCAGAACATGGCGCTGATCATCGCCGCCGGTGTAGGGCTCCTCCACCTGCTCCGGATCCCCCGCCGCCGGGCGCTTTGGATCTGTAGTCTTCCCATCCTGTTCTACGCGGCCGCCGTCGGATCGGACCCCCCTGTCACGCGGGCATCGATCATGGCGATGGTTGTCCTGGCGGTGGCGGCGGCCGGCCGGGATGTCCCGGGCCATATTCCGTTTACATGGGCCTGGCTTTGGATCCTCCTGCGCCAGCCGGAAGCGCTTTTTGGAGCCAGCTTCCAGTTATCCTTCGGCGCCACGGCCAGTTTGCTCGCGGCCTTTCCGCTGCTTCGAAGCCTGGAGGCCGTCAAGCCGCGCGTCCTGCGCTGGCTGCTGCAGGCGGGAGCGATGTCCCTCTCCGCGCAGCTGGGTGTCTGGCCGCTCTTGGCGCATTATTTTCACCAGGTTTCGCTGGCGGGGCTCGTCGCCAACGTGACGCTCTTCCCGTGGTCGGGGGGCATCATGGTGGCGGGTTTGATGCTGGGGGCTTGGGGCGTCTGGAGCCCCGAAACGGTGCCCGCATTCCTGCTGGACGGGATGCACGGCGTTTTGAAAGGAACCCTTTCGGCCATCGCTCATGTCAGCGGATGGCCGTGGGCGGTCATACCGGTCTCGCCGCCGCCGTGGGGGGCCTGCGTTATCTACTACGCAATCTTAATTTGTATCCTATGGAAACTTTACCATGCAAAAAAATCAGCCCGTATTTAAGCGCGTCGCGGTCGTTTATAACCCGGACAAGGAACGCGCTCGCGAGGAGTGGGCGCGTCTGCAGCGCTGGTTAAAGGCGCGCCATGTGACGGTCACAGGCGGGCCCCGGGTGACCCGGGCCATGAAGCGCGCCGGATTTATCGTGGCGCTGGGAGGCGATGGCACGGTGCTGCGGGTGGCCCGCGCCGTGGTGGGCTGGAACATCCCCGTCCTGGGGGTGAACGTCGGCCGGCTGGGGTTTTTGGCGGCCACCGAAGTCGGCGCGACCTACCGGACGCTCGCGCGCGTGCTGGCCGGGCAGGGCCGCGTGGAGAACCGTTCCATGGTGTCCGCGACCGCCCGGGTGGGGGGAAAATCAATCGGGCCTTTTTTCGCGCTCAACGAGTGCGTCATCCGCTCAGGGGCCGCGGGCCGCGTGCTCACGCTCCAGGCCATCACGAAAAATCGCTTGTTCGCGACCTACCGCGGCGACGGGTTGATCATCAGCACGCCGACCGGATCCACCGCCTATAACCTGGCGGCGTCCGGCCCGATCGTCCATCCGGACGTCGACGCGCTTCTGCTGTGCCCCATCTGCCCCCATAGTTTGTTTCAGCGGCCGCTGGTCGTGCCGGCGACCGAAGTGTTGGAGATTAAAGTGGAGGGTCCAAACGCTCCCGCGGTGCTGAGCCTGGATGGTCAGGTGAATCTGGCCCTGCCTGTGGGTTCCCGTGTAGACATTTGCCAGGCCACGGAGCGCATCCCCCTGCTCCTGGAAGCGGATCGAAGCTTTTATCAAGTCCTGCAGTCCAAATTAAAATGGGGCGGCTCCTGATTTGTCATTCCCGCGAAAGCCCGCCCAGTCGTGTGGAGGGCGGGAATCCAGCATTGGCCGGGACTGGATCCCCGCTAACGGCATGCGGGGATGACGGCGGGAGGGTGGCGGCTCTTACCAGTGAATAAGCTTCAAAAAAATCCTCTTTTCTGCTTGGGCCTTGCGTGCGGCGCGCTGTTTTATCTGCCGCTGGGTCTGCGCGCGCTTTGGGATCCCGGTGAAGGTCGGATCGCGGAAATCGCGCGCGAGATGTTGGAGCGAAGCGATTGGCTGACCCCCCACCTCCATGGCGCAGCTTTCCTGAAAGAACCTCCCCTGATGTACTGGTTGACGGCGTTGGCTCTGGGCGTATCCGGGCCGAGCGTGCTGGCGATGCGGTTTGGGTGCGCCGCGTTCGGCCTGTTGACCGTTTGGGTGACCTATCATCTGGGAAAAAACTGGAGAAATGAACGCGTCGGGCTTCTCGCCGCCGCGATGTTGGCGACCAGCCTGGGGTTTTTTATTTTCACCCAGTATTTGACATTGGACATGGTGTTTACGTTTTGGACCACCGTGGCGCTCTATGCGGGTACGGGGCTTTTGGTGGAACGCTCCGCCCAGCGCGCCCGCCGGCTGTTGATATTTCTGGTGGTCGGGGTTTCGGGCGGAATCATGACCCGGGGATGGGGCGCCCTCGGGCTGCCTGCCTTGACCCTGCTGGCGGTGACGCTGGGTCAAGGCCGCCGCCCGGCCATGCCGAAACTTCCTTGGAAAATGGCGCTTATGTGCTGCGGCCTCTTGACCCTTCCCTGGTTTATCCGGGCGAGCCTCATGAACCCGGCGTTTCTACATGAGTATTTTGTTCCCCGTTTCCCCCGACTTTCTTTCGATGTTTTCCTGGTTTTGCTGATTGGCTTTTTACCCTGGATTGTCTTTTTGCCGAAAGCGGCCGTCACCTGGTTCGCGCATCGGCATGCCGCTCCGCGGCGCGATCCCGAGGGCGCCGCGCTGGTGGCGTGGACGTGCCTGGTTTTTATCTATTGCGCGTTGCTGCACTCAAAAGGGGCGGGGTCCCTGCTCCCGGTATTCCCCGCCCTGGCGCTGTTGGTCGCCAATGAATTTGACGAAGCGCTGGGTGAATCGGACCTGGAGCCAACCCCCCCGCCGCCTCCGTGGGTGGGCGGCGGCCTGGCCGCGCTCATCGTGATTTTCTTTGCGGCGATGGTATTCCTCAAGGTCCGGCCGGCGGTCTTGTCCATGGGCCGGCCGGAATGGAAAGTCGTCTTCGACCAGAGCGACTCCCTCACCCTGGCGCTGGGGGTCGGCATTTTTGTGCTGGTCGGCGTGTGGGGAATGCGCCAAACGCTCTCCTGCCTGGGAGGCGTGCTGTTGGTGCAGGTGCTTCTTTTGACCAGCGCCTCGTCGCTGGCCCCCGCGTTGGACGCCTTCCGATCCACCCGGCAAATCGCCGACCGCCTGGAGTCGCGCGATGCGCCCGGTGAGCAAATGGTTGTCTACGGTTTGGGGAACAAGATCCCCAGCCTGTCTTTTTATCTGCGCCGAGTCCCCGTTTTCCTGCCCTCAGGGTCACCCCAGGCCTTGCATGGCCTGCCCGCCGGATCCTGGGGGGTCGCCGATTTTTCCCATTGGCAGACGCTGCGCCAGAGCGCGCCCCCCAGCGCCTTTCAGCTGATGAATCAGTCCGGAGAACGCGTCCTTTTTCGTAAAGAACGATGAATCAATTCGCAGTGGGATGGATCCTGTTCGGCGGCTGTTTGGTGTTGGGAACGGGCGCGCGCGCGGAGATCGATTTCCTGGAAGAGCTCGACACCCCCGTTCAAATGCTGGAGACCGAGTTCGACCCCTCCCTGCTGGAGAATCTGATCCCGCCGGCCCCCCCGCCTCCGAGCGTCACCCTTCCGCCCGTGATTGTGAAGAAGGGAGAGTGGGGGGGGAGCCAATCCGGTATTACACGACCCGCCCGGATCGTCATTCGAAAGCCCGACATCTGGAGCAGGTTCTGGGATTTGGCCCTAGCGCCCTACTCGCCCCGGTTTCGCCAAAAGCCTGAGATCGACTTTTCCAAAGAGATGGTCGTAGGAGTTTTATCGGGTGAGCAGCCTTACCCGAACCTTTCGATCGAAATCCGTTCATTCAAGGTCGAAACCCATGGATCGGAGCAGATTTTGGCGGTTCGTTATAAAAACATGCGGCAAATGCAAGCCGTTTTTAGTCCTCCCTTTTCCGTTCAACCCTTTTACCTTAAAAAAGTCCCCGTTTTTCCCGGCCGCGTGGTGTTTCAAGAAAAATAACAGGTTCCCCGCCCCCCGTCATTAACCCTCCCGTAACAAAGAATTGATATTGCTGTAACAGTGATTTCGTACCTTTTGACGTGTGGAAGTGCCCAGACAAAACATGGGTAGTTTAGGCCGTCTTTTTTAGCCTCTTGCTCCATGGGTTTTATGGCGAAAAGGGACAAAGCTAAAGAGGTAGTTTGGGCGCCTGGTTTCTTATATAATCTCGGCGCTTCAGGACCTGCCTGTCTCAGCCTTAAAAGTCGCTACAAACGAAAGGTGATGAACTGCGTGACGAATCGTTCCGCTGGGTGGGAGCGGTGTCTGGGGTGGATGCGTGCCGGCGCGCTGGCCGCCGCTTTAGGGTTCGGCTGTCCCGGGACCCTTCCCGCCGCATTCCTGGATCTCAATGGCGGCGCCCGGCCCGTGGGGATGGGCGGCGCTTTCTCCGCGATTGCGGACGATTCCAACGCGCCTCTTTATAACCCGGCCGGTATCGTCCAGGTCCAGTGGAACGAATTCTCCGCGAATTACGCCAATCTTTATTCCGGTCTTACCCTCTACGCAGGCGACGACGCCACCCGTCTTGATCAAAGTTATTTCGCTTTTGCCTCACGGCCCATCCGGCGCGTCGGGTCCCTGGCGTTGTCCTGGGCCAATTTCAACTCCTCGCATCTCTACCACGAAGACACCCTTGCGCTGACGTACGCGCGCAATCTGGGAGATTTCTTCCCGGTTTTAGATAACGCGTTCGCGCTTGGGATCAACCTCAAAGTTCTCCGCCGCAGCGTTTCGTTAGACGCCTTTACGGCCGGCGACCCGGTTTTTGCGGGCGGCGACAGCGCCTCCGCGCAGACGGTGGACCTCGGGTTCTTATACAAGCCGCCGCAAGGCAGGCTCGCCGGCTTGCGGCTGGCGCTGGTGGGGAAAAACCTCACGCGCCCGGACGTCGGTTTTCAAGCGGTGGATCGGGTCCCCCTGGAGGGGCGTCTGGGCATCGCCTACCAGTCCCCGCGGAAGCCCTGGCTGGTTCCGGCGCTGGATATCAGCCGCCGCAACGGCGTCACCGGCGTCGCCGGCGGCTTGGAAAGCTGGCTTTTCAAGAACACCCTGGGCCTTCGCGGCGGGGCCAACCGGGATGAGGCCGCTGCGGGCTTGAGTTATTTCCAAATGCTCGGAAAGCGCTTCGGCCTGCGCCTGGATTACGGCTTCACCATCCCGTTTTACGTGGAGGAGAGCGGCGGCAGCCACCGGCTGGCGCTGACGCTTTATTTCTAGGCCGGAAGACGGATGTTATCGTAAATCAAGGAGGACGTGAACATGCAAATGAGAAACACATCAAAGACGTACGCAGTCCTGTCGGCAGCCCTGTTTCTAGCAGGGGTGATCTCGACAGGGAGCCATGCCTTCACAAGCCAGGGCGCATCGACACAAACGGCGAGCGCCACGCTCATCGGTGACGGAGTCGTCTCGATGAACGTTGCGATCCGAAGGATGTCAGACAACGTCGCCGCCGGCAACATCACCTGGACGGGCGTGACGCTGCCCTCCGGTTGGAGAAACGCGGATCACTACATCCTGCTGCATTCCACGATTACCGACGCCACCGGCGGAATCCGGATCGTGACCAACAACAAGGGCGACGGCGCCGATCCTGCGTACACGGGATCCAACACCACCGCGGGCGGCTTGGTCGACAACACCAACCACGGCTCGGCCCTTCAGTTGGCGTGGACGATCAAAGACGGCGTCGTAGGGTCCACGGGACCTGTCAGCGCCAAACCGTATGAAGTAGCTGACGGCACTGGGCAGGTGGATCAGTTCCAATGGCTGTATATGACCGATCAGGTGGATACGACGCTGGCGCAGGGCGCGGCGTACCGCACGGCGGTCAACACCGCGGGGATTCACTTCGGCGGCGGTAACACGGAATTCGGCGCGGCCGCTTCGCCGAACATTGTGTACCTCGAAGCCGACTTCAACAATGCGCTCACGCCGAGGACCTATTCAACCAATCGGTTGATCGTCGAAGCGTACACAGAATAGTCAGTCGTTTAGACGCAGCGCCTTCCGGGAGGGGGAAAGCCGGATCCTTTCCGCTTTCCCCCTCCGCCGGGAAGTGCGCAGGTTTTCCATGAAGGAGCCGTATTTGAAAACACGTCGCGTGGTCTTGAGCGTCGTTTGGCTCGCCGCCGCTTGCCCATCGTTGTGGGCCCTGAGCGTCAGCCCGGGCCGGACGGAAGTGCGCCTGGCGCCCGGGGCCTCCCAGCGCGGCGCTTTGACGACGACCAATGACAGCCCGGACCGGCAGCATGTGACACTGTCGACAAAAGACTGGTTTGTCCTGGAGGCGAATCGCGCCAAAAAACTGACGGTGAATACTTGGCTGAAACTCCATGGAGCTAAAGAGTTCGATTTGAACCCCGGGGAAAGCCGGGAGGTTCAATTCACAGTGAAGTGTCCTAAGGACGCCCGGGGTGAGCTGGTCGGGATGGTGTCGTTTATGCATACCCCTGACCAACCCTCGATGATGACGCCCATGATCAGCGTTTCCGTTTACCTGGAAGCGGCCGGCACGGAACAAAGGGCCGGCGAGATCGAGCGGCTGGCCGTGCGGAAGTGGAATAACCAGATTCAGGCCGCGGTCGGCGTTAAATCCACGGGGAATGTGCATCTCCGGCCCACCGGGACGATCGCTCTTGAGGATTCGACGCGAAAAGAGGTGGCGCGCTTTCCGGTCAAAGAGGGCGGGCCGGCGTATCCCGGACAAGGCAAAGGCTATTTTGCGAAGGTTCCTGCCGACTTCCAGCTGACGCCGGGCCGCTACACGGCGCGGGCCGATTTGTCATATCGAGAATTGTCGCTGAAAGCGGAGGACGGGTTTAACGTGACCAAGGACGGGCAGATCGAGATGGATTCTAAATGAGATCCCGCGCCTGGATCGTGCGGGCGGGATCGATCGTGACGGCCTGCGCCGTCGCCTGGCCGATCCTATCCTATGCGTATACTTCCCGGGAACGCATCGAGTTCACCGCCGGCGCCACCCTAAGCGCCGGAGGCGGCGGGGGCGTGGGGACCTTTATACTGAGGGCCCCGAACCTGCTTCCTTTGGTCGCTTTCTTCGGCAACGATGTCGTCATCCCCATCGAGATCCAAGGTCAGGGAACTATCTCAGGATTGCAGGCGATGGGTGTTTATCAGCCCTTTGATTCGGGAAACAATCCTCTGAGCGGCCGCATTGATGTGCCGATCGCATTTCAACCCGATCCCGGGAGGTCCAACACTTATACCGGGCGGATCGTGATCCCGGTGGAACGGCTGGAAGCCGCGCGCAACGGCTCCGTCAATTACCATTTCGCTTTGCAGCGCGGGGGAGACCGCGTTGATTTCATGAACGGCTCGACCCCTTATCGGATTCAATTTACCAGCACCCTGACTTTCCAGGTGGGCCAGCCGCAGGGTTCGGCGGCTGTGATCCACGACACCAATATCCCGGATGGAGATACAACCCTGTTATTCCCGCCGGGCGCGCTCACCAACGCCGGAACGCTGATCGTCCGGCAAGTGCCGCTGACCAGCGTGCCCGTGGGACCGAACGGCCTCCTGCCGACCGTTGTTTACAATTTCGAACTGCAGGGGACCTCGCTGGTGGATGAGGTTCAAATCACGATCAATTACCCGGCCCATCAGAGCGGCTCGATCATTGGCTCCAACGGCAACCCGGCCCTTCTGGCGCCGTACTGGCTCTCCGGGTTCAACTGGCTGGCGCTCGGGCCGCGCGATTGGGATTCCAGACGGCGCACGATCTCGGTGCGGTCGCCGCATCTGTCGACCTACGCGTTGATCCTGTCCGGCGCGATTGGAGCGGCCGACCTGCGGCCCCGGCGGCGCGTGATCACGCCGAACGGGGACGGGATCAACGATTCCATCGATTTCTCCGGGATCGGCGCCGACAGCGAAGTCCGGTTTTTTGATCTTAAGGGCCGGCGTGTCCGGACGCTCCGGGGCCTCACGCTCATCTGGGACGGCCGCGACGACGACGGCCGCATCGTCGAGAGCGGCCTCTATCTCTACCAGTACACCTCCCTCGGGGAACGCGTGTCGGGTGTCATATTGGTGGCGAAATGACCTCCTCCACCCGCGGTCTCCTCCTTTTGGGCGCGTGCGCGATCATTCTTGGCGCCCCGCGCGTGGCACATGCGGAGATTTATACGGTGTTTTCAGACAGCGGATTTCCATCCGGTTTCGGTATGGCGCCCACCTATTCCGGTTGCGGGACCACATCGCCTTCGCCTTTCGCAGGTTTTAACGGACAAGCCGGTGATATTGTGCCCCCGGAGGGATATACCAGCTGGAAATCGACTCATACTGCAGTGGGGTGTCCTTATTCGTGGTTTGGATGGGGGATGACCTACTTGACTGCGCAAAATCTCTCCCGATTTTCTTCGGGCGAACTGCGTTTCTGGATTTATTCCTCTACCGGGGCCGTGAAGGTGGAAATCAAGGATTTTGCGGGTTTTGTCACACTTTTTAAGCCATTGGATTCTTATATCGGGTCGAATTATAACCGATGGATTCACGTCCGAATCCCGTTCGCTGGCAATTTGATTCTCCCGGGCACGGGCTTGTCTTCCGTAGGGAATCCCATCCTTTTTACCGGCCTGACGACCCCCGCCACGTTCTATATCGACAATGTCCGTTATGTCGACACGACCGCCTCGCCGATTTTCAATGTCAGTTTGCGCAACATCGCGAATAACTCCCCTGCCGCCGAACTCACGTGGGGAGGCGTAAACCTCCCGGCCGGGTGGGTCCGCGCGGACCAATATATCCGCCTGGACCTCGATCCGGGCACAGCGAGCTGGGGTGTTCAGATTTATACGGACAACATGTCAGCGGGTGCCAACCCGGTTTTCACAGGCGACCCCGCGGTGACCGACCCTGCGGGATTGGTTGATGCGACGGAGACGGACCGCCGTCTGCCGCTGGCCTGGAATATTCAGAGTTCCACAACGACGCCGCCGGCCTCCGGCGATCCTGACACGACCTTTATCTGGTTCTACATGAAGGACAAAGCGACGCCCGGATTTATCAACGGCGACGGCTTCATGACCGTTAAAAATCAGCAAGGCATCCAATACGCCCAGACATTTTTCGGCTCGCTTCAGGTGCCCCCCAACCCGGTCTATATCGAAGCCCATTTTGGCGCCGCCGTGACCCCCCGCACCTACCGGACGTCCACCCTCCGGGTCGAATTCTTTACGGACTGATAGTCCTAATCAAAACCCACCGTTAGATAGATACGTTTAATTAATACAAGATGTTTACTTGAGCCTCTGGCCTATGTCCGGCAGACTTTGCCCGTATGGGAGCCCCCGCGAAACGGCTGGTCGGTCTGAACGCTTTGATGGTCTTTCTCATCGGCTGCGCCACCACGCCGGCCTTTAAACCCGCCGGCCTTTCCGACCAGCAGGCGGAAACGCGTTTGAACGATGTCCGTTCGGTCTGTTTTAGTTTGAGGCAGGGCGCCTATATCAGCGTCAAATTTTATGAGGGCGCCGCCGATTCCCGGGGAAATAAGCTGGAGAGCATGACGGGCTATTTTGACGCCTTCAATAAGATGAATGACACGATTTCGATCGCCAAGGAGCGCCTGAAAGCGCTTGATCGCGGCGAGCCGTACCCCCTGCAGGTCATCGCCGACATCACGCCGGCGCAAGAAACAGGCATGCTGCCGGAACCCCCGAACATCCTGGTCCGGGCCGTCAAAGCGTTCCTGACGGTAGGCGAGAACGACCCGCAGCGCCTCCTCCTGACGCAATAACCCCCATCAGTCGAAAAAAAGGCCCTTGAAAAGTCATGTAGGATGGCTACGCTTGAGGATGGCAAAAACCGTTCTGGTGATCGATGACGACCCCTCGTTCCTTCGTTTCCTCAACTTTCATCTGGTGAAGTCCGGTTACCAGGTGGTGACGGTCGACGGGGCGGAGCAAGCGATGAAGATTTTGTTCAATCAGCCGGTGGATCTGGTCCTCACCGATATGAGGATGCCCCAATTGGACGGCTGCGATATCGTCTATGCCTTGAAGCAGTCTTATCCCAAAATCCCCGTCTTGGTGTGCTCCGCGCATCCGGAAAGCAACCGCCTCGAACAGGCCCTGCGGTTCACGGATGTGCGCTTCGTCCGCAAACCCTTCATGATCGAGGACATTTTTTCTGCGATCAACGACCTTATAAAAAATTAACCCGCCGCAGCCCGACGCCTTCCTAGTTCCCATCCCCTGCTGAGACAAGGTAAAATCGAACCATGGACGAACGCTTTCTCAAAGAAGAAGGCCTGGACGTCTTTACGGGCAATGAGCTGATCCTCAAAGGCGCGCTGGAAAACCGCGCGGCGCTCATCACGGGCTATCCCGGGTCCCCCGTCTCGGACGTATTTGACGCCGCCGCATCGATTGCCCCCCTGCTGAAAAAACACGGCATTCTGGCCGAGATGGCCAACAACGAAGCGCTGTCCGTCGCCCGCTTGAACGGCTCGCGGATGGCGGGCGTGCGCGCGATCGCGGTGATGAAAAGCGTCGGCCTCCACGTCGCCTCCGACGGCCTGGCGCTGGGCAATCTCTCGGAGCCCCGCAACGAAGGGGGCAGTGTGGTCGTTGTCGGGGACGATCCCTGGATCGACTCCACCCAGATCAATAACGATTCCCGATATTTAAGCCAGCACCTGCACATGCCGGTGCTGGAGCCGGCCACCTTTCAGGAAATCAAGGATTGGATCGGGGTCGCCTTTGAACTCTCCTCCGCGGCGGATCTCTATATCACCTATCTCTTGACCACCCCCCAGGCGGACGGCGGCGGCACGGTCTGGGTCCGGCCCAATCAGTACCCCGCGATCAACACCCGGCACCCCACGACGCTGGATACCCTGCGGCTCGATTCCGAACGAAGGGTTCTCCTGCCGCCGCGTACCTGGGCGCGGGAAGCGACCCTCCCGCAGCGTTTTGAAACGCTTTTAAAGGAAGCGCGAACACGGCGCGTGAACCGTCCGATGTATGAGCGGCGCGAAAATT
>MGUR01000045.1 GCA_001800075.1 Elusimicrobia bacterium RIFCSPLOWO2_01_FULL_59_12
CCTTGTGCTGCGTCTGCTGTTCGGGGAAGAAGGCGCCCTTTGGCAGCGAATGGTCCGGGAGTGGAACCAGGCCAGCTATTTTTATATTTACATGACGGTCGGGACCGTGATCGCTTTCACGCTGTTCGGCTATATTTTGGGGAAGAAAGGGGACGTGCTCGAAAAGGAAAAAAAGCAGGCCAGCGCGCTGGCCGTCCATGATGGGTTGACCCGCCTGTACAACCACCGCTATCTCCAGGACCATTTGGCGGCGGAAATGGAGCGCGCCACGCGGTATCAGACGCCCTTCACGTGCTTGATGCTCGATATTGATGATTTCAAGTCGATTAACGACACGCACGGGCATCCCTTCGGGGATCAAGTCCTGAGAACGGTCGCGCACATTATTCGCGAACAGGTGAGGCGGGTCGATACGGCCGGCCGTTACGGCGGGGAGGAATTCATGATTTTCATGCCGCACACCACCTCCGAGCAGGTCCTGCCTCTGGCCGAGCGCATCCGGACGGAAGTCCAGGAGTACCCTTTTCACGCGCGCGGGGAAAACGTGCGCGTCACGCTCAGCATCGGAATGGCCACCTACGCGCCGCCCGGCCGCACCTTCAAAAACCAGCGGGGCCTGGTCGACGCCGCCGACCAGGCCCTTTACCAGGCCAAGCGCGGCGGCAAGAACCAAATACGCATCTACGCCCCCGCGGCCTGAGAAGGGGAAACGTCTCGACTCTCGGCGGACCGACTATGACGGTCGTCATAGTCGATCCGCGCCCCGACGGGCTATACTGACCGCGCGGAATGAAAACCAGATGGAGGAGGCGGTTATGCTGAAAGTGCTGCGCATTTTAGTCCCCGTTGATTTTTCAAAGGAGTCCGACCTCGCGCTGGAATGGGCCGTCATGGTCGCGCGCAAAACGTCCGGCGCGACCATCTATGCGCTCCACGTGCTTCCTCTTCCCGGCGAGCCGAAGACGCTCGGATTCGGCAGCGTGGGGTACGAGATGGAACAAGAGGCCGTGGAGAAGAAATTAAACGACCTGCTGCGCAAAATCCCCGGCGAGATCCTGTCCATGGCGATCCTGGAAAAAGGACGCACGCCGGACGTCGTGACCCGGATCTGCGAACAGAAGGACATCGATCTGGTGGTGATGACCACGCGCGGGCGCCGCGGCTTGAAGCATTTCCTGCCGGAAAGCACGACCGAGGACACCGTCCGCCGGGCCCCCTGCCCGGTTCTGGTTCTCCATCTGAACGCGAAAAACCAGCCTGCAAAGGCGGAATGAAACGCGGGCCGGGGGTGGCGGGGAGCCGTCGCCGCGCCGGGGCCGCGGCCTGTCCGCCGGGTTAACCCGTCGTCAGAGGAATCAGCCAGCGCGCGGCGGCCCAGATGACCCCGACGCCGGTGATATCCACCCAGAAGCCGCCCTTGACCAGGTCTTTCATCCGGACGGCGCCGGATCCGTGGATCATCGCGTTGGCAGGCGTCGACACGGGGAACATGAAGCCCAGGCTGGCGCCCAGGGTGGCCGCCAGGGCCAGCCCGGTTCCCGCCGCGGGATTCCCCGGATAAAATCCCAGCATCACCGGGATGATCATGCTGGCCGCGGCCGTGTTGGAGGCGAGTTCGCTCAATAAGGCGGCGATAAGTACGGCCGCCCCCAGCAGAAGCCCGGGCTGATCTCCCACCGAACTCAACAACGCCGAGCCAACCGCGCCGGCCAATCCGGTTTCAAACATCATCCGCCCGAGCGCGATCCCGCTGCCGAACAAAAGCACCGTTCCCCAATCGATAGAGACGGCTTCCTTCCAGTGAAGCGTGAAACGGCGGCGCTTTTCGCCCATGGGGAGAAAGAATAAAAGGCCCGCTGCGAGCAGGGCGGCGACTCCCGGAGACAGCGTGCCCGCGACCCCCGGCAGGACCCAGAGGGTGATGGCGGTTCCAAAAGCGATCAGGGTATTGCGCTGCCCGCGCGTCCAAGGTCCCATCTCTTGGATCAATCGGCGCAGGCGGCCCAGCTGCCCGGGGACCTGAGGGATGTCCGGGGGAAAGAGCCAGACCAGCAAGGCGTAACGCGCCGCGAGCAGCGCCGCGGCAACCGGAAGACCGAAGGACATCCACTGCAAAAACCCGATACGCACCCCTGTTTCTTGATGAATCAAGCCGATCCCGATGAGATTCGGAGGCGTTCCCACGGGCGTGGCCATCGCGCCCGCGGAGGCCGCATAGGTCAGCATCAGAAGGAGGCTGGTTGAATAGCGAGAACCCGGGAGGGTTCCCGCCGCCGCCGCGATGGCCAAGGCGACCGGCAGCAGCATCGCCGCGCAGGCGGTGATGCCGGTCCACATCGCCAGCAGCCAGGCCGTCAGGCCGAACGCCGCCAAGACGCGATAGGTGCTGCCTTCCACCCAGGGGTGGACCAGGATCGCGTAGGCGATTCTCCGATCGACGCCATGGATTTGCATCGCCTTGGCGAGCATGAAGCTTCCGATAAAAAGAAAAATAATCGGATCCAGGAAGGAAGACAGCAGCATTTGCGGGCCGGCCGCGCGGACAAGAACAGCCGCCAGGGCGCCCAGCACGCCGGTCAGGTAGACAGGAAGGGGTTCGCTGATCCACAGCACGACCACCAGGGTCATGATTGACGCCAAACGGTGGGCGGGGGGGGATAACGACGGCAGCGGACTCGCCAGGACCGCCAGCGCCAGGAGGGGGCCCAGCCAAAGGCCAAGGCGCCGCCGCAGGGACATCGCGCCGGCCGCGTTCCTCATTCGCGCGGGAGATAAACGTGCTGGTAGATATCGAGCAGGATGATCAGGACGGCCATGACGAGGGGCCCGATCAAAACGCCGAAAAGCCCGAAGACTTGGAGACCGCCGACGATGGAGAAAAACAGCCAGAAGAAAGAAATATCCTGCTTGAAGCCGACCAGCCAGGGGCGAAGCAGGTTGTCGATCAAGCCGATAACGACCAAACCCCACACCAGAATGAAAGCGCCCTTCCAGTAAGCGCCGCTCCAAAAGTAATACAGGCTGATCGGCGCCCAGATCAGAGCGCTTCCCACCACGGGAATCACCGCCATGATCAACGTAATAAAGCCCAGCAAAAACGCGGAGGGGGTGCGGACGATCAGGAACCCGATTGTCGCCACGATCCCCTGCGCCAGGGACGTCAAAATGGCGCCCCGCGCGGCCCCCACGATCATCCGGCGAACGCGTTCCTGAATCCGCTCCTTGATCTCTTCCTTGAGAGGGAGCAGATCGTTGATATGCCCGATCAGGACCGGCCCGTCCCGGAAAAAAAAGAACAGCGCGACGATGGCCAAAGAAACCAGCCAGAGTCCCTGGGCCGCCTGGGCGCCAAAACGCGCCAGCCAGGCGAGGGAGCGGTCGCCCATCCCGCCCAGATAATTCTGGAGGGCCGCGGAGGGTCCCCTTAATTGGTCGGCCAGCCCGGGAAACCTGTCGGCCAGCCCGGAAAAGAATTCATGCGGCGCGGATTGGACCCATCCCATCAAACTTTCCGCGGCCGGCTGGATGATCGGGATCAGCGTGTCCGCCTGGCGCAGGGCCGCCCAGACCAGCCAGCCCAGCGGCACGAAGAAGAAGATCAGCACAAAGAGGTCCGCCAGGAGCGCCCGCAGGTTCCGGCTGGCGATATGCCGGCCCAGCCAGTCATGGACGGGATGGAAAACCACGGCCAGGACGGCCGCGCCGAGAAGCGCCCCGGACGACGGCCAGAGCAGGCGGCCGGCCTGGTAGAGCGTGAAGGCCAGCAGCAGGAAAAACGAACCGGTGAACAAGGTTTTACGGTCGATGGAGCCCTCCGCAGCCGCCATTCTAACTGATAATATAGGCTAAAATACGAACATGAAGAAACAAACCCGCAAGGACTCCTGTTGTCATGCTTCCGAAAAGCGCGCGCCTGAGCTTCCCTCCCAACCGCCGGGCGCCGCCATCTACACCTGCCCGATGCATCCGGACATCCGTCAGCAGGGGCCGGGTCCCTGCCCGAAATGCGGGATGGCCCTGGAGCCGATGGAAAGTCCGGCGCGGGAGGAAGGTCCTGATCCGGAATGGATCGACATGCGCCGCCGGTTTACGGGGGCGGCCGTTTTGACCGTGCCCGTGTTTGCCCTGGGCATGCTGGAGAAACTTCCCTGGCTGCAGATGCTTCTGGCGACCCCGGTCGTCCTCTGGGGCGGCCGGCCCTTTTTTCAGCGCGGCTGGGCCTCGCTGGTGAACCGGCATCTGAATATGTTCACGCTGATCGCGCTCGGGACGGGGGCCGCGTATGCCTACAGCGTCACGGCGCTTCTTTTCCCCGATCTTTTTCCGGTTTCGTTCCGCGGCCCCTCCGGTGACAGGGGTCTTTATTTTGAAGCGGCGGCGGTGATCACGACGCTTGTGCTTTTGGGGCAGGTGCTCGAACTGCGCGCCCGCATCCAAACCTCGGGCGCGATCAAGGCGCTCCTGGGTCTTTCACCGAAAACAGCCAAACGGCTCAAGGCCGACGGCACCGAGGAGGAAATCCCGCTTGCCGAAATCCGGGTGGGGGATCGCCTCCGCGTCCGCCCCGGCGAGAAGATCCCGGCGGATGGCGTGGTGATGGAGGGAACTACGAGCGTCGACGAATCGATGGTCTCCGGCGAGCCTTTGCCCGTAGAAAAAGCGCCCGGCGACCGGCTGACCGGAGCGACACTCAACGGAACAGGAAGCGTCTTCATGCGAGTCGAACGGGTGGGAAGCGATACGCTGCTTGCCCAGATCGTTCGCCTGGTTTCTGCGGCCCAGCGCAGCCGGGCGCCGATCCAGCGCGTGGCGGATGTCGTTTCATCTTTTTTTGTCCCCGCGGTCATTGCGGTGGCCGTCCTGACCTTCGCCGTCTGGGCCGCCTGGGGGCCCGAACCGCGCATGACGCATGCGTGGGTCAACGCGGTCGCGGTGCTGATCATCGCCTGTCCCTGCGCTTTGGGGCTGGCCACGCCGATGTCGATCAGGGTCGGCACGGGAAGGGGCGCGGCCGCCGGCGTCCTGATCAAGGACGCCGAGGCGTTGGAAATCTTTTCCAAAGTGGATACGCTGGTGGTCGATAAGACCGGGACTCTGACGGAGGGCAGGCCGCGGCTTACCTCGGTGATCCCTGTAAACGGCATGCCGGAGAGGGATCTGCTCCGGCTTGCGGCGAGTCTTGAACGGGCAAGCGAGCACCCGTTGGCCGGGGCCATCGTGAAGGGCGCGATCGAAAAAGGCGTCGCGCTTTCGAACGCGGCCGGTTTTCAGTCCGTGACCGGGAAAGGCGTGTCGGGAGAAGTCGAGGGGCGGCCGGTGGCCGTCGGCCATGCGGGTTTTCTGGAGGAGCTCGGGATTGCGACCGAGTCCCTCCGCCCGGCGGCCGACGCGCTCCGGAAGGAAGGAGAGACGGCGATGTATGCGGCGATTGATGGAAAAGCGGCGGGACTTCTGGCCGTGGCCGATCGCATCAAAGAAACGGCGGCGGAGGCGATCCGGTCCCTTCGCCGGGACGGCCTGCGGATCGTCATGCTGACAGGCGACCATCGAACGGCGGCTGACGCCGTGGCCCGGCGGCTGGGGATTGACGAAGTCGAAGCGGAGGTTTTGCCGGATCAAAAGGTGGAGAGCATCAAACGGCTGCAGGCTCAAGGCCGGAAGGTGGCCATGGCGGGAGACGGCATCAATGACGCGCCCGCTTTGGCCCAGGCCCACGTCGGCATCGCCATGGGGACCGGAACCGACATCGCCATGGAAAGCGCGGGCATTACGCTGGTGAAAGGCGACCTGCGCGGGATCCTGAAAGCCAGGCGATTAAGCCGCGCCACCATGCGGAACATCCGCCAAAACCTCTTTTTCTCCTTCGTCTACAACGCGCTCGGCGTGCCGGTCGCCGCCGGCGTTCTTTACCCTTTTTTCGGCCTTCTGCTGAGCCCGATGATCGCCGGCGCCGCCATGGCGTTCAGCTCGGTCTCGGTGATCGCCAACGCCCTGCGGCTTCGAAAGATCGATCTTTAGGGGGGTAGGGGACGTAATGGAAAGTTCATTGCGTCCCCCTGACTTCGCGTCTCCCTGACTTCGTTCCGTTGCACGACCCAATAACTTAATATATACTTAGTTATGAAGTTTGAATGGGACGACCGGAAGGCGGCAGCCAATTTGGCTAAGCACGGAGTGTCGTTCCACAAGGCCCTCTATCGGGATGACCCGGCGCATTCCAAGACCGAACCCCGGCTGCATGTCATGGGGCGCGTGGGGCGCTGGATTTTAGCGGTGAGCTACACGGTTCGCGGCGAGGGTGTTCGTTTAATCAGCGCGCGGTTCGCCAGCCGCCAGGAAAGGAGATTGTATGCAGCAGCCCAAAGATAAGAAGATTGATTTCAGCGACATCGCGGAATGGACCCCGGAGGACTTCTCACGGGCGCGGCGTTCCAAGCCGGAAGAACGCGCCCGCTTTCGAGCGGCGTTCATCAAGACGTTCGGGCATCCTCCGCCCAGACGGGGGCCGATTCCCAAGCCGTCCTCCGAGCGATACGTGGGGACCTATATCAAACTGCATCCGAAAGCCATTGAATGGGCCAAACGTGAGGCCAAACGGCGGGGCGTCGGGTATCAGACGGTCATTAACGAGACGCTCCTGCATAGAGCCGCTTAACATCCGGGCGCCTCTGTTGCCCTCCTCTTTGCTCCATGGCCTGGGGCATCTTCTTCGACTTCCAAAAAACCAAACCCTACGACGGCTCCTGCCTCAAATACGCCATCGACCAACAATTAGAGACGAACTTTTTTGTAGGAGTTTAGGCGGCTCTACGCGAAGGTAAGGGGGTTGTAGGATCCAAACCGAGAACTACGCGCCAATAGCCCCACGAACGTGGGTCGAACAGGCCGGCAGGAGCGTGTTGGATGGCTAGTCGGAAGGCCGCTTCATCAAAATACCGCTTCGTAGCGATGACGTCCTCCATCCTCCCATAAACCATGACATGCGCCAGGAATAAGTCGGGGTGTTCGAGCGTATAGTCCACAGGTTCAAACCAAACGACGCGGCGGGCGATCGGGGCCAGTTCAGCAGGAACGTTCATGACCAGAGCCCTTCATCCAGTCGCTTAAACGGGCCGGACCGTTCCGTCAATTGAGTTAGATTCACTCCGCGGACGGCCCTGTGCAGGCGCTCTTTGGCGTCGGACGCAAGGCGGGCCACATCGCCCTCCTCAAAGTACGCGAGCGCTTTGAGGCTGATCAATGGATTGAATCCTGATCCATAAACCGCCCTGGCGGCCGAAAGAGCGGCCGCCAGGTCAATTCCCTGCTGCAAAAGTACGTCTAAATCAAAATAATCTTTATAAACGGCCCGTTGCCAGAGGGCTTTGAGTTTGGTCGCGGCCAAATCGAGAAGGGACGCGACGAACAGGCCGTTATCCGGGCAACGATCGGGGTCTTCCACACGTTTTAAGTCGAGCCCTCCAAAAAAAGAGATTTTGACAGGGCCCCCGCGATCGACCTCGCACGTGAGGGTATTAGGCTCGGCCTGAATCGGGGCGGCGCCTCGCAAGAAGGGAACCGCGCGCAGCAATTTATCCGGATCAAGAAGCTGGGAGGAAAAGAAATCGAAATCCACGGATTCTCGGTGCGCGAGGCGCACGCTGATGGCTGTGCCACCGTAAAGAACGAAGCGCGGCCCCACCTGCCCCAGCTCCGCCCAAAGTTCTCTTTGAGCCGCCGGAAGTTTGTCCAGCTTTGGTTTTATCGTCTGAAACACGTCTCATTTTACCACAATAAGCGATCAAGGCCCAGGGCCCTTTGGGGGTTGATTTCGGGGGCCCGGCGGAGGTAGGATATCGGCCATGGCGGAGGATCCTACCACCCTGGGGTCAGAGTCCAAGGCGCTGGAAGCGCTGAAAGTCCGGGTCAACGATCCCGCCTGCCCGCCCTTAACCCTCGCCCGCCAAGCCAAAGCGCATCTCATAGCCTATCCTCAATCCATTGAGCAATTGGCCGCAAAGCTGGGGAAATCACGGCCTTGGCTTTCTCAGCTGCTCGGATTTTTGGACCTCCCAGAGGAAGTCCTGGCGAAAGCCGAGGCGGAAAAGGCCGGTTTCTATGAGCTTCAGCAGCTCCGGACCGCCAACCCATCCGCAAAAAACAAAACTAACGCCACTAACGGTGTCACTAACGCTCCCACGAACGCCACTAACGCCGGCACTAACGCCACGAACGGCCCCACTAACGCCACGAACGTTAGTGAAAATAACGAAACTAACGCCACTAACACCCCCACTAACGCCCCTAGCCCGGGATATCCCCTGTTGCGGGACACCGTCAACGCCGTTGCCCACCTCGTTTTCTTCTGGGCCAAAGACTCCAAGCTTGGCGAGCTGGCTGAGCAGTGGGCGCTGCGCCTGCAGTTGACCGGCTGGGCGCGGGGGGTAGGCATCCTGCTTCTTTGGGGTCTGGCGGGGTATGGGAGCTGGCATCTGGTGCGCGAGATCCGGGCGCGCGCCCCTGTGTGGGTTTCACGTGGGCAAGCGGCAGGCCGGGGTCCCGCAAGCTTCTTGGCCGCGCCGGCTCCCCAATTGACCGGCCAGCGCTGGATTTCGGGGCACCGGCTGGAGCTTCATTGGAACCCTGCCGGCGCCAACCATCGCTACCGGATTTACCGGGCTTCTGAAAATGGGAAACACATGCGGCCCCTGGCCCAGGAGGACGTCAGGACGCCCGGCGCGATCGTGCAAGTCAGCAAGGTGCGGGGAAAAGTATTTTTGAGCGTGACCGCGATCAATCCGCAAGATGAAGAAAGCGCTTATTCCGCGCCCGTGGAATTTGATCCACTGCCGGTGAACGATCAAGACAGCGTGGAACCCCTGCCGCTTGAAGGAACGCCGCTGCCCGCCGTTGCCGGTCCGGCTTCGGAGCTCAAAGCTCAGGCCAAAAAAGCAGGCGCGCCCGGCGCGCAGCCCAAAGCTCCCGGCGCCGCGTTGGCGCCGCCTTCCGAAGTCCACATCGACATTCTCACGCCCGACCTCATCCGGCTCAGCTGGCGGGCCGTCTCCAAGGAGGCCCGCTACAACGTGTACTCGTCCGGTTCGCGCCGGCTGACGGCCTTGCGCAAAGAAAATACAAGCCCGCTGAAATCCAACCTGGTGGATTGGACGCCCGAGACCGGCCTGGAGCGCTACTGGGTTGTGGTGACCACGCTGGACGCGCAGGACCGGGAAAGCGTTTACTCCGAAGCCATCGAAGTGGTGCGCCATCCGGAAAAGTCCGGCCCGAGCGCCGCCGACGAAGCGGCCGGCGCCCTGCGCAAAGTTCTCCCTTGGTGACGGGGCGCTTGGCACCGTCATCCCCGCAGGCCCCCGGCTTCCATGGCCTGCCGGCCGCCAGGCCATCCGCCGGGGTGACGGCCTTGGCGTTTCTTCTGCTGCTGTCTCCCGCTCATGCCGTGATGCAGGAAGTGGTCCCCGGCCAAAAACCCGGATCAACTCAGAGTTCATCGGCGCGAAAAGATTCCTGGCGGCGCGGCGTGGAGGCTTATCTGGGCCCTTCGGCGCTCAAGGGGCAGGTCGGCGTGGGTTTGGGGATGCGAAAACCGATCGGGAAAAAGTTGATTCTCGAATGGGGAGCCGTTCTGCCGCACCCGGTGGCGGGCTACGCCGGTGATTC
>MGUR01000046.1:0-5489 GCA_001800075.1 Elusimicrobia bacterium RIFCSPLOWO2_01_FULL_59_12
AAAAGGCGCTTCCCTTGCTCAAACAAGTCGCGGCGGACCCCAAGCGGCCCGACGACGTGCGTAACAAAGCCGAAAAGGCTGCCACCCTCATCAAAACGGCGGCTCCCGAACCCCGCCGGCCTTCTTTTTGATATGAACGAATTGAAAATCAAAGCGCTGCAATGCAAGGAGTGCGAACGGCCCTATGAACCCAAGGCGATTCATGTCTGTGAGTTTTGCTTTGGCCCGTTGGAGGTCGTTTACGATTACGACGCGATCAAGCGGCGGGTCAGCCGCAAGAGCATCGAAGCCGGGCCGCGAACTCTGTGGCGGTATTGGGACCTCCTTCCGGTGGAGTCCCGCGACGTCACCACCATTCACGAAGGTTATACGCCTCTTTGGCACGCCAAAAACCTCGGCGCCGAACTGGGGTTAAACCAGCTTTACGTCAAGAACGACTCCGTAAACCCGACATTTTCCTTCAAGGATCGCGTCGTGTCCATCGCGACCACCCGGACCCGCGAGCTCGGCTTCGACACCATCGCATGCGCGTCTACGGGCAACCTGGCCTGCGCGGTCGGGGCTTACGGAGCGGTCGCGAAACTGCGCACGTTTGTTTTTATCCCCGCGGACCTGGAGCAGGGGAAGATCGTCGGCGCCGGCATTTATCAGCCGACGATCGTGGCGATCAAAGGGAACTATGACCAGGTCAACCGGCTCTGCGCGGAAGTCGCGGATTCGTTCAAGTGGGCGTTTGTGAACGTCAACATCCGGCCCTATTACGCGGAAGGCTCTAAGACGCTGGGGTTTGAAGTGGCCGAACAACTCGGGTGGCGCGCCCCGGACCATTGCCTTGTTCCGATCGCCAGCGGTTCCCTCCTGACCAAGATTTACAAGGGCCTTCAGGAGTTTATCCGCCTGGGGCTGATCCCCGACCACAAAACCCGCATCTCCGGCGCACAGGCTGAAGGCTGCTGCCCGGTGGTCACCGCCTGGCGTGAGAAATCCGATATCGTGAAGCCTGTCCGGCCGAACACCCTGGCGAAAAGCCTGGCTATCGGCAACCCGGCCGACGGCCTTTACGCGCGCGCCATCATGGAGAAGACAGGGGGCCTGGGAGAAAGCGTCACGGATGAGGAGATTGTCGACGGTATTTCTCTTCTGGCGAAAACCGAAGGAGTTTTCACGGAGACCGCCGGAGGCGTGACGATCGGTTCGTTGAAAAAACTGGCGGCTTCTGGTAAAATCCGCCCGGACGAGGTGACGGTCGCTTTCATAACGGGAAACGGCTACAAGACGCAGGAAGCGGTGCTGGACAAGGTCTCCAAACCCATCGTGATCAACCCGTCCATCGCCGAGTTCCGCGACATCTACAATCAGCTGTCTCTAGCCAAACAGACGGTGTAACTATTTGTCATTCCCGCATGCCGTTAGCGGGAATCCAGTCTCTGGATCCCCGCCCGCCACACTACAAGGCGGGCGGGCCCGCCAAGCAGTGTGGATGGGCCCGCTTTCGCGGGGATGACGTCAACGTGGAGGTTCTTATGCCAGCGAAAGTTCGAATTCCCGCTCCTCTGCGCAAGCTCACCCAGGAACAACCGGTGGTGGATTGTCAGGGGAAAAACATTGAAGAAATCCTCGCCCACTTGGAAAAACAATATCCCGGCATCAAGGAACGCATCTGCGATGAGAACGGCCAGATCCGGCGCTTCATCAATGTATTTGTGAACGGGGAAGACATCCGCTTTAAGGAAGGCGCCAAGACACCGGTCGCGGAAGGCGCGGAGATTTCGATCATTCCGGCGATTGCGGGTGGAGCCCGTGGTTAAACGCCAGCTGGAGCTGATTTATCCCACCGACTTGATCAAAGAACCCGTCATCTATCAGATGTCCAAGGCGATCGACGTGGTGTTCAACATCCGCCGCGCGAAAGTCACGGCCAAAACCGGCGAAATCGTTCTTGAGCTGGAAGCGGAAAACGACAAGATCCTGGACCAAGCCGTACAATTCCTCGCGCGCAAGGGCGTCACTGTCGAGCCCGTCACCGGCACCACGGTCGAATCCTGACTTAAGCCTCACCCCCCCCAGCCCCCTCTCCCGGTGGGAGAGGGGGAGAAGAAATCAGAATAACCCTCTCCCATCGGGAGAGGGGGGGTCGCCGCAGGTGACCGGGTGAGGCTACCAGCCTTTTGCCTTCTCCAGAATATAGACCGACACGTCGTGCCGGTTGAATTTCGCCTCTTCATGCTTATCCTTCACCGCTAAATCGATCCGGTTTCCCTTGATGGCGCTGCCGGTGTCCGCCGCGTAAGCGTAGCCGTAGCCTTTAACGTAGAGCCGCGTCCGCAAGGGGATGACTTTCGGATCCACCGCCACCAGCCCCCGCCGCAACTTGAACCCCAGATAGGTCGTATCGCTGGGGACATACTTCTCGCCCACGTAATAGCCCGTCGCGCGCATCAGCATCTTGCGGGATTGCGCCAGGTCATACACTTTGACGGGACGTCCCGTCTTTTTGTTCAGCAGCGTCAGCGTGAAGATGGAACGGCGGAAGGACTTACGTTTCAGCGTCTTCTGCGACGTCTCGACGCCGTTGAAATACGTGATCCGGACGGTCGTGCTGTCGATATGGACAAACCCGCGTTCGACCAGGACCGGACGCAGGTTCGCTTTGAGCTGAACCCGAGTGTAAATCCGCGGATTCTGCCTTTTGACGCGGACTTCCGTCCGGTGCGTGACCCGGACCACTTGGACCGCCGTCACACCCTCCAGCGGCGTGCCGGGCGACGGCGTGGAAAAGTCGTCCGGTCCCAGAATAATTTTCTGCGCCGCAATCATCTCTCCGACTGTCTTGGCTTTGTGAGGCACTTTTCGCGTGATGCCGTCGGCCGTCAATAAAACAGTGGGCCGGCCCCACCAGCGCACGCCTCCCAAAGCCAGGGTGATAAACACCAGCAGAACGGCGGAATCTGCGTAAGGATGCCTGCGAAATTGCTCCCGCCACTTCCGCAAGTTAGGAAACATCACAAACGGAAAAGGGTCCGCGCGTTCCGGGATGTGCGCTGCGAGACATCCGGGAGGGTCTTGCGCTTGAGCGCAGCGACCGCCTCCGCCACGGCCGGAAGATACGCCGGCTCATTGCGCTGGCCGCGGCGCGTCTGCGGAGGCAGGTACGGGGAATCCGTCTCCAGCACCACGCGCTCCAGCGGCATCCGCGTCACGACCTCCTGAAGGGATTTCGCGGAGGGGTATGTTACCGGCGCGTCGAAACCGAGCATAAAACCGTGCAGCATGTAGGTCTGCGCGTCTGACCAGGCGCCGGAAAAGCAATGAATCACGCCGGAGGGCCGGGGGCACTCGAAGGCCGTCGAGGACTTCGGGAAAAACTCCCCCAGCGCCTTCTGCAAGTCCTCATGCGCCTCACGGCAGTGTATCACGACCGGTTTTTTGAGTTCCAGCGCCAGCTCCAGCTGTCTGCGGAACAGGAAATCCTGCTGATCCCGGGTGTTCTGCATGCGGACATAGTCCAGTCCAAATTCCCCGATCGCGATGACCTTCGGATGTCCGGCGAGCCGGCGCAGCCGCTCCGCCATCGCGGGCCATTCCGCCGGGCCGGCGTGATGCGCGTGGTGCGGGTGAATCCCCACGCTGGCGTACATGAGGGGGTGGGTCTCGGCCAGCCGCACGGCGGGGTCCCAGGTGTCCGGGGATTCGGCGATCTCGATCAGGGTGGCGACGCCGGCATCCCGGGCGCGCGCGATCACGGCGTCCCGGTCGGCGTCAAATTGAGAGTCTGCTAAATGCGCGTGCGTGTCGATGAGCATGGCACGGCTACTTGCGCGGGAACAACGGCGCGTCCTTCTGCGTCACCTGCCCGGCCGCCAGATCCACCGGGCCCTGATGGACAAAATATCGCTTGGCGCCGGCCTCGAGATCGTCCGTCTGCCCGAGCTGCTTCCAAACCGCGTGGGCCGTGTCCGGCATGAACGGCCAGAGATAGAAGCTCATCATCTTGATGCACGCCAGAAGCTCCCTCAAGACGGACTGGCACTCGGCCGGCGCGGTCTTGGCCAGCTTCCAGGGCGCTTGCTCTTCGATAAATCCGTTCAGCCGTTCCACGGCCGCGATGATCGCCGCCAGCGCGTAGTGAAACTGCAGGCGCTCCAGATGGTCGCGCACTTTTTTTAGTTCTTCCAACACGCGGGAGGTGACCCGGTTTTTGTCATCAGGCGGAGGGACCTTGGCTCCGCAAAAATTCTCGACCATGGTGAAGCTGCGGCTGATCAGATTTCCCAAATCGTTGGCCAGCGCCGCGTTGTAGGCCGTTTTCATTAAATCCTGATTGAAATCGCCGTCCGCGCCGAATGGAAACGCCGAGAGCAGCAGGTACCGCGTCCCGTCAACACCAAACTCCTTAATCAAGTCGGCGGGCCGGATGACGTTGCCCATGCTCTTGGACATCTTTTGACCGTTGACCGTGAAAAAGCCGTGCACAAAAATCTTTTTGGGCAGTTTCATCTCCGTCGCCATCAAAAGCGCCGGCCAGATCACGGCATGAAACCACAGGATGTCCTTGGCCATTAAATGCAGTTGGGCGGGCCACCACTCTTCCACGTGACGGGGGTCGTCCGGATAGCCGATGGCCGTCAAATAATTCAACAGCGCATCCACCCAGACATAGGTGGTCTGGGAACGGTCCCACGGGAGCGGGATGCCCCATGACAGGGTCGCCCGGGAGATGCTCAGGTCGTTGACGTCTTGCTTGAGCTTGCCGATCACCTCGTTGCGGCGGGCGAGCGGGTAAATTTTGAAATGCTGGGGGTGGTTTTCATCGGTGATCGCGGCCAGGAGGGTTTCGCGAAAATCCGAGAGACGGAAAAAATAATTGTCCTCGGACTGGACCTCCGGCGGGATGCGGTGGTCCGGGCAGAGCCCGCCGATCAGTTCGTCTTCCGCGTAAAAGCGCTCGCACTGCACGCAGTACTTGCCCTGATACCGCGCTTTGTAGATGACGCCCTTTTCCCACAGCGCCTTGAGAAAGGACTGAACGGCGCGCGCGTGCGCCGGCGCGGTGGTGCGGATGAAAGAATCATTCGAGACGCGCAGATCCTTCCAAGCCTGCTGAAACTGCGCGGCGATCTCGTCGCAATACTCCTGCGGGGCCCGGTTACGCGCCGCCGCCGCCTGCGCGATCTTGGTCCCGTGCTCATCGGTCCCGGTCAGGAAAAAGACTTCTTCGCCCTGCAGGCGATACCAGCGTGCCAGCACGTCCGTTGCGATCGTGGTGTAGGCATGGCCCGCATGCGGGACGTCATTGACGTAATAGATGGGCGTCGTGAGATAAAAACGGCTCATGACTTCAGCGAGGCCGCCAGTTTTAAAAGGAGGTGATCGTAAACAAGGGCGGGGGGAACGTTTTGCCGCAGCTGCTGCTGGGCCTGTTGGAGAAGCTCCACGCGGGCGGCCGCGGCGGGACGCCCGCCGCGGAGCCCGCTGGTCGCGGGGGAAAG
>MGUR01000046.1:5498-6137 GCA_001800075.1 Elusimicrobia bacterium RIFCSPLOWO2_01_FULL_59_12
TCGATCTGCGCTTCGATCTCCGCGCGGGTCGGGCGCGGAGGCAGCTCGCTCAGGATTTGGCGGGGCGTCATCCCCGGCAGTTTATTCCAAAGCGCTTCCGTATCGGGATCTGCAACCGATGCCGCAGCCCCCGATACCGCTCGAAAACGCACGGATTGGCAGCGGGAAAGCAGTGTGGAAAAGATCCGGTCCCTGTACGGCGTCAAAAGAAAGAGCGCGGTGCGCGGCGGCGGCTCTTCCAGGATTTTCAGCAGCACATTGGCGGCGTCCGGGGTCATGCGGTGCGCATCATTCAGAACGCTGACCTTCCAGGCCCCTTCGTTGGCTGTCTGATAAAGACGCTTTCGCTCTTCTAAAACGGTTTCAATCCGCAAGAATTGCTGCTTTTCGAGGGGCTCCCCCCGAATCGCTGCCTGGTACGCCAGATCGATCACTCTCACATCCGGGTGCTTCCCCGCGCCGATTTTCTTGCATGAAAGACAACGGCCGCACGCTTCAGTGATGTCATTGCGGCGGAAGCCGTCCTCCACACAGCCCGGCGGACGGCCCGCCTTGTTGTGTGGCGGGCCGGAATCCAGAACCTGGACCCCGGCTTTCGCCGGGGTGACGGTTTGGCAATTCAAGGTTTTCGCCGTTTCC
>MGUR01000047.1 GCA_001800075.1 Elusimicrobia bacterium RIFCSPLOWO2_01_FULL_59_12
CTTTCCGGTCACCCGGCGGCGAATGGGCTCGCGCTGGAGCGTCGATCTGGCGAACGAAGTGCTCCGGCAGGCGCGCCGGCTGGGTTTGACAGTGAAGGGCAAGACGCCAGGCTGCACGCGGCACCAGACGCGATATCATTCATTTCGTAGAGATAAGACAGACCAGCGGCAGGTTTCAGTGATTATGCAGAAACAATTTCCGTCATTCCCGCCCGCCACACGACAAGGCGGGCGGGAATCCAGAACTGGACCCCCGCTTCCGCGGGGGTGACGAATCAAAATATGGCTTCACTTAAAAAACTGCGCGATCACATCGACCGGCTGGACCAGTCGCTGCTGAGGTTTCTCAACCAGCGGGGCCGGCTGGTCGAAACCATCGGCCAGCTCAAGCAAAAAAACGGCCGGTCAGTCTTCGTGCCGTCCCGGGAAAAAAGTCTGCTGCAGCGCCTGAAGCGCCTCAACCGCGGACCGCTGTCCAGTCAGGCCGTGCAGGATGTATTCAATGAGATTGTGCACGCCTGCCGCAGCCTGCAGAAGAAACTGAGGATATCCTTCCTCGGCCCGGAAGCGACCTTCACGCACCAGGCGGCGCTCAAGAGCTTCGGCCACCAGGCCGCGCTCGTTTCCGCGCACAGCATCGCGGACGTTTTTTCCGAGGTAGAAAAAGGGCGCGCGGATTACGGGGTGGTCCCCATCGAAAATTCGACGGAAGGCGTCGTCAATCACACCCTGGATATGTTTATCGAGTCGAACCTCTCGATTTGCGCGGAGATGGAACTGCCCATCTGGCATTACCTGCTGGGACGGGAGGCCGAGTACCGCCGGAAAGGCGGCGTCCGCGCGCTCTTTTCCCACTATCAGGCGCTCGCTCAGTGCCGGCAGTGGGTGGAAGCGCACTTGCCGGAACTGCGGATCGTGGAAACCGCGTCGACCTCGGAGGCCGCCCGGATGGCGGCCAGGACCCCGCACGCCGTCGCGATCGCCTCGCGGCTGGCGGCGGATCTCTACGGACTGGACGTGCTGGCGTCGCGCATCGAGGACGCCACGCACAACTACACCCGCTTTCTGGTGATCGGTTCCGCGGAGCCCCGGCGCACGGGCCGCGACAAGACGTCGATCATGTTTTCTGTGAAGGACCGGGTGGGAGCGCTGCACGATATCCTGGTGCCGTTTAAAAAGCACCATCTCAACATGACCAAGATCGAATCCCGGCCCACCCGCCAGCGGGCGTGGGAGTATATTTTCTTTGTCGACTTCCTGGGTCACCGCTCGGATGCGCGCGTTCAAAAAGCCCTTCAGGGGCTGGAACGATCCTGCGCCTTTCTGAAAATCCTGGGGTCGTATCCCCGAACCGAATAATCCCTATGAGCGTAAACACGCAGTCCCATTGGGTGGACGCCCTCATTCGCCCGCAATGCCGCGGTTTTGAACCGTACTTGCCCGGACGTTCCCTCGAGAGCGTCCGGCGGGAACGCGGCTTGAAGCGGTTGTACAAGCTGGCCTCGAACGAAAACGCCCTGGGGCCCTCGCCCCGGGCGCTGAAGGCGGTCGCGCAAGCGGGGAAATCCATGCTGCGTTACCCCGATGGCGCCAGCACGGCTCTGAGGCAGGCGCTGGCGAAAAAACACGGCCTTTCCGCGGACCGCGTGATCATCGGCGCGGGCAGCGATGAGCTGATCGAGCTGTTGGGAAAAACATTCCTGAATCCCGGAGACTCGATCGTGGTGTCGGAGCACGCCTTCATCCGCTACCGCATGGCGGGCGAGCTCATGGGCTCAACCGTGATCAGCGTCCCCATGCGGGACTTCACGCATGATCTGGCGGCCATGGCGCGGGCCATCCGGCCCGACACGAAAATGCTTTTTATCGCCAACCCGAACAACCCCACGGGGACCTACAACACGGCCGCGGAACTCGATGCCTTGCTGCAGCGCGTGAGCCGGTTGAATGATCAGGGCCAGAGGTTGCTGGTGGTGGTGGACGAGGCCTACTACGAATACGCCAGCGCCTTCGCCAAGGATTATCCGGACGTGGCCGCCCTGCAGAAGCGGCACGCCCATCTGGTTGCGCTGCGCACGTTTTCCAAAATCTACGCGCTGGCGGGCCTTCGGGTGGGCTATGCTTTCGCGGATCCGGCCGTCATCTCCGCGCTCGACCGAGCCCGGCCGCCTTTCAACGTCAACGTCATCGCCCAGGCCGCGGCGGAAGCGTCTTTGCGCGACCCCGCCCAGATCCAGCGCGGCCTGCGGCTGGTCAAGGACGGCCGGAAGGCGGTCCTCCCCGAGCTGGCGCGAATGGGCCTCCGTGTAGTACCCTCTCTGGGCAATTTTGCGCTGATGGACGTCTCGCCGCGCCGGGGGACGGACGTGTTCGAAGCGCTGCTGAACCGGGGCGTGATCGTGCGGGCGATGGACGAATACGATTTTCCGCGCCACATTCGAGTGACGTACGGGTTGCCTGTTGAGAACCGCTGGTTTTTAAAGGCTTTAGGGGAGGTTTTAGGCGCATGATGATCACGCTGAAAAAAGACGCGACCAAGCGGCAGGTGGACGCGATCGTTAAAAAAATCCATGAACTGGGTTTCGCGCCTCATGCCCAGCACGGGAAAGAACTGACCGTGATCGGGGTGATTGGGGAAAATGCCGTCCGCACCAAGGACATTTTTGAAGCCATGGACGGCGTGGAGGTCGTCACGGCGATCTCGAAGCCGTATAAACTGGTCAGCCGGGAATTTCACAAGGAAAACACGGTCATTGAGCTGAAAAACGGATTACAGATCGGCGGCCGGCAGGTGGTCGTTATGGCGGGGCCCTGTTCCGTCGATACCAAGGAGCGGCTGCTGGCGACCGCGGAAGCCGTCAAAGCGGCCGGGGCGCAGGTTCTGCGGGGCGGCGCCTTCAAGCCCCGCACATCGCCCTACGCCTTCCAGGGGCATGGGGAAAAAGCCCTCAAATTTCTGGCGGACGCCCGCAAGCAGACCGGTCTTCCGGTCATCACGGAGGTGATGAACGTCAACGACGTGAAGCTCGTGGAAGAGTACGCGGACATCATTCAGGTGGGAGCGCGCAACGTGCAGAACTTCGACCTGCTGAAGGCCGTGGGCAAAGCCAAGAAGCCCGTCCTGCTCAAGCGCGGGCTGGCCACCAGCATCCAGGAACTCCTGATGAGCGCGGAATACATCATGACCAATGGAAATTACGACGTCATGCTCTGCGAGCGCGGCATCCGAACGTTCGAAACGTCCACGCGCTTCACCCTGGACTTGAACGCCGTCCCGGTGATGCGGCACCTGAGCCATTTGCCGATCATCGTGGACCCGTCGCACGGCGTGGGGATCCGCGAGTACATCCCCGCGCTGGCCCGCGCGGCCGTCGCCGCCGGCGCCGATGGTCTGTTGATCGAGGTCCATCCCAAGCCCGAAGAAGCCCTTTCGGACGGTCCCCAGTCCCTCCTCCCCGACCAGTTCGCCCGCATGATGCTGGAACTCCGCGGCATCGCCGCCTCCATTGGACGCGCGCTATGAAAAAGTTTCTAGTTTCGGGTTTCTAGTTTCTGGTTTACGTGCAACTGCAAACCGGCAACCAGAAATCAGAAACCGGCCATCCTTGGCGCCGGATCGCCTGGCTGCAGTTCTGGCTGCTGTTTTTGCCTCCCGTCGGCTTCTGGATGGTGTGGCGCGACGCAACGTTCAGCCGAACGGCTAAAGGACGCATCCTGGTGTATACCTACCTCATTCCCCTCCTTGCGTATCTCGCGCTCATGCTCTATGTGTTTAACGCCTCCGAGCGCGCCCTCCAGGCCTCCGGCGGCGGGTATTAACGGGATTTGTTAAAATACCTGGCGGATGAGGCGTCCTGCGGTAAACAAGCGATGAACATGAAGATCAACCCTAATCTGATCTGGGATTACAAGGTCCCCTCTAGAGGGTTCCAGGACGAGGCCTTTCGTCGGTGGTACATCGGACGCGTCCTGGCGCGCGGCGGCGTGAAAGATATCCGCGCTCTCGGTCTTCGCACGATACGGCGTTACCTCCCGCACGTCTCTGTCCCCGCGCGCATTCGAGCCTTCTGGGAATGGTATTTTGAATCTACTTAAGGCAAAAAGCCCGCTCCATATCCTCACTCCCTTTCAAGCACGCGTTCTGCAGGATCTCGTTCAGGAACCGCTTTTGAAGGATTTTTATCTGACCGGCGGAACAGCGCTTTCGGCTTTCTATCTTCAGCATCGCCTGTCCGATGATCTCGATTTTTTTACGGAAGCGCCGCAGGCGGTCAGCCGCATTCCTCCGGTGGTCCGCAAAATAGCCAAGACCCTGAAAGCCCGGGTCGCGTGGGGCCGGCGATTCGAAACGCTCTTTGAATGCACCCTGGCCCGCGGGGGGGAACGTCTGGAGATGGACTTCGCTTTAGATATGCCGGGCCGTTTGAAGCCTCTCGGTCAATACCGGCCTCTGAAGATGGCGCTGGATAATTCTTTAGACATTTCCTGCAATAAACTCTCCGCGCTGTATGAGCGGTCGGAGGCAAAAGACTTCGTTGATGTCTTTTTTATTCATCACCGCTACATGGCGTTGACGCAGCTGATCCGGCAAGCGCACCATAAGTATCCCGAACTCGATGACTATGGCTTGGCCATGGCCTTTTTTAAAGTCAAAGGAATTTCCATGCTGCCCCGCCTGATCCGCCCTTTAAGCATCGCCTCCTTGCGAGCGTTCTTTCTTGCCCACGCTCGACGCCTTGCCAAGGGTTTTTCCGGATCCTAACCCCCTCAAAACCTCCCCCAGCGGGGCCTAGTAAAAACCTGGACCGTTCGGCACCAGATTATTAGCCCTCCGGACTATTCTGCCTCCAGCAGAAACCCTCTAAAATAATCCTGATTCCCGGTCGCGCCCGCGCATGCGCCATCTTTTATGAACAAGCTTCTCGTCCGCATCGCTTCGCTTATGCTGATTCCCTGCCTGGCCGCGGATCCGGCAACGGCGTCCAGCTTCGCCAATCAGTCCCTCTCCCCCGCGCGGGAGAGGGCGGCCTGCCCGCCAACGCTTCAACGGCGGGGG
>MGUR01000048.1:0-2673 GCA_001800075.1 Elusimicrobia bacterium RIFCSPLOWO2_01_FULL_59_12
CTGATCGCCGAATCCCTGCGCAAAGTCCGGCCGGCTGCCCGGCTCATTTTAGGCGGCCCGCACCCGACCCTGGTCAATGCGGCTTACAAGAAGGAAGCGGCCGCCGGTCGCGCCGGCCGGGCCACCACGGCGTTTAAGAAGCTGTGCGACCTCTATGATGTGGTGGTCGCCGGGGATGGCGAGAAAGCCATTTTCCCGGCCATCGCGCCGGACGCCCCTCCCTTGATCGACGCCGATGATCCCAAGTCCACGCTTTTCCTGAACAACGAGCGGCTGAACGAACTGCCTTTTCCGGCGCGCCATCTGGTGGATGTGGACAGCTATCACTATTTCATCGATGGGGAGCGCGCGATGAGCCTGATCGCCCAACTCGGATGCCCGTTTTCCTGCGGGTTTTGCGGGGGCCGCGAGTCCCCGACGCTGCGGCGGGTGCGCACGCGCACGACCGACAATGTGGTGAGAGAAATCAGGCAGATGCACCAGGCCTATAAGACGCGCGGGTTCATGCTGTATGACGACGAGCTCAACGTGAATCCTCAGATGGTCGACCTGATGAATTCCATCGGGCGCCTGCAGGACGAGTTGAGGGTCGAGTTCCGGCTGCGCGGGTTCATCAAATCCCAGCTTTTTACGGACGAACAGGCGGAGGCGATGCGCAACGCCGGGTTCCGGTGGATACTTACAGGTTTCGAGTCCGGGTCTCCGCGCATCCTTCAGAACATCAATAAGCGCGCCACCCGCGAGGAAAACACCCGCTGCGTGGAGATTGCCCGCCGCCACGGACTGAAAGTCAAGGCGCTGATGTCGATCGGGCACCCGGGGGAAAGCCCGCGGACGGTGCGCGAAACGGAGGACTGGCTGCGGGAGGTCAAGCCGGACGATTTTGACGTGACGATCATCACCACCTACCCGGGCACGCCTTATTACGATCAAGCCGTTCGGCACCCCGCGGATCAGGATGTATGGGTCTACACCTACAAGGAGACCGGTGACCGCCTTTACAGCTACGAGGTCGACTACATGCGCGTGGCCGATTACTACAAAGGCGACCCCGACGGCGGATACAAATCCTTCGTTTATACCGACGCGCTGTCCGCCGAAGCCCTGGTCGCCGCGCGCGACCAAATGGAGCGGGACGTCCGAAAAGCGCTCAATATTCCGTTCAATCCCGCCGGGTCGGTGACGCGTTTCGAACATTCGATGGGACAATTCGGACTGCCTCCCACGATCTTGAGAAGCAGTTTGGACGCGCGCGAGGTGAAGGAAGCCTCGTGAAACTGTCGCTGATTATTCCGGTCTTCAATGAGGTTGCCACGCTGGAGAGCATCTGGCGGGAATTGCATGCGCTGGCCTGGCCGTGCCCCGTGGAATACATCCTGGTGGACGACGGATCGAAGGACGGTTCCCGCGAGCTGATTCAACGCCTGGCCGGCCCCGAAGATCAAGCTCTCCTGCAGGAAAAAAATCAGGGAAAAACCGCCGCGATTTTAAGAGGCGTCGCCGCGGCGCGCGGCGATCTGATCGCCGTCCAGGACGCCGACCTGGAATACGATCCTCACGATCTCCCGCGCCTCCTGCGTCCCCTTCTGGAGGGCAAAGCGGACGCCGTGTACGGGTCCCGGTTCAAACAATCCGGCGATCAAGTTCAGAGGACCTACCACCGCCTGGGGATCAAACTGCTGACGTACTTTTCCAATTTGTGCACAGGGATTTACCTGACCGATCTGGAGGGGTGCTACAAGATTTGGCGGGCGGATCTCTTAAAGCACGTCGTCGTGAACTCGTCCGGTTTCGACTTTGATCCGGAAGTGACCGCGAAGATCGCCAAACTGCGGGTGCATATGCAGGAGATGCACATTTCCTACAATCCCCGCGCTTACATGGAAGGCAAAAAAATCCGGTACCGGGACGGAATCTCCGCCGGCTGGACGCTGATCAAATACAGCTTCCTGACCCCTTTTCAGAAGTGCTTCACCCCGGATTTGCCGCAAAAATACCTCCGATACAATCAGACCCTCCCCGAAAAACGTTCGAAGACGCCGTAAACCCGTTCCACCATCTTCGCCAGAGCGTACTGCGCGCACACGGGCGCGACCGCTTGGCGCGCCCGCTCGGTCAACGGCCCCAACTGCTGCAGCAGGTCCGCTGCTTTTTCCGCGGCTTCACGCAGATTAAGCCGCTGAAATAAGAGCCCCGCCGCTCCCGTTTGGCGCAGGTCCGATACCCCGCCCACATCCGGCGCGATCCATGGGAGACCCATCGCGGACGCTTCCACCAGCGTTTGCGGGAAACTTTCCTCACGCGAGAGGGACCAGAAAAAGTCGCACGCGGAGAGAAAAACGGGGGCTTCATTGTCCCACCCCACCCAATGGACGCGGCCGTTGTACTCTGCGGCGCCGATTTGTTCTTGGAGGCCCTGCGCCAGCGGCCCCACGCCGCCGATCAGAAGGTGCAGACGGGGAAAGGCCGGCAAGAGCCGGCCGGCGAATTGGGGAATGAAATCCGCTCCCTTTTCTTCATGCAGCCGCATCAAGGTTCCTCCCACGACGGCGTCCTTGGGAAGGCCGTAGCGCTCGCGCGCGGCGCCTCGATCGAACGCTTTGAACACGGCGGTATCCACCCCGTTGGGGATTTCGAAAATCTCAGGACCTGCGGGCCCGCCGCGCCGGGCTT
>MGUR01000048.1:2692-6431 GCA_001800075.1 Elusimicrobia bacterium RIFCSPLOWO2_01_FULL_59_12
ACGGCGGCGCTCAGGGGGAGGGTTCGCGTGTCCAGCCAGCGCTGCCAGGGTTTCTGCCAGATGTCGATCGCGCGCTGGCTGGTGATGACCGCGGGAATCTTCGCGATCCGGCCCAGCCAGCGGCCCGCCAGATGGGCGCTGTAAAGGCAGGTATGCAGGATCTGCGGTTTTTCCTGACGAAGGGTTTGGTACAGGGAAGGAAGCGATCCCGCCGGCCGGACGGCGATCCGGCGGCGGCGCATGCGCTCGCCGATGACGCCGTCTTTTTTTAGATAGAGGACCTGATGGTCGTAGCCGGCGGGCGTATGGGCGAGAATCTGGTAGAGGAAGTTTTCCGTGCCTCCCCCCTCCAGGCTCGTGATGAGATGCAGGATTTTCTTCAAGACTCGTAATCTACAGCGCCCATCATAGCTTTTGACGACACATAATAATATACTCTAAACCGTTTTGGGGACTCTGTCCATTCTTAAAATTTGTGAAAAAACTCCATAACGAGTAACCCGTGTCGACCCTCTCCCAACCCGCGAAGGCACAAGAACAGAGACCCACGCTGACCGTGATCATACCGGTCTGCAACGAGGCGCGCACGATCCGGCAGGTCCTGCGGCGCGTCGAGGCGTCCCCCGTGGACAAAGAGATCCTGATCGTTGACGACGGCTCCATCGATGGCACGCGGGAATTTCTTCGGAACCTGGAGACGTCGCCCCGGCCGCAAGGCGCCAGCCCGTGCCGCGTCTTTTATCAGGAGCGGAGGCAGGGCAAGGGCGCGGCGGTGCGGCGCGTGGTCCAGGAAGCCAAAGGGATGGTGACCATCATCCAGGACGCCGACCTCGACTACAACCCTCAAGAATATCCTGCCCTCATCGAATTCATCCTCAACGGCCACTCCGACGTCGTGTACGGCTCCCGTTTCCGGAGCGGCCCGCGGCGCGTTCTCTTCTTCTGGCACGCCCTGGGCAACCGCCTGCTGACCCTGCTTTCGAACATTTTTACCGACCTCGACCTGACCGACGTGGAAACCTGCTACAAAGCCTTCCGCACGGAACTCCTTCAGTCCATCCCCCTGCGTTCCAACGGCTTCGGGTTCGAAGCCGAGGTCACGGCCAAGGTCGCCAAACTGCGGCTCCGGATCTTTGAAGTGCCGATCTCCTACGAGGGACGAAGCTACATCGAGGGGAAAAAATTCCAGCTGCGCCTGGCACTGCAGACTGTCTGGGCGATTCTCGTCTATTGGCTGAAGGACGACCTGTACCAGGAGAACACTGAGCTCCGCGCCTTGCGCATCATGGAAGGCGCCGGCCGCTACAATGGATGGCTCTTCAGGCAATGCCGGCCTTTTGTGGGCCAGCGCGTCGTGGAGATCGGCGCGGGGATCGGGAACATCACGAAATACCTGGTGGACCGCGACTTTGTTCTGGCCACTGATTTATCCGAATTCTACCGCAACGAACTGCGGCGGCAGTTCGGAGAGTTTCCCGACATTAAGATCGAGACCCTGGACCTGGCGAGCGAGACGGACGTGCAAAGGCTCGCGGGGACGGCCGCCGATACCGTCATCGCGCTCAACGTTGTCGAGCATATCGAGCAGGATGCGCTGGCCGTGCGCAACGTCTTCCGCCTCCTTCGCCCGGGAGGACGCTTCCTCATGCTGGTTCCGGCGCACGCCTGGCTGTTTAGTCCTCTGGACGCGCAGGTGGGGCATTTCCGGCGTTACACCGTGGTCCAGGCGAGCGCGCTTCTGAGCGACGCGGGGTTCCGCATCCGGCACAAACGGTATCTCAATGCTTTGGGAGTACCGGGCTGGTGGGTCAACGGAAGGATATTTAAGCGCAAGAGGATGCCCACCCGGCAGGTGCGGCTGTTCGACCGCCTGGTGCCGCTGTTGAAATATGAAGAGTTTTGGTCTCCGCCGTTCGGACTTTCCGCCCTCGTTGTCGGGGAAAAACCCTAGACGACACAAAACTAACCGGCCGTTACGAATTTTCATCTACTCGGCGAGCGTCTTTTGGCAGAAAACAGCACCCCTGAAGTAGGACCACAGCTACCGCCTCTGGGCCCTCCCGATGCTTGGACAGCGGCATCAGGTTTGTATGGATTTCAATAACTAAACAAGCGATAATACGTCGCGATTATGATGGATTTAAGATTGAAAAATTCTCCGCTGCCCGCCGCTTTCCTCGCCTTGATCGCGGGGCTCTGGGGCCTGGGGTGGGGGCTTCCTTCCAGGGAACGGGCTGATTTATTTCTGAAACCCGAGATGAAAACGCATGAATTTTACAGCAAAGTGGAAAAAGCCCGCGACGAGCTATACGACAAGACCGGTCTAAATTCTGTCGCGTATTACGGGCGGATGGCGCGCCTTGGGAAACCGGTCGCCGAGTCGGCCAATATCCTCTCCGCCTACAGCTCCTTCCTGGTCCGAACGCATCATGGCGACGAGCAGCAGGTCCTGGTGATGTTGTCGCATATCAACCCCCTTAAAGGACAATGGTACCCCCATTCGTTTTACTACGGAGGGGCCTACATTTTTCCCTTGGGTTTTTATTTAAAAATCCTCCAGTCGCTTGACTTCGTAAAGCTGGTTCCCCAGGCGTCGTTCTACTACGCTCACCCTGAAGAAATAGCGAAAGTGTACTGGGGGGTGCGAGGGTGGTCCGTCATCGGGATGATACTTTCCACGATCCCTCTGTTCTATCTTGGAAAGCGCCTCGGCGGGGTTTTTACGGGTTTTTGGGCCAGTTGTTTTTACGCGCTGTGTCCGGCCTCTATCAGCACCGCGAAACTGGCCAAGCCGCATGTCTGGGCCGGGGCGTGGACCCTGTCCTCCTTGTACTTTTGTTTTCGGGCCAAAGGGGACGCGCAGCTCAAAAGCCTCGCCCTGGCGGCTGTTTGCTTCGGATTGGCCGTGGGGACCACGATGAGTCAAATAGCATTCCTCCCTTTCTTGGTATGGGCCTGCTGGACCCCTTCTCTTCGAGCCACGTTCCAGAGGGGGGTGGTCGCCGCGGCGCTTTCCGCCACGTTTTTTCTACTCACCAATTTCTACATTTTTTCTTATTTTCAGGATTACAAGGATGAAGTGCGCTACATCCGAAATTTTTACCCGTTCGGCGTGAGCGCCCGGGCCTTCTGGGATTTTTTATATGGAGCGCTCCGTCCGTCTCTCGGAACGCCCCTCTGGCTTCTGGTTCTGGCTGGCACGGCCTATGCCGCATGGCAGCGAAACGACCGGAAGATCAGAACATGGGCCCTCTTATCGTTGGCTGTGCTGACCTATAGCACGTTCCAAAATCAAGCCATGCAAGGGTCTCCCGCGTCCAGCCGGCTCTGGCTGGCCTTAATCGGCGTCGGGTGCTTGATGGCAGGCTGGTTCATCTGCCAGATTCTTCGGGCCTCCTGGGTGGGATGGATGTGTCTGGCTGCCCTGTCAGTCATGGCGGTCCTTTACGCGCAGCACTACGCTTCTGACCGCGTTCCGCGCGACAATGCTTCCCGGGCGGCCGCCTGGATTCATGAACACGTCCCACCGGGGACAGTCATCGGGCAGGATCAAGTCATCCCTCAGGTCTTTGGGTTTCCTCCCATCCCCTTCACCGCTTACCGGATCCTTCAGATCGGCACCCCCCCTTTTGACACCGCGCCAGGCCGCGCCTTCGCTGTCCTGCCACTCTGGGCCCGCGACGCCCGCCGTCGGCTTGAACAAACCGGATACGCCCGGATCCGTGTTTTCGCCGAGTCG
>MGUR01000048.1:6451-18180 GCA_001800075.1 Elusimicrobia bacterium RIFCSPLOWO2_01_FULL_59_12
AATGGGTTTCTCGGATCCTTTCACGACGGCGAACTTTCCACTGGAGATGTATGCCCGTTAATGAGAAAGACCTCCCCCGATTCGCGTTTGGCGCCAACTGGCTCCCGGTGGAAGCCGCCTCCGGATGGACCTTTTCACTCCACTGCGCTCTGGAAAAAGCCCATGCCTGATCGGAAAATCATAGGGGTGGTGATGACTTATAACTGCGCCTCCATGGTGGAACGCGCGGTTCAAAGCATTCCGCGGGATTATTTCGACGACATTATCTGCGTTGATGACGGTTCGACCGACGATACGGTCGCCCGGGCCAAACGGCTCGGCATTCCCGTATTCGCGCACGCACACACGGGCTACGGCGGGAATTTGGTCTTCGGATTCCGGAAGGCGCTGGAAAGAGGCGCCACACACATTTTTGAACTTCATGGTGACGGCCAGTATGATTTCGCAGCCGTGCCGCCGGCGCTGGAGCGGTTGATCGCGGGATGCGATCTGGTTCTGGGAAATCGGTTCCATCGCATGCTGCAGCCGCTGCGCGACGGAATGGACTGGGCCCGTTATTTGGGCAACATCTTCCTGTCATCGATTGGCCGCGTGGGATTGGGCATTCCGTCACGTGACTTGTTTCCGGGATTTCGTGCCTACAGCCGCACGTTCGTGGACACCATTGCGTTGAAGCATGCGTCACAGAACTATTTTTTCAGCTTCGAGATTATCGCGCAGGCGCGCTACAGGGGTCTCAAGATCTGCCAGGTCCCTGTCCGGTGTGACTATAAAGGGGAGCACTCCTCAATGAGAATGTCCCAAGCCCTACCGGCCATTCTGCATACTTGCTCCACGGTGGGACTGTACCGGTTGGCGCGCCTGAACATCCGGCGCGGCATCTTCGCGTCCCTGCCGGCACCTCGTGTGTAGCATCAGCGGTATCGTCCATGGAACCGGCGTCGCGAAAATGATCGCGGCGCAGCGGCATCGCGCGCCTGATGAATCCGGCATCTATCGGGACCCGCCTCTTGAGTTGGGCATGGGCCGGCTCAAGATCATTGATATGAAGTCGCCGGGGCTTGCCCCTTACCAGGAGGATGGATTCGTCCTGGCTTACAACGGCGAGATTTTCAATTACATCGAGCTGCAAAAGGAGCTCAAGAAAAAGGGCTGGACCTTCAGGACAACTTCGGATACCGAGGTGCTGATGAAAGCCTGGCGCGCGTGGGGCGTCGGGATGTTCGACCGGCTGAACGGGATGTTTGCCTTCGCGCTTTACGACTCGCAGAAAAGGAAGCTGTGGCTGGGTCGCGATATGGCCGGCGAAAAACCGCTTTATTACTTCCATCGGAACAAGGTCTTTGCCTTCTGCTCAGAGGCGAAAGCGCTCGCAGGGGTGGTGCCGCTGGAAGAACAAGAAAACGAGTTCTTCGAGACCTTTCAGCATTGCTTCGGCACGACGCTCTGGAAGGACGTCTACGACGTCCCGCCCGCCCATTACCTGGTTTATGATCTGAACACCCACCAGAAGAAGCTGGTCGAGTACTGGAAGTTCCAGCCGCGTCCGGTCAACGTCAAGACCGCGGCGGAGGAGTTGGAAGCGCTGCTGGGGGACGCGGTCAAGCTGCGTCTCCGTAGCGACGTGCCGGTCGGGCTCTACTACTCCAGTGGGATCGACTCGTCACTGATATCCACCTATCACGATTTTGAACACAAGCTATTTTTTGATGACACGCAGAACTGGCGCAAGGACTTCTTCCGTCGGCTCCGAAAGCTGGCCCGCCACCTAGACTTTCCCGTCGGCTCGCTCTCGACCTACCCATTGTGGAAGCTCGCCGAGCGTGCCTCGCGTCATGTCAAGGTCGTGCTCTCGGGCGAAGGAGCCGATGAGATCTTCGGAGGATACGTCCGCTATCTACCGATCGCCCGCGAGTGGGAGCTGCAGCAGCGATACCCTTCGTATCAATACATCTTTGGAAAGTTCTACCCGCCGTACCTTGATGGCTTCGCAAAAATCACGGCCCGGAACGGAAATGTCGCGCTAGCACGCAAAAGATTGCGGCCCTATTTTGAGATGTTTGAGGATCCGATCAATGCGATGGGGTTCGCTGATTTTAAGCTGGTTATGCCGAGCCTGTTACAGATGGGTGACCGGATGGCGGGCGCGTTCGGGCTGGAGAACCGCTGCCCCTTCCTGGACCGCCGCGTCATCGAGTTCGGGTTCAGCCTGCCGCCGGCACTGAAGATCGCGGGACTTAACCAGAAAGTCATCCTGCGCCGCATCCTCGAGAAGCGCGGCATGACCGCCCCGCTCCGGGATGAAAAGAAGGGGCTCACGATCCGGTTTAATCAATGGCTGGGCCGGAAGGACTGGGACCGCAGCTCGTATGTTTCCCTCCTGCTGCACGAATGGGCCAAGACGTTCGGTCCGCTGATGACCCGCCGGCTCGCGGCCGCTCCGAAAATAAAAATGGTCGTACGCAACTAGACGTCTCAGGAGGAAACGAAGGATGGCTAAAGTTGTTATCACCGGTGTTTCTGGATTTATTGGCCCGCACGTGGCCGAGGAGTGCCTCCACCGCGGCTGGGAGGTTGTGGGTGTGGATCTGCTGCCGTCCGAGCTGTGCGCGCCCCGCTATCGTTTCCTGCAAGAAGACGCGCGGGGCTTGACGCCGGAGAAGCTCCGTGGCGTCGATTACATCGTTCACCTCGCGTTCGTGACCAACATCCCCAACTCCATCCAGCACCCGATTGAGACGACGCGCGACAACATCGAGATGACGGTCCGACTCCTGGAGTCGGCGACCCAAGCCGGCGTCAAGAAATTCGCATTCCCTTCGACCGCGTCGCTGTTCGGCAACAACCCCACGCCGTGGCGCGAGGACATGCCGCCGGACCCGATCGAACCGTACAGCTGGCAAAAACTCTCCTGCGAATACCTCCTGCAGATGTGGACCACGCGCTACGGACTTCCGACGGTGACCCTGCGCTTGTTCCAAGTCTTCGGTGAGAACCAGCGAAAGGATACGGCGATGGCTGCCTTCTTCCGGGCGAAGAAAGAAGGGAAACCGATCACGCTGACGGAAACGACCGCCCAATCGTCGTTCCGCACGGGACAGCGGGATTTCGTCTATGTGAAAGAAGTCGCCGAGGCGTTCACGCAGGCCCTGGAATCCCCAAAGACTGGCCACGGCGAGATCATCAACGTCGGCAGCGGCAAGGTCACGGCGATGGAGGAGATCGCTAAGGCGATCGGCAGCGAGGTCATCTTTATTCCGCGGCGGGCATTCGAAGTGGAAAGACACCAGGCTGACATCAGCCGGGCCGAAGCACTGCTAGATTGGCATCCGAAAAAGAATGTCATCGAATGGCTCCATGAATTTGTTCCGACGCTAAAATCCGTAAGAGAGGTCATCGACAAGTGAAAATCATTCATAACAAGACCTGCCGGATGTGCGACAGCACCAAGTTCAAGGTCGTGATTGACATTGGCCGCCATCCCCTGGTCAACAGTTTGGTTCCTAAAGATCGTCTGGATCGCAAAGATCCGACCCATCGGCTTGTGGTCAAGCAATGCCAAAAATGCAATCTCGTCCAGCTGGTCGACATCATTGACGCCGAGGAGATCTACAAAAAAGTCGACTATCTATACTTTTCGTCCGACATGCCAGGGCTAGACAAATACTTCGCGCCGTACGCCGAAGAGGTGCGCGACCGATTTCTCAAGAAGAATGATCTTGTCGTCGAGATTGGCAGTAACGACGGTATCATGTTGAACCTTTTTAAGGATACACAGCGGATCCTGGGTGTGGACCCTTCGGCCAATGTGGCGATTCGCGCTTTGAAACGCGGCATTCCCACGATCCCGCTGTTCTTTACCGAATTGCTGGCGGAAAAGATCGTCCGCGAGTGGGGGCCAGCCAAGGCGATCATCGGCAATAATTGCATCGCCCACTTAAACGACGTCCGCGACCTAATTCGCGGCGTTAAGACGCTGCTCGCGAAAGACGGTGTCTTCGTGATTGAATGTAATTACTGGGGGGGGATGGTCAAAAACACGAACTACTCGCTGATTTATCACGATCACTATTCCTACTTCTCGCTTCAGGGGTGGCAGACGTTTGCGCCGCAATACGGTTTTCACGTGTTCGACGCAGTGGTCACTCCGGCGCAAGGGGGCTCGTTACGGATGTTTCTTAGTACCGATGGCCGCCCGGAAACTGAACGCCTGAAGGCGCTTCAACGGGAGGAAGAAGTAACCGATCTAAACGGCTACAAGACCAGCTTGCGGTACCGCCAAAACGTACTGCAGGCTGCGAAGAAGTTGCGCCAGATACTGAGGGACCTGAAGCGACAGGGAAAAAAGATTGCCGGCTATGGCGCGGCCGCCAAAGGTTTGACGATCTTGAAGTGTTCAGGGATCGGCCGCGAGACGCTCGATTACTTTGTAGACGACTCCCCCGCAAAGCAGGGGTGGTACACCCCCGTCGATCACATTCCGATCATCTCCCGCGACGAGGCCGAACGCCGGCTTCCCGATTATTTCACCATCCTCGCGCCGAACTATGCCGATGTGATCATCGCCAAAGAGGCCCGGTACCGAGAACGTGGCGGCAAGTTCATTGTCCCCAAGGGCGAAGTTAAGATCGTTTGATGTCGTGCCCCAGACGGTAGTCAGACCCCCTCGCAGGGATTTTAGTCACAGCAAAACTCGCCGCAATGGCCATAAACGGCATCATCGGAATGCGCAATCGGGACATTCCCGGATAGCTCGCTACCAGGAGAATGTACGTCACGCCCGCCGCTAAGAAATAGGCTTCTTTTTTGCGACTCATCCGCCAGAGCTTGATGCAGCCCCAGACGGATAGAAGATAGAGCACCCCCAATCCAAAACCATAGACGATTTGGACAGGGATCAGCCAAAACGCAGGGTTCTGCTGGGGGGCAGGCGGGCGATAGTAGTGCCATAAGCCGAAACCTGTCCCCCCGAGCATTCGAGCGGCGCCGATCAACCACACTTTCACCACCACGAAGGGGTGTCGTTTTAAGATGTGAACGGCTTCCTGCGCGTAGACCTGGCTTCGTTCGGCGTCATTGCGGTAGCCGGAAGGGTGCTTGGCATCGACCTGCGCTCTCAGGTCGTGGCGTACGCTGTCCCAGGTGCGGTCGGTGGCGTCCGCAATCACTTTGGCGGCGAGGTCATCAAAAAGCGCAAATCCGGGTAAGGAGGAGAGACTCCAGAAATTGGACGTCGCGCCGTTTCGGAGGATCCAAACTCCGGGGATAAGATAAGCCGCTAAAAGAAATCGAAAAATATATTTTTTCCGCGGCGACCAGATCCAGCAGAGAACCAGAGGAAAGTAAAGGAACACAGGTTTTACCATCAGCGTAAGTCCCCACAACAGACCGCTTCCAGTCACCTCGGTTCCCCGCTGGAGTTCCAGAGCTCTCCACGTTAGAATCATGGCCAGCACCTGCAAGAAAACGACGAGGGTTTCCGCGATCAGCATAGGGGTGTGGAAAACGATCACCCAGTCGACCGCCAGGACTAGAGCGCCCACCCGCGCGCTGCGATCGTTTGTCACGCCGCGAAGCCAATGCCATAGCCACATCACCGTGAGGATGCCTAGGAGACATTGGGCGAAGGCGATCCAAAGAACTGGAGATTCGAACAGAGCGGTGAACGGTGCCAGAAACAGCGGATACCCCGGCAAGCGAAATGTTTCGGGCACTAACACCGGCGGTGTTCCATGCCCGAACGCATGGTACGTCCAAAGGTTTTTCGCCAGCCCTAAATAACCATAGGCGTCGGACGTGAGACAGGCTTCCGGACGGTTAGCCGCAAGAAGAAAAACCATAAGCCGTGGAAAGGCCGCCGCGAGGAGAAGAAGGGTCACTAGAGCGTTTACGTGCTTACCCTTTCATATGCGGCCAGCTCGCCAGGCAGACTTTCAGAAGTTCCCACCCGTTCCGGAAGCGGCGGATATTGGCCGCCTTTCATCATTGTTTTTCCAGAACGATCGTTTGGAACATCGGGAAAAAGCGATTCCATTTGGAAAGAATTCGATCCACCTGGCTCGCCAACGGGTAGGCAAGGCCCGGCACCAGAGACCGCCACGTCATTCCCCCTGAGAGGAGGTACCCGAGCGCCGTATGCGGAGTTCTTTTCAGAATCTTAAGCTCCGGGAATTCTTTCTCAAAAACATGTTTATCCCGCCAAAATATGATCCACGGCAAAGCTTGGTTGGACGTCGACATCCGTCCCCCGTCCAGGCTTTCCCATTCGCTCATTTGATCATCAAAGGGTTCATGATGAAATCGCGTGTAAACCCATTTCCCAAACCAGGAATTGAACGGTTCAATCAACACCACGCGGCCCCCGCGTACCAGGCAACGGGTCGCCTCCCTAAAGAAGGATCTGGGCTTTGGTAAATGGTGCAGCACGTTAAGCATGAAGATGCCTCGTAATTCCTCCTTCCCAAACGGCAGGTTGTTGGCATCAATGACCTGGTCAACCAAGGGAATCTTGCAGACTTCGGAGGTAACGATATTGGGTAGCTTCTCTTTAAGGAATCCGCCGCCTGATCCCAGCTCCAATAAGCGGCCCGGCAAATGCGATACAGACGCCGCTTCCTGAGCGAAGGCGCCGTAGAAATCTTCATAAAGCCGGTATAAAAATTTCTTGTTCTGGATTATGCTGCGATGAATCACCGCGGCTTCGGGCCGGTCCAAGTCGACGCCCCTGGCCATTGGAATCGTTAGAAAATCCTTAACATTCAATCGACATCCCCCTTCATTTCATATAAGGCTAAATTATAAATTTCATTTTTTTCTCATGAGGGGAGCTGTTTTTGAAAAACAACGGCTTCAAAACCAAAGAGATCGATGTGTTTAATTTCGTCAAACTTGTTTGCCCGATAAAAGCACATGGCAGGCGCGTGCTTGACATCGGTAAAAACGAAATACTGGATGACCCCCGTCTCCACAAAAAATTTTTCCAAGGCGCTTAGGAGGTGATTGCCAACTCCTCTCCGATGGTATTCCGGTCTAACGGATACCGCTATAAGCTCAGCCTTTATCCCAAGACGCCGACAATAAACCGCCTTTTTTAAGAGCCGTATCAATTCAAGAAACCGGCATGCTTTGAGCATTTCAGCGACCATTCTTATCTGGAGCGTAAAAGATAGATAGGCGCGCGAAGCGCACCCCGATATAAATCCCGCAAACTGGTTGTTCTCTTCATAAAGGACAAACGCGCAGCAAAGGGGGTTGTCTAATATGGACCGGTAAAATGCAGTCAGGCAGGGGCCACTTAATTCACCGGAGAAGTAACCTTTAAATGTTTCTTTGTGCAACAGGACAATGGATTCGAGGTCGGCACGGGAAGCCGACTTAATATCCATAATGCTCTTTGATTCGAGAGCAGATGTTAAGAATATCTTTTTTCTGCAAACCGCAGTAAACCGGCAGAGACAGGCCTTGTTCAAATCCTCGATTTGAGACCGGGAACTCTTCTTCGCGATATCCTAGAAAATTGAAACAGGGCTGACGGTGCAGAGGAAAAAAGAAACTCCTCGTCTGGATGCCGTTTTCCTCCAAATGTTTGCATAGGTCCTCTTTGTCTTCAGCCAGGACGTTCGTCCTAAACGGTACCAGATTCGAATGCGATACCTCCTCGAGAAACTTCAGCTCTTTGACGCCGGAAAGCTCCCGCCTATAAAGAGCGTAGTTGCGTGATTTGAGCCGCTTAATCTCATTAAATTTTTTTATTTGAGCGACGCCGATCGCGCTCTGCAAATCGGTCATCCTGAAATTCATGCCCAACGCGGGATGGATAAAGACGCCGCTGCTTGAGCGTCCCTGGTTGCGTATGAGCTTCGCCCGTTCATAGACATCTTCCCGGTTGGTTAGAATCACGGCCCCTTCACCGGTGGTTATGGTTTTATCCGCAAAAAAGGAAATCATCCCAACATCTCCCAGGGTACCGGTGTGCTTGTTGTTATAAAACACACCAAAGCCTTGGGCGGCATCTTCAATGACCGTCAGGTTGTGGGCACGGGCCATTTGTAGGACCGGCGCCATATCGGCGGACTGGCCGTAAACATGAACAGGCATAATCGCTTTGGTCTTTTCGGTTATCCGTTCCTCCAATTTATCGGTATCGATCGTAAAGGTGTCATCCGTGACATCGCAAAAAACGGGCCGGGCCCCGGCGAAATGGACCGATGTCGCCGACGCAATGAAGGTAAAATCGGGAACAATGACTTCATCCCCGGGCCCAATGCCAAGGGATAATACCGCCAGAAAGAGCGCCATGGTACCGTTCGTGACCGGCAACGCATATTTTGCCCCGGTAACATCTTTTATCAAACTGACAAACTCTTCGGTAAAAGGGCCTTCCGTAAGCCATTGGTTCGCTATCACTTTTTTTAAATTTTCCAGTTCTTCTTTTCCCACGTAGGGAATAAGCTGTGGAATCTTATAGGGCATGCTGCGTTTCCTTACCATAATTTGAATTGACGAAGCGCGAGCCAAAACATCTTCAATAGCACATAGCCGTGCTTGAAGGGGTGAGTTTTTGTTTTTCCGTATTCCCGCGGTCTATACGTAACGGGAACCTCAACGACTTTTAAATTATTTTTGACCACGCCGAAAATCAATTCAAAATCTCCAAAAGGGTCAAAATTCCCGAACTCAGCAAAGGTCTTCCTGACCTTCAGATAATTCCGTTTGGACAATGCTTTCAAACCACACAGGGTATCGCTAAACCGTTGACCCAAAAGTATAGTAAACATATTGCCGAACGCTCTGTTGCCTATCAGATTGACCAGCGGCATAGTGTCCTTCTTCAAGCGGTAAATTAAGCGCGACCCATTCAGATATTCACCGAGACCTTTTCGGTAGATCTCCCAAAATTTCTCTATTTCCTCGGGCGCCGTCGTCAAATCGCCTTCGAGCCACATCACAAAGTCGCCTTTGGCGGAATCAAAACCTTTTCTAAAAGCATCGCCCTGTCCGATTCCGTCTTGAATGAGCAATACAATGTCTTTATCCGGATACCGTTTTATCATTTTTTGTATTTCTTCTCGGGTCCCGTCCACCGAATGACCTTCCACGAATATGATTTCGGTATGCCTGGCGACCTGAGGAATTCGTTGGATTAACGGTTCGATATTGTCTCGTTCATCTCGGCAGGTGATGACCACCGAGGCGGTCTGATCGTCAATTCGGTCCGGCTCCATGATCGGGCGGGCCGTAATAATTTGTATGAGGTCCAAACGTCGGATGAAGGGGAGTTTGGCGATAAATCGGTTTACCACCCAGGACAGCAGAGGGATATTGATCGGCAAGAGTAAAAAGAAATTTCTGCTGATCGGCTGGTAGTTGGTTATGGCAAGGAAATTATCAATATCATCGATGGATAACCAGTGGTTGAGATCTTCCGGCATTTTGAGGCGCGCTTTTTCTGCCAACTTCAAAACGATTTCCCACAAGGGGTTGTATTGAATGATGACCAGCCGGGTGTGAGGGGAACAGTAAGCCCAGAGTTTTTCTAATAACTTCTGTATGTCGCCGATTCTGTTTAACGTGCTGTTCAGAATGATATAGTCGAATTTTTCGGTTTGAGGCCATGTGTCTTTTTCTATGTCCAAACATTTAAATTGAAGATTCTCACGACCATATCGTGCCGTTGCCGCCGCAATTAAGTCTTCATCCTTATCAATCCCAAGCCCATAAGCTGGATTGAGGTCGTTCAGAACACTCCCATTGGTGCATGATAAATCGAGAACAGAAGCTTGCCCCGCCACATTAAATTTCAAAATCCGGCTGATATAGGCGTAATAATAGCGATTCTTTTTTCTCCATTTTTCAACCGCAGCAGGCTTGTCAGGGCGACTACCCATCGAGGTTAAATCACTTTATAAGGACAGTATCGCCTGTAATAGGAAAATAATTTCATCATTTCTTTGATCCCGTCGTCGATGTTGTGCCGGGTACTGAAACCGAGCCTTTTTATCTTAGTGAACGAAACATTAAAATTTCTTTTATCGCTGGCGGACAGCTTGGACAAGATAATCTCACAATCAACGTATTGCTTGATCTTCTCGGCGACGTCCAATTTTGTCAGATTTAATGTTTCGTCTCCGACGTTGTAAATCTCCCCGATCATGCGATCGCGATTGTTCAGCGTAAACAAATAGGCTCTGACCGCATCCCGTATGTGCATGAACGTCCGCCTCGAAAAACTCTCAAAAATGACGATGGTTTTCTCGTTGATGGCGCGATACAGAAAATCGTTGACCATTAAGTCGTTTCTCATCCTGGGACTATTGCCGAATAGAGTCGCAAACCGCAACGCCACGGAATCCCGCCTGGTCATGACGGCTTGTTCCGCCTCATATTTTGTCTTTCCGTAGGCGCTTAACACCCGTATCGGTGAATCTTCATCACAGTCTTTGTTGTCTTTTCCATAAAAAGAAGTCGTCGACGCATAAATCAGCAGTTGAGACGAGTCCTTGATGTGGTCTACAATTCTTTTTGTGGCTCCCGTATTGATGGCCTGTGCCGAAAAGGGGTTTTCATCGCACGCCGGGGCGCCGCTGATGGCTGCAAGATGAAAAATAATGTCATATCCGGCGAGATCTTTTTTTTCTAAGTTTCGAATGTCCTTCTGAATGACATGAAGGTTCTGATGGTCAACAAAATGCAGTAACGATTCATACCCATACATGAAATTATCCAACACGTAGACGGTATGCCCGTTTTTCAGAAGCTCCTCTGTTAAAAGTGTTCCAACGTAACCGGCCCCGCCGGTAACAAGTATATTCATCCTTCATTTCTCCTTTTCGGCGTCCGCTTTCGGCTGTTCTATGAAGAGGTTTCAGGATTTACCAGTACGCGCGAGTGCTGCGCCCGCTGCTCATAGAAGCGGACCGTGTTTACTAGTCCCTTCTGGAGCGGTACCTGGGCTTTGAAGCCGAAGAGTTTGAATGCTTTCGAGGTATCCAGCCTGCGGCGCGGCTGGCCGTCTGGGCGGCTGGCGTCCCAGCGCAGCTTGCCTTTGAAGCCTGTCAGCTTGGCGATGAGCTCCACGAGCTTCTTGATGGAAATGTCTTCCCCCGAGCCCAGGTTGACCGGCGCCGCGTCGTTGTAGTATTCCGCCGCGCGAAGAATCCCCTCAGCGGCATCTTCGGCGTAAAGGAACTCGCGGGTCGGCTTGCCCGTTCCCCAGACGACAATGTCCTTGTCCCCGCGCGCTTTCGCTTCCAGGCACTTGCGGATCAAGGCGGGAATCACATGTGAAGTTTCCAAATCAAAATGGTCGCGCGGTCCGTAAAGATTCGCTGGCAGGAGGTAGATCGCGTTAAAGCCGTACTGTTGGCGGTAGGCCTGCGCTTGGACCAGCAGCATCTTCTTGGCCAGGCCGTAGGGGGCGTTGGTTTCTTCCGGATATCCTTCCCAGAGAGCGCTTTCCCGGAACGGAACCGGCGTGAATTTCGGATATGCGCAAACCGTTCCGACCTGGAGAAACTTGGAGACCTTTTTACGCCGCGCGTAGTCCATGAGCTGGATGCCCATCAGGGCGTTGTCGTAAAAGAAGCGGCCGGGTTCCGCGCGGTTGGCACCGATCCCCCCGCAGACCGCGGCCAGGTGAATAATCAACGTGGGGCGGGCGGCCTCCAGCAGACGGTCGATGCCCGAAGCCTGTCGCAGATCGAACTCCCGGCTCCGCGGCACGGTGATCG
>MGUR01000048.1:18208-18708 GCA_001800075.1 Elusimicrobia bacterium RIFCSPLOWO2_01_FULL_59_12
CGGCGCCTCCCGTGACAATCACGCGTTGTCCGGGCCAGAAATCGTTTTTAGGGCTACTCATGAATTGAGGATTTCGCGAGCGCTTTGCGGCTGGGATGCAGTTCCCGGTGGAGCCCTTGGATGTCGGCGTCAACCATCAGGCGCACCAGTTCTTTGAATCTGACGCGGGGCTTCCATCCCAGGACCCGCCGGGCCTTGGAAGCGTCTCCGCAAAGTTTGTGGACTTCCGTGGGCCGGAAATAGCAGGGGTCGATTTCCACGTAGCGTTTCCAGTTGAGTTTGACATGCGAGAACGCTTCCTCGACAAATTCCTCCACGGAATGCGACTCGCCGGTCGCAATGACATAGTCGTCCGGGGTGTTCTGCTGAAGCATCAGCCACATCGCCTCTACGTATTCCGGCGCGTATCCCCAGTCGCGCTCGGCGTGCAGGTTGCCGAGGTACAGTTTTTTGTCGAGTCCCGCCTTTATCCGCGCCACCCCGCGGGAAATCTTGCGCGA
>MGUR01000048.1:18750-39649 GCA_001800075.1 Elusimicrobia bacterium RIFCSPLOWO2_01_FULL_59_12
TTCACCGTAAGCCAGTAGGCATACACTTTGGCGCAGGCGTAGGGGCTCCTCGGGCAAAAAGCCGTCTTCTCATTTTGGGGAGGGAGCGTGCCGCCGAACATCTCGCTGGAGGACGCCTGGTAGAAGCGGGTCTTCACCCCGCTTTCACGAATCGCATCCAGAAGACGAAGCGCGCCCAAGCCCGTGACATCGCCCGTGTATTCCGGAATATCAAAACTGACGCGCACGTGGCTTTGCGCCCCCAGATGATAAATTTCATCGGGGCGGATGGCTTTGAGAAGCTGGTTCAGGGCGCTGCCGTCCGTCAGGTCGCCGTAATGCAGACGGAGCCGCGCGCGAGGTTCGTGCGGGTCTTCGTAAATCGTTGAGAGGCGCTGGGTGTTGAAGGAGCTCGACCGCCGGATGATTCCGTGAACGGTGTAGCCTTTTTTCAACAGGAACTCCGCCAGGTAAGAACCATCCTGACCGGTGATGCCTGTAATCAGCGCTGTTTTTGCCATGGGCGTAGGGTCATTGGTGGCCGTTCGAGCGGAATCAACGGATGACGGGCTTCATCCCGAGCAGAATTCGGATGCGGTCTTTCAGATAAAGCCACTTAGCATCCATAAACTTTGACACCGGGATCCGGGCAATGACAAACCGGTTGGTCTCGACATTCGTAAAGACGGTGGGAATTGGAAACGCCTGGATTCGACCCAGCGTCTCGCCCTCGAAAGCGACAACCGGCATGACGGCGTGATCGAGCGAGCCATCGTAAAAAATGGCGTCCCCCGGCTCCACGCGGCCATCCACATCGACCTTCTGCCCTTTCCGGTCCACGACGAGCATGCCCCCTTCCTTGTAATCTCTGCCTTTAAACGTGATCGGCACCAGGCTGTGAAGCAACGGCTTGTTATTGCTGACGCCGTCGGAGTGCATCGCCATGTGGCCGGCGCCTCCCGGATAATAACTGGCGGTGACAAAAATCCCCGAGCGGGCATCCGTGAAACGGATGCCGAAATAGGGGTCCTCGCCCAGGATCAAATTCCGCAGGGCGTGGACACGCAGGCACACCTGCCGCGTTTCCGCATGCAGCGGCTCATTCCAAAGAAAGTCAACGGCCCGATAGAGATGTTGAAAGGAATCGCTGGTAAATCCGATGTTATTGGTCTGGCCCATGTACGGGGTCCAGGTCACGCGGTTGGAGGGTCTGTCATGGGTGAAGGTGTCAATCCAAAAGGACCGCATCCGGTGGATGCGGCTTTCCGGCACCAGCTTCTTGACGATGGCGAAACCGACCTCCTCGACCTGTTCCCTGGCCTCCTCCAGCGAGAAACGGTCGTAGGCCAGGATAGGATCGTCTGGCGTGTCGGAGAAAAGCGCGGGGATATCGCCGGGTTTAAATGCGATGTTTTTTGAGGCCGCTTGATCGGCAATCATCGACGAGAATGATACATAGTTAAATCTTTTGAATCAATTGAGTTGAAAGGAGGGAGTTCAACCTTGTCCGTCGATGTAAACCTGGTACCACTGCTCCAGCATCAAGAGGGCCCAGAGGCGATAGCTGTGGTCTCTTTTGAGCGTGCTGTTTTCAGCCAGCAAGCGCTGGAGCGCCGTTTTTTCAAACAACCCGCGGGCGAGCGCTTTGTCCGAAAGCAGCATGCCTTCCAGGTAGCCTTTCAGATGCCCGCGGAACCACTTGCTCATGGGGAGCCCGAAGCCTTGTTTGCCCCGCTGGAGGATGGCGTCCGGCATCCACCCCTTGAGCGTCTTGTCAAGGATGTACTTCGGATGATGCAGCCCGCGCAGCTTCCAGGAGGATGGAAACGACGCCGTCAGCTCCACAAATTCATGGTCCAGGAACGGCGAGCGGGTTTCCAGCGAATTCGCCATCGATGCGATGTCCATTTTAACCATCAGGCACTCCGGCAGGTAGGACCGCAGGTCGGTATAGAGGAAGGGGTCAATTCCCGGCAGGGATCGGCTGCGTTCCAGGAGGGCCGCGATATACTCGGGTGCCGATGAATTCCCCACCTGGTCTTTCATGAAAGGCGTGTAAAGGGCCTCTTTCTGGCTTTCTTGGAAATAACACAGCGAATCCAGATAAAGCGAACGTGAGTCATCCAAACCCAGTCGAAGCAGGCGTTTCAGCCGCCATGTAAAGGAGTAGGGAGGGTTCCCATCCGGCAATAAGCACACCGCCTTGTAGAATGTTTGGCGGGCGGCACGGGGGACCCGTGACCAGAGCATCATGAACTTCATCGCCTGGTAGCGAGGATAACCTCCCAGGGTTTCATCCCCCCCGTCCCCGTTCAAGGCGACCGTGACGTGCTTACGCGTCATTTGCGAGACGTAAAAAGAGGGAACGGCACTGGAGTCGGCGTACGGCTCGCTATAGTGCCAGGCCAGTTTTGGCAGGATGTCGATCGTTTCCGGCTTGACGATGAATTCCTGGTGGTCGGTATGGAAATGTTTAGCGACCACGCGGGCATATCGGAGTTCGGAAAACTCCGCTTCTTCGAACCCGATGGAAAAGGTTTTGACCGGCCGCGAAGAGAGCTCGCTCATGAGCCCAACCACGACCGAGGAGTCCCTTCCCCCGGACAGGAACGCTCCCAGCGGAACGTCGGCGATCATGCGCAGCTGCGTTGCCTCTTTTAGCTTGGCCATCATCTGTCGTCCGGCTTCTTTAAAGGGCAGAGTGGTCTTAGGAAGGTACTGCAGCTCCCAATAATGCCGCAGTTGAAGGCCATGCCTCTTCAGCGTCAGGGTGTGAGCCGGCGGCAGTTTTTTAGTCTGTAGAAAGATCGTGTAGGGGCTGGGGATGTACTGGTACGTCAGATAATGGTCGATTGCTGTGTAGTCGATGTCTTTGCGGATTTCCGGATGCTTCAGCAGCGCCTTGAGTTCGGAGGCAAACAAGAATACATTCGGGAGATCGGCGTAGACCAGCGGTTTCTTTCCAAAACGGTCGCGGGCGAGAAACAGCGTCTGCCTTTTGATGTCCCAGATGGCAAAGGCGAACATCCCCCGCAGTCGCTCCACGCATTTTTCACCGTATTCTTCGTACAGGTGGAGAATGATCTCAGTGTCGGAATGGGTTTTGAACCGGTGCCGGCCGGTTTCTTCCAGATCTTTTCTTAAAATCTGGAAGTTATAAATTTCCCCGTTGAACACGATCCAGAGCGTATTATCTTCATTGGACATCGGTTGATGTCCTCCGCCCAGATCAATGATGGAGAGGCGCTGAAAGCCAAAGCCCATGGCGCCGTTGGCATAACAGCCCTCGTCATCCGGGCCCCGGTGTTGCATTGTGCGCGCCATTCCCTGTAACAGGTCCTGTGAGACCGGCCCGCCCGTTTTATTGATTACGCCGCAGATTCCGCACATGTCTAAATCGGCCTCTTCGTCAGTCCCCGCGGTCGCCTGGCGACCTATTCTCGTGGAGCCAGGCCATCCTCCTCAGACACACTGGAAGGATGGTAGGCGGGGAATCCAGATTTCATAAGCTGATAATACGGCATAGACTGGGAGACGTCAATGCGAGCGGGGAATAAATGTTGTAGAATCGCTTCGCATTTTCAAAAAAAGGGATTCCTAATGCGCGCCGCCCAGTTTCCTTCCGCGTGATGGTCGACCAACTCAAAAAAATTGTGGCCTTGTGCCAAAAACATCCGGGCACCGTCTTGACGATCGCCTGGCTTCTCACCCGTCTGACTTATATGTTTACTCAGCCCCGGGGTTGGATCTACCAAGATTGGGAATACGGTGAGTTCGCTAACCGATTTCTGCAGACCGGTGCTCTTGCATGGCACTACCCTTGGATACCGCAACCCATCCCATCCGCGATGGTGCCCCCGGGGCTGATTTTCATTCTTGTTTTTCTCAAGAAATTCTTAAGTCAGCATTATTTTGTCGCGTGGGCCCTGGTGCAGTTCGTTGTTGCAGGCGGAACCTGGGCGTTTTTCTGGGCCACTTGCCGGCAAATTCTGTCTCCGAGAGCCCTTTGGCTCGCCGGACTTTTGTTTATTTTCGACGTGAACTTGTACAGTCCGATGCGCTGGGTGAACGAAACGCCTTTCTCGATGCTGTTCATGATGATGTTTGTGTTCACCTTGGTCGAATGGGATCGCCAACCCTCGATCCGGACGGCTAGTGCCATCGGCGCCATCCTGGGGCTGGGCGGGTTGTTCCATTCGACCTTTAGCGGACAGATTCCTGTTGCGTTGGGTTGGATCCTTTGGCGGTCGCGGTTCAACGGAACTGGCTGGAGGAAAGGCAGATTCCATGGGATGGCCCTGCTGATCGCGTGGATCGTGATTCTGACTCCCTGGACGGTACGTAATTTTCGCACGTTCCATCGGTTCATTCCTACCGATTTGCATCTCGGACGGGGACTCTGGGTCGGATGGAATGCCCAATCCTGCGGTAGCATTTATAAACTCGATGGGTCGCCAATGGACTATGAACCCGATTTGGTTCAACGTCTTGAAAAACTCAAAACAGAACCCGAAATTGACGCGGAACTGATGCGGACGGCGTTTGATCATGCATTGTCGAATCCGAGACGCTGGATCAAGCAGCGCGTTTTCTGCTTCCTCTTTTTCTGGCATGAGCATACGTTCTGGGCTCCTAACAGTCCGTTTCGAACCCGCAAAGCCTTCGTGCTAGGCCTTTATAATCTCTTCTTGATTGCTGTCTTCTTCCCGTGCGCGATCGTAGCCTGGCGGGGAGGAGGTCCATCCCTTCGACTGATCCTGGTCGTCATCGGCCTACTCTGTCTGCTTCACACCTTGACGCTCGCAGATATTGGGAACCGTTATCGGATGCCCTTGGAGCCGCTTTTAGTGATTGTCATGGGTTATTCGCTCGCGCGACTTCTCCATCCTAAAGCTCATAGGGACTGAAGATCAGGTCCACGTAGTCCTCCTGCTTCACGTTGTTCTCCACGGCAGAATAATCGGAACGCCGCAGCCCATCCGACAAACGTAGCGTATATATAAGGAAGTTCCTCGTACGGAAGAAATCCAGCAATTGGCGCGGCTCAAATCCCAGGTCGCGCATTCCCAAGGGAAAATACTCCAAGGCGACAACCACCCGCGGGTTCCGGCGCAGGAGGTCGGTCATTCCTTCGCATACCGGTCCTTCGTATCCCTGCACGTCCACCTTGATGAAGACAATCGGTTCGGCCAGTTTCATTTTTTCGAGAAGATCGTCCAGCTTCCAGATCGGGACCTTCTGGCTTTCCACGGGCCCCTTGAGCCGGGAGAAGTCCGGGGTGAGGACACGATGGTCGCCGGGATTTTTTCGATTCGCCCAGAGATCGATCGTTCCGCTGGTATTTCCGATCGCCGCGCGCAAGGGAACGATGCGGCCCTCCAGGTTTCGGTTCCGAATCCCCCGAGTTAACAGATTGAAGTTTTGTTCTTCGGGTTCAAAAGCGAAGAGTTTAAAGCCGCCGCTCATCGCCGAGGCAAAAAGGAGAGCTGTGTAGCCGGTGTTCGCCCCGACGTCCACCAGGTGACCGTTCTGGAAAATTCCGGGGTAACTTTTCACCAGCCGAGAGAAGGGGTCTTCGGCATATTTCTTGTACTTAAAATAGAAAAAATTGAAAAGGTCCTGAGCGTACGGGTTCTTTAAAACTCCCCCGCTCCAGAGCAGGCCGTACAACGAAGCTCCCAGGCTCGGCAACGTTTTCATGCGGCGTTCTTCATCAACTCCACGACGTGATAACCGTTTCCACTGTAGCGAATTTTCTGCGGGATAGGAATCCGTTGGATCTCGGACAGATTGTAATCGTCCGTCAGCACGTAGCGCAGGCCGTAATCGCTCATGAAGTCTTTGAAATCCCTTCGCACGACGGGCAGGACGTCCCTTAATTTTTCAAAGCCGTGTCCATGCCCTCCCCAGAGCACCGGCCGGCCCGAAAAATACGTGACGTATTCCGACAACGACAGCGGGAAGCAGATCCAAACGCCCTCCCCTTGCTGCTGGATCGCTCCCAGCACCGCGGGCGGCACGCTCAAGCTTTGTTGTTTGCGCAGATGCGCCAGCGTGCGCCACAGGGACACGACATTTAAGCCGATCATCGCGCCCGCGATCCATCCTGCGGCCGGCGCCCGGGCGGCGATTCCCCAGGCCGTGAGCAGCGCGGCCGGAAAGACGGCATTATAGAGGTACAGGTTGCCGAAGCCCAAGCCCCGTAGCACCGGCACGGCGATGGTGAGGATCGCAAACGCCAAACAGGCGGCCGTCCAAACGATCGTCCATTCCACGGAGAAGGTTCTAGGCGAAATCAAAAGACTCAGCAGCAGGGCGCCGGACGTCGCCGGGGCGTAATTCCCAAAGAAAATTGACACCAGGCGTTTGCAAAAATTGCGAAAGCCCGGCCGGTATTTCCGCGTGGGCGTCTGCAAATGAGTGCGTTGTTCATAGGGAGGCGCCGTGTTGCTGGCGCCGCGTCCGTAGATCGGCGACTCGCGCAACGGATCCGCGCCGAGCAAGGGCCATTCCAGCGTCCAGAACTTGAGGATATCCCAGTGCGCGCGCAGCGTCTTGGCATAAAATCCTCCGCTCAAGACCAGAGCGACCCCCACCGCGCCGGGAAGCAGAAGCAGGTACTGCGGCTGCCGGAAAATCAACGACGCACAGAGCAGCGTAAACGTGAACATCTGTGTAGTCATTTTGTGAGTCAACAGCATCAGGCCGGTGAGGACGAGTGCAGCGGACCAAAAGACGGGCAGCGGCAGAGGGTCCATTTGATGCCAAAGAAAAAGCACCATCACCATATCGAACATCAGCGCGCCCAAACCGCGGGGATTGAGCTGCGTGTTGTAAGAGACCAAGATCGGCGTCGTGGCGTAAAGCAGGCCGGCGATCACGGTGGCCCAGCGATCTTCGATGCCCAGCAAGCGGAAGGTGACGAAGAGAAAAAGCAGGCGGATAAGGTCGATCCCAATGGCCAGAAGATGGCTGTATTTTTCCACCACGATCCAGGGAAACTTCGACAAGAAGACGGGAAACAGCGGCGGGTACCAGTTCCCGTCCTCCAGCAAATAGTTCGGCATCGCAAATCCGACTTTTTTTCCCTCTTGCAACCCTTTGACATACTGGCACCAATACCAATGGTCCACCCCGCCCACAGATTTTTCCCGGCCCAAGAACGGCGCCAAGCGAATCAGCAAAGCGAGAAGCAGGATCGGGAACGTGAAGATCATCCCACAGCACTCTTGGGACCAATAAACAGTGAGTTCGTAATCTCATAGAGCGGCCGCAACCGTCCGGTAAAGAGCCGATCTAAAACACCTCGATCGGCCGCCAAGACCCAGCGCGCGGTCAAGATCAGGCCGGCGCTGGCAATCCCCGCCCACACCAGGCGAAGCCCCACGTTTTGAATCATCAATTGGCCCACGGAAAAAAGCGCAAGCACCACCAACAGAGCGTTCATTTTGACGGTGGATACATGCAGCGAACGATGCTGATAAAAGTACGTGAGAAACTGCGACGTCACGAACGCCAGACCGAACGCCGCGGCAGCGCTGCGAATTCCGTAATGCGGCATCACCCAGAGGGTTCCCGCGAGATTAATCGACGCCATCAGCATCATGATCAAAAGGATCCTGCCCATTTTGTTTTGAATCGCATAGAGCACGGTGTACATCTGTCCCAGAGCGCATATGGGGGTCGCGGCCAGCAGGGTGGTCAGAACCGGGATGCCGCCTTGGAAGGAATGGCCGAACACAAGCGTAAAGAAGAAAGGAAGGACGGCCACTGCTGGGATCATGGCCAACAACCACAGGCAAAACAACGTCGGCGTGATGGAATGAACATACCGTTTCATGATCCCTGGGTCCTCCAGATGCTTGCCGATGATCCGCGGCAGGATGATGATCGTGAAAGGCACGGCCTGCATCACCATCAGGCCATGCACCTGAAAAGCGGACTGGTACAATCCGACTTCCTGGCTTGAAAAGGACCGCTGAATCAGGACTTGGTTTCCCCAGTTAACCACATAATTCAGCACCATCGCCGGTAGGAGCGGCCAGGCGAACGCGAGCATGCTGCCGATCAAACGGCGGTCCCATGCAGCCAAGCGGATGCGGGCGCGCTGCACCTCGCTCGCCCCGGCGGCGATCCAGACCGCCAACGTAATTCCAATCACTCCCGCCAGGATCGTTTCCACGCGATCTGACGTGATCCCCACGAACCCAACGCTTGCATAGAGCACCAACGACGCCGCCGCGACCCAAACGGGTGCAAACGCCAATCGAATCATCTGACCGGTGATCTGCAACAGTGTCTGGAATTCAATCGTGACCAGGACGCTGAGGAAGAAACAAAAAGCAAGCAGCGTCCCCGCCGGCGAAAGATGAAAATACCGTTCGGTCCAGCGTCCCGGATCGGCCACCAAGAGGAGCCCGGACAGAAGAACCCCTGCGCCGATGAACGGCATGCGGGCATTCCAGCTGTTCACGATTTTTCCGCTTTGGATCCACTCCTCTTTTCCAAAGCGCATTAAGGGGTCCTGCTGGATCCAATTGATCAGGAGCACATGCAGCAGCGTTCCGGCAGCGACGATCATCGTCCAGCGTCCCAACCCCTCCGGGCCTAGATAGCGCGCCAGGACGGCCATCCCGAGCATTGAAAACAGGATCTTGAGCCCTTGGGCCAGGGTGAACGAGATGTAATGCTTAAGATCGGTGTTCATATCAGCGGCGTGCCCTATTTGATTTCGCTGGGCGCGTAGGAGGAGCAAAGCCGGCAAATGTTGATTTGTCCTTGATCGTGATGCAGGCGCTGGCGAAAGGATCGAAACTGAGGTCCGTTCCAAATGTCTTGAAGGCTTTGCGTCAGTATATTTCCCATCACATATTCACCGAGCGGGTCCCGGCAGCACGGGACGACGTTTCCGCTCACGTGGATTGACACGGAATAATAAATCCAAGGGCACTCGTTGGGAGGGAGGAATCGGGGCCTGACCTTGCCGGCCTTGAAGGCCTCCGGGTCGTATTGCCAGTGCGCTTGATTGGTGGGAAGGTACTGGAGGCCTTGTTCGTAGGTTCGTACGCAGGGGTCGATGATGTTGGCTTGATCCACGCCCAGCTCCGCCATCGCCGCATTAAAGGCCTCCGCTTCGTGCTCGTTGTGCTTCATCAAGATAAATCCGCTCGCAATCCGCAAGCGGGAGCCGAATTGGTTCCGGAAACGTATCGTGGCTTTCAGATTTTCGAGCACGCGGGTGATCTGGCTGTTGATGCGGTAGACCTGGTGGGTCTCCTGCGTCATGCCGCCGATCTGAAAATTCACCTCATCGAGCCCGCATTGGGCCAGTTTTTCCGGATTGACCAGATCGCCGTTGGTGCACGTGGTGATGAAAGGGATCTCTATGGACTTGGCATAGGCGATCATGTCATACGCGTTTTTATTTAAGAAGGGCTCCCCCATGAAGTAGAACATCAAGGTGTTGGTGTGCGGGGCAATCTGGTCCATGATGGATTTGAAATCGTTCAGGGACATGTGCTCGGTGGTCCGGCCCAGGGTCTTGGCTCCTGTTTCGCACACCGGGCAGCCCAGGTTGCAGGCATTGGTGGGTTCGATCGTAACGTTCATGGGCCGTCCCCGGATCGTATCGGAACCCTGAATGAAGGAAAGGGTCGCGCCGAGATGATCTTTTGACCCCCGTTTTTTTGCCGCGAGGCCTCTGGCGCCCTCCCGCAGGGCCCGGAGCCCGTAAACGGATCGAAACATGAATCGCCTTTGCTTCAGGTACTGCTTCAACCGCCCTCCGAAGAGCCGCAGTTGGAATCCCGGGACCGTCATGCACGCGTTGGAGGTCGAATTACTTTCCTGATCAAGCCACTTCATGATTCTTGGCCGCCTTTAACACGGGTTCCTTTTAATCGGTCGATCTCGGCGCGCAGCCGGGAGATCTCCTGGGCGTAATTCATCCCCAGCCGCTGGCGCATCGAGCGGAGGACGTCCGCCGCCGGAGAACGTTTTCCCTCTTCGGGTTGAACCGTTTCCAATACAAGAACGCCTTCGCCGGTCAGGATCCCCACACTCCCCGTGTCGGGCCGTCGTTCGACAAGGTGTCCCGGCACGCCCAAAGAAGGCGACCAGTCCGGCTCCGGATGAGCCTTCCAAATGATTAATTTCCGGCCTTCCAAATAGGTGTAAGCCCCCCCAAAAGGATCTGTGCTGGCCCTGACCAGCCGGTCGATGTCGCGTGCGGACCGGCGCCAATCGATCTCGGCATCCACAGGGAGCCTGGGATAGCAGCGCAAAGCGCGCTTCGGATGGGCGGTTTGTTTTTTTCCCGGCAGACGCCCCCGCGCCAAGCGCGTCAAACCTTCCGCAAACATCGCTGGAATCACCCGCGACATGAATTCATATATTTCCGTAATCGTGGTTTTGTCCGTCAAGCGATACGGCCGCTGAAGCAAGATCGGACCGGCATCCAATTCAGGAACCATGGCGTGGATCGTCACGACCACCTTCTTTTGTCCAGACAAGATGGCCCAGTTGGGGCAGGCGTTCCCGCGAAAGCGCGGCAAGTCCCCTGCATGAGCGTTGAGAACGCCCCGGGGGAACGCGTCCAGGATGTCTTTTCCCAGCAGGACGGGCCAATTCACGCTGATCGCGAGATCGGCTCCGCTGTCCCTGACAAGGGTCTTCAGATCCGAATAACTTTGGCGGCTCATGGAGATGAAGGGGCACTGAAGTTGGCGGGCCAGGTTTTCAAAGTCTTTTTCCGTCGCGCAATATTCAGGCGACTCGCGCGCCGTGGCGATCAGGGCGAGCGTGTGGCCGCTCTCCACGCAGGCGCGGATGGAATCCAGCAGCCAATGCGTCCGGCCCAGCGCGGCGAATTTCATCGTTTTCCCCCTACCGCAGAACCGAAACCGACGGCCAAGTCCAGCGTGCGCAGGACCCGTTCCTCGGCCGCGGCGCCGGCATGGCCCGCTTGCCGCTCACGGGCGAGGCCGCTTCCCACCTTCAAGCCGGCGGCATGAAGGTCGATCAACGGTTTCGGTCCGACATAATTCGTCAAAACGCTCATGTAGCCCGCCGGGGCGATGGGCCGGGGGGCGAGCGGGATCTGCGCGGTCTCAATCTGGGAAGCGTCCACCGCTCCGCAAATATGCGCGATGGACAGGCCGGGATTCAGGTCTTTCAGTTGAAACGCCGTGATCTGTCCGTCCGGCCCGATAAGACTTTCCTTAAGGTGATGTTCGACGATCACCGCGGCGTCCGCCTGCCGGAAGGCGTCCTGCGCTTTCCCGGAAGAAAGGGTTTCGGGGGGACGTCCGGAAAGCACCGTCGCGTGCGCGCCGTTCCGGGTCAAAACCGCCAGGGTCTTCTCCGCCAGGACGCCCTGCCCCACCACGATCAACCGGGAGCGAAAGACTTCAATCTCCAATTCAAAAAGAAGCTTCATCGCCACCAAGCCCACATAGTCGAAAAGTTGGAGGGCAGGGTGGGATTCCTGTGTGCCCAACACGGGGATGTTCAATTCCCTGCACGCGGCCAAATCAAGATCAGACTCCCGGAATTCCCAAGGCTCCCACATCAACGCGATGGAAACGCCCGGCTTCAACCGGCCCAGAAGCGCTCGATTGATAGGGCGAACAAATCCCAGGTTCGTCACCAAGTCCACTTCGTGGAGCCGCGGATCCTCCCGGGACGAAAGGATGTGCACGTTGCCGGAAACCCCCCATGCGTCGGCTAACGCGGTGGTCTGCCGCGCCGCCTCCTGGGCGGTGCCGAACCGGGACTCCGCGGTCAGGGCATAGACGTTTTTAGCGTGCGCCAACGCCGCGATCGAAGCCGTCAGACTGTAATGGCCGGTCGCGGCTTCGGTCAGGACCGTCAAACCGGACAAGTCCAGGTTTAACCGCTGAAGGGAGTCACCAATGAGACGATAGCAGCGTTTTAGGTTCATTCGATTGCCAGGAGCCTTTCAAAAATTTCTGACACCACAGCTCAAAACTCAAAAGCGACCAGATAAAAAGCCGGTGGTTGATCTTCCCGCTGCAGTGTTCGTTCACAATCTGGGTGACGTAGGCGGGATTCAGGTAATCAAACAGCGCCGCTTTCGGGTTGCACAGGAGCCGCCTGACGTAGTCAATGCTTTCCCCGCGGAACCAGCTGGCGTCCGGACCGCTGAACCCCTGCTTGGTGCGCTGCGTCACTTCCGGCGGGATCAGGCGGGCCATAGCTTTCCTTAAGATCATCTTTCCCTCGCTGGTCTTCTGCTCGTAAACAAACTTTTTAGCCGGCACGTTTTCATCGATCTTCAGAATTTTATCGAGGTTTTTTAATTTCAGAGACCCGGGGACTTTTAGGGCGAAGTCGACCAGGTCGTTGTCCAGAAACGGCACCCGGGTTTCCAAGGAATGCGCCATGCTGACTTTGTCCTCGACCACCAGCAGGCCGTGGAGAAAGGTTTTCAGTTCGAAATAGAGAGAAGCGGAGAGAACATCCTCCTTCGTTTTCAAGGAGGGCTGCGCGGCGAAAACGCCCCGGAAGACGTCAAAGGTGGAATGATTTCGAAGCTGCGCCGCGACGCCGGAGGTGTACAGCTTGGGCTTGTTCTCATCCGCCACCAGCCGCTGCCAGAAGGCGTAGTAATTTTTGTGATAGTCCTCGGCGCCCTGAGCGTTTAAACCGGTGAAATAGCGCCACGGGTAGCCGCCGAAGAGCTCGTCGCCCCCCGCTCCGGAGAGCACCACTTTGACAAATTTTCCGGCCAGGCGCGCCACATAGTAATTCGGATAGCACTGGCCCACTCGGAGATCTTCGAGATGCCAGACCAGTTCCGGCATGATATGTTCCATGTCGCCGGCGTGCATGACCATCTCATAGTGTTCGGTTTTGAGCAGGTTGGACAAAAACTCGGAATTGGCGCGCTCATCAAAGGCCAGCTCCATGCCGGAGGCGGACGATAAATCAAAGCCCCCGGCGAACGTCGTCAGCCGTCCGAGGTGCTGCCGGGCCACGGCGACAATGGACCCCGAATCCATGCCGCCGCTCAAATAGGAACCGATCGGCACGTCGCTGACCAGTTGGCGTTTGACGGCATTCACGAATAGCTCGTAAAGGCGGTCCTCGCATTCCTTTTCGCTCCAGGAGGCGGGCTGAAATTGATAATCCCAGTAACGCTTCACCTCGGGGGCTGAGTTTTTCCTCAACGGCAAGGTCAACGTGGACGCGGGCGGAAGGAGATGAATGCCTTCAAAGAGCGTGAGATCGCTGAAAATGTTCTGGAAGGTGAAGTATTCATTGAGGGCCGGCAGATGGACGGCGCGGCGCACCGCGGGGTGCTGGAGAATGGCTTTGATTTCAGACGCGAAGAGAAAGAGGCCCTCCTTGAAATACCAGTAGAGCGGCTTGACGCCGTACCGGTCGCGGGCCAGGAAAAGTTTTTTCTGGGTTTGGTCCAGCACGGCGAAAGCAAACATGCCGTTAAAATGGTCAACGCAGCTGTCCCCCCATTGCTGATACGCATAGAGAAGGACTTCGGTGTCGGTTCGGGAACGGAACGTGTGACCCAGGGCTTCAAGTTCTTTTCGCAGTTCCTGGAAGTTGTAGATTTCGCCGTTGTAGGTGACCACTCGGTGGCCGGTCTTGTCCGCCATGGGTTGCCGTCCCGCCGGCGACAGGTCGATGATCGCCAGCCGGCGATGTCCCAGCCCGACCGGCCCCTGAATAGAGTGGCCCTCCCCATCGGGCCCGCGGTGGGCGATGCTGTCGGTCATGCGCTTGAGCAGATCAAGCGCGACCGGTTCCTCATTCTGCTGATAGATGCCGGCGATTCCGCACATAGTCAGAGCGTCAGATTATCACACACCCGGTCCTGTTCCTCCGATGTCATCTGGGGGAACAGCGGCAAGGTCATCGTCAAACGGTCCGCCGTCTCGGCGTTCGGGAATTGGCCGGGGCGCAGCTTGTATTTCTTGGCGTAATAGCCGAGAAGGACCGGCGCGTGAGTTCCCTGGCGTGTCGAGATGCCCTTTTCTTCCAGCTCGAGCATCAGGCGATTGCGACGCGCATGCAGCCGCGCCAAATTTTTGCGTGTCGGCGTTTCCGGCCGGAACAGGCAGACATAGGACTGATAACCATGCTCGTAGCCGGTGGGGACCGCCGGCGTCTGGAGCCAGTCCCGGCCCGCCAGCGTTTGATCGTAAACGCCTGCGATTGCCTTTCGTCTCTCGAGAATCCAGGAGGCGCGGTCCATTTGCGCGCAGCCCAGGGAGGCCTGGATATCGGTCATGCGGTAGTTGAATCCCAGGTGATCATACGACGTGAGCAAAAAGGCTGACTGGCCCTGGTGTCGCGCCAGGTCGGATCGCGCCGCGCCGTGATCCCGCAGGGAACGCGCGAGGGAATCCCATTTCTTCAGCTCGGCGGTGATCATCCCCCCCTCGCCGGTGGTGATCGCTTTTCGAGGGTGAAAGCTGAAGCAGCCGATATCTCCCAGGCGCCCGGCGTGCCGGCCGTGGTAGCGCGCTCCAAACGCGCAGGCGGCGTCTTCCACGACCCACAGGCGGTGTTTCTTGGCCAGCCGGAGAATCGGGTCCATGTCCGCGCACAAGCCAAAGAGATGGACGGGGAGAATGCCCACGGTGCGCCGGGAGATTCGCCGTTCAATCTGTTCGGCGTCGATATTAAACGTCTTGAGATCAATATCGCAGAAAATGGGTTTAGCGCCCATGTATTCGACCACGTTGGGGGTGGCGATCCAGGTAAAGGCAGGAACGATGACTTCATCCCCTCGCTTGAGGCCCAGCATCGCGACGGCGATATGCAGCGCGGTGGTGCAGGAGCTGGTCGCTGTGCAGAAGGGAGACCCGGTGAAGGCGGAAAATCTGTCTTCGAACGCTTTGACGCGCGGCCCCTGGACAATCCAGCCGTTCTCAAGCGTCGCCTGGACCGCGAGCGATTCTTCCGGGCCGAACACCGGTTTGGTGATCGGGATGGTCACCCCACCACCTCTTCTTTCTCCTGGCGGCGCCAGTCCACGACGGATTTGAGCCCATCCCGCAATGAAATCTTGGCGCGGAACCCCAGAAGGCGCTCGGCTTTTTCCGTGCTGCCCAGCCGCTGGGTGACAAAACTTTGTTCCTGGGGCTTGTACTCGGGTTTCAGCTTGGAGCCGGTCAATTCCAGGAGGGTCTTGACCAGATCGTTGATCGTCGTTTTGACCCCCATGCCGACATTGAAGAACTGGTCGGACGCATCGCTTTTGAGCGCCAAAACGTTGGCTCGGGCGACGTCCTGAACATGAATAAAGTCGTAGGCCTGCGAACCGTCCCCGAAAATCACCGGAGGCTGGCTTTCATCCAGGCGGTCCAGCACTTTCATCACCACGCTGACGTAGGCGCCCTTATAATCCATCCGCGGGCCGTAGACATTCATGTAGCGCAGTCCTACGTAATTCAGTTTGTGCTGTTCATAAAAGGCGCGCAGGATCTGTTCGCCCGCGATCTTGGTCGCGCCGTACATCGTCCGGTTGTTAAAAGGATGCTCTTCGGTCATCGGCGTGGCCAGCGCGTCGCCGTACACGGAAGCGGAGGAGGAGTAAACGATTTTTTTGACCCTGGCCTGCTGGGCCGCTTCAATGACGTTGTAGGTCCCTACGATATTCACGTCCACCGCCGCCCGCGGCTGATGGACGCACTCAAAAAGCCACAAGGCCGCCAAGTGAAAGACATAGGATGTGCCCTGCATGAGGCGCTTCAGCAATTCGACGTCCAGAATGCTTCCTTCAATCAGTTGGACGCGCGGGTCCCTTAAGGCATTCGCCAGGTTTTGCTTTTTCCCGCGCACCAGGTTATCCAGGACCACGATGTCCTTGACGGGTTCGCCGATCAGCTGGTCGACCAGATGAGATCCCACAAACCCGGCCCCGCCAACCACCAAAACGCGCGCGTTTTTTAAATCCATCGCATCGTGTCCTTTCCCTGTCGTCACCCCCGCATGTCGTAAGCGGGGGTCCAGAGACTCTGGATTCCCACTTACGCGGGAATGACATCTACCACTATTCAAAAAATCGCTTCACGGCGTCCACGACCCAGCCTTGCTGGTCCGGAGAAAGGCCGGGATAAATCGGCAGGGCCAGGGTCTCTTTTGCCGCTCGTTCGGCTTCCGGAAAATCTCCCGGCCGGTGGCCCAGGAACTTGAAACACTCCTGAAGATGCAGAGGAACGGGATAGTACACCTCCGTCCCGATCTGTTCCTTCTTTAAGAACTCCATCAGGCGATCGCGGTCTTGAGTGCGGATGACGAACTGGTTGTAGATATGAAAATGCGGAACGGCGGGGTCTTGGTAGACGGGTTTCGGGAGCTGGATCTTTTCCAGGAGGCCGGCCGCGCGGAACAGCTCCTCGTAACGCCGGGCATTCTCTTGACGCTGACGGGTCCACGCATCCAGGGATGTGATTTTGACGTTCAGCAGCGCGGCCTGAAGAGCGTCCAGACGATAATTTCCGCCCACCCAACTGTGGTAGTACTTAGGTTTGGATCCGTGCACGCGCAAGACGCGAATCTTTTCAGCCAAGGTTTTATCCTGGGTGGTCACGATGCCCGCGTCTCCCAGGGCTCCCAGGTTTTTGCTCGGGAAAAAGGAAAAACAGCCGATGTCGCCCAGGCTGCCGGCGCGCCGTTTCCCCTTGTACTCCGAACCCAGGGCCTGAGCCGCGTCTTCCACCACAAACAGGTGCTTCCGTTTCGCGATATCCAGAATCGCGGACATCTCCGCGCACTGACCGTAAAGATGAACCGGCAGGAGGGCCTTGGTCTTAGAAGAAAGAGCGCGTTCAATTTTTGCGGGATCCAGATTGTAGGTGACCGGATCGATGTCGACAAAAACGGGTTTTGCGCCCAGGCGCGCGACCGCGCCGGCGGTGGCGAAGAAGGTATAGGGCGTCGTGATGACTTCGTCGCCGGGGCCAATGCCGAGCGCGGTGAGGGACACCAGGAGCGCATCGGTGCCGGAGGAAACTCCCACGGCGAACCGTGTCTGGGTGTAGGCGGCGACCGCCTGTTCGAACTTTTCAACTTCGGGGCCGAGGATAAACTGTTCTGTGTCTAAGAGGGTTTGAAACGCGTCGACCAGTTGGCGGCGCAGGGGCTGGTTCTGGGGCGCCAGATCAAGCAAGGGGACCTTCATAGGGGTTTCAGGCCGTGTTGTGTCTCCTGGTAGCGGGTTTTGCAGGACGTGCAGTGCGCGCGGCCTTTCGTGACCTTGATTTTGACGCCGCATCGGCACATCCACCCTTTTTGCCGCGCGGGGTTGCCCATCACCAGGGCATGATCGGCCACGTCCCTGGTCACAATGGCGCCCGCACCCACAAAGGCATATCGCCCGATGGTCACGCCGCAAACGATCGTGCAGTTGGCGCCCAACGTCGCGCCGCGCTTGACCCAAGTGGTTTTCAGCTCCTCCATGCGGGGGATTTCACTTCGCGGGTTCATCACATTGGTGAACACCATCGAGGGGCCGCAGAAGACGTCGTTTTCGAGCGTCACGCCTTCGTAGACGGAGACGTTATTCTGGATTTTGACGTTGTCGCCCACGCGGGCGCGCGGCCCGATCACCACGTTCTGCCCGATGCGGCATTGCTTGCCGATCCGGGATCCTTCGAGAATGTGACTGACGTGCCAGATCGATGTCCCTTCCCCGATTTCCACGTCCTGATCGATAAACGCCGAGGGGTGGGCCTTGAAGAGGCCGGACCGTCCGGCGGGCCCGGACTGAATATCCGAGAGATGCACGTGGTCCTTGGTGTCCATCGCCTTCTGGCACATGTGCAGGACCGTCAGGACCCGAAGGGCTTCTTCCCCATCGGTCCGCGGGGACTGCCGGGTGGCGACACACTGCAGAAAGTGCGCGCATTCGGCGCGCAGGGGCTCTTCCTCGCTGATCGGGACGTCCTGCGCCTCGGCGCGGCCGGCCACGGGAATCTGGTCTTTCCACTGGATGGAATGCGGATACAGCAGCAGTTTGCGGTCGGGATAGACGTCATTGAACACGGCCATTTTCTTATCGCCTACGATCACCAGCTTCTGTTCTTTATACGGGTGGAGCCAGGACACAAAGATATGCGCCCGCACGCCGCTGGGAAAATAAAGGCAGCTCACCGTGACGTCGGCGATTTGTTCGTGCAGGTAATTCCCCCCTTGCGCCACGATTTTGTCCGGCATTTCTCCCAGGAGCCCCAGGATCACCGAGATGTCATGTGGAGCGAACGACCAAAGAATATTTTCTTCCCGGCGGATCTTGCCCAGGTTTAAGCGGTTGGAATAGATGTACTGGATCCGGCCCAGTTCGCCGGAGGCGATCAGCTCTTTGAGTTTGAGGATGGCCGGGTGGTACCAAAGCAGATGGCCGACCATGAGAATGCGGTTCTTTTCCTGTGCGAGTGTCACCAGCGCCCGTCCGGAGGCGATGTCCAGGCTGAGCGGTTTCTCCACAAATACATCTTTCCCCGCGAGCAGCGCTTTTTTCGCCATGGCGGCGTGATGTTCGGCCGGTGTGGCAATGACGACCGCCTGAATCGAAGAGTCCGCTAGTACCGCGTCAACATCGGAATACGTTCTGCAGTCAGGATAGTCGGAATGACATTGATCCCGGCGGTCGGGAGCGGACTCGCAAACCGCCGCCAGCGCGCCCAGTTCGTGGAAGTTGCGGGTCAGGTTTTTCCCCCAATAGCCAAACCCGATGACCGCGACCCGGGCGCCCTGACACCCTTCGGGTGTAAGGGCTGCCCGTACGGGTCGCCGATGGCGACCTGTCCGGGCGCCCTGAGGGGTCATCCGATCACCCCGGCCAGGCGGCGCAACATCGGGAGCGCTTGCTCCACACGTTTCATTAACCCATCGGCTTCCTTAATCCGTTTCCTTAAGTGGGCATTCTGTGGCTGGCTTAAGTGGGCGGCTGCGGCCGGATCCTCTTCCAAGGCGATCAGCCGCTTCCGGACCCGCGTAATCCGCTTGGAGATCCCCTCCTGAAGCCGCTGCGTGACCAGGCTTTTGAGGTCGGTATTGGCCGTGTAGTAGTCCTTGCGCGTCCCGGGTTTGGAAGACGCGTGAACCGCATTCCAGTTTTCCAGGATGCGCAGGTGGATGCTGGCGTTTCCCTTACTCATCCGGCAGGTGCGAGCGATCTCTTCAAGCGAAAGCGGCTCAGGCGAAATATACAGCAGGCCGTAAAGCTGGCCGAGGGATCGGTTAAAGGATGTCATTTCGGCGATATCGCCCGCCAAGGCGATAAAGGAGTCCAGGAAGGGATCAGATGTCGTGGTTTTAATCATAACGTTTAGAATGTTCTAAACGTATATATCACCTGTCAGGAGGGTTGTCAACGGGATTTTTAAACAGGCTCCCCAACGTCATGCCTTCTTTCCAGGTCGATATCAAACCGAGCGTAAAAATCAATCCGAATTGCATGCCATGTATGGTCAGGATCATGGGGAGACCCGACTCCTTGGGGATACCCAGCAGCGACAGGGCTGTAACGCCGAACAGTTCCACCGTTCCTACGTACCCCGGCGCCTGGGGGAGCGTGACGGAGAGGCCCAGGAAAAACAGGACGAAGAACGCTTCCGGGTAGCTGATATGAACGGGGAAGGAACGGATGATCAGGTAAACCATGGACCCTTCAATCAGCCAGATTCCCAAGGATAACGGCAAGGCCCATGCGAGGGCCGGTCCGTGCGTCAACCCGGAAACGCCATGGGTAAAATTGGCCAGGAGGTGCTGGACTTTGTCGCGCACCGCGGGGGACAGCGGCAAACGGGATACCAGCTCCCGGGTTCGAGACTGGAATTTGGAAGCGGCCCCAAGGAAACCAATGGCCAAGATACACCCCGCCCCCATGACCCCGGCCGCGCGTCTGATCGCCTCGGGAAACGGGAAGAAAAAGGCCACGGTTAAAAAAATCACTAAAAAGCTCAAGGCGTCGCAGATGCGTTCCAGGATCACGGTTCCCAGCGCCGCCGTCCGCGAAATGCCGAGCTTCTTGCCGGTCACATGGGCGCGGATGAGCTCCCCCATTCGAAACGGCAGGAGATTGTTGGCAAAAAAACCGATGATGAGAGGCGCAAACAACTGGCCGGCCGGAACGGATTTGACCGACCTCATCAGGTGGGACCATCGGATGACGCGCAGGAAGAAACTGCCGGAATATACGGCCAGGGCCACCAGCAGCCAGCCGGGGTTCGCCTGTTGAAGAGCATGGCCTATCTCGCGAGGGGACAGACCGCGAAAAGCAAAATAAAGACAGACCGCGGAGATGATCAGCCCGATGAAAAAATGTTTTCGCATGATCAAAAAGGGTCGCGTTTCAGACGAGCGGGGATTATAGCGTTTTACTTTGAGGAAAGAAAACGGCGCAGCTCCGCTTGAACCACAGCGGGATTGTAAGAAAGGATGATGCGTTCGTACGGGGAATTTCGCGACCGGACGGCGGCCGCCTGTTCCCGTAAAAAGCGCTCACGGCGAATGGGAAGCTGCCGCAGAACGCGCAGCCCCTGTCGTTTCTGTCCCCCTTCAAACAGACAGCGCGCGATCCATAAATCGCATTCCCAGTAGTTCGGCTCCGTGCGTAGCGCCTTTTTAAACCAGGGGAGCGCTACCACCGGATCGCGCTCCCGGTAAAGAAGGCGACCGACGGCCAACGCGTTGATCGCACGGTTCGGAGCCAAAAGGAGAGCCGTTTGATACTCCTGCAGGGCGCGAATTGCGTCTTCACTGTTCGGAGAACTCTCCAGCGCAGCGGCGTAGGTTTCACGCAGGTAGACATCATGCGGGTGCAGCCGGACGGCTCTCGCCAGCATCGGGATCGCGTTCGGTGCCGTAGTCGGTGCCAAGGCTTCCGCCTGCCATCCAAACCACACTAAAAGGAGAGCGGTCGCTCCAC
>MGUR01000049.1:0-5114 GCA_001800075.1 Elusimicrobia bacterium RIFCSPLOWO2_01_FULL_59_12
AACAAGCCGGAAAAAAACGCGGAGGGCCCCCTGGCCCATGCGTTAAAGATCGCCATGTCGGGAGACAGGGATCTTCAGCGGCGCATGTTCTTCACAGAGGGGACCGGTGAAATATTTTTTCAAGCGATTAAGATGATGATCGAAAGACCCGCCGAAGCGTCCCCTCTTTCCGAGGGCTTGTCGATTCGAGAGCAGGGAATACAGCTTGTCGGAACGCTCGCCGCGCGCGGCGAACCCGCCGCAGGACCCGAGATGAAAAGACGTTTTATCGAGCTGATCAAGTGTCTTTTGAAATACGCGAACTCCACGCTCGCGGTTGTTCCCAGGAAGTCGGCGGCGGCTCTGGGCCATGTGGGAAGATCCAATTGGCTTGCATGGGAAGATCTTCCAAGGCCCGCCCATCTGGCCATACGGGATTTATTTATCAGCGGAGCCAAGTTGCAAAAATGGCACGACGAGCAACTTCTTTATACCCGGGCCCTGGGCTATTTGTCGTCCGACAAGTCGTCGGTTCGGCCAGTGCTTGAGGATTTGGCGAAATCCGGGACAGGGATAGTTAAACAAGAGGCGAGGAAAGCCCTTGTCAGGCTGCTCAGGAACCCCTCCCGGCCCAGCCAGGCCGGAGTGGGTCATAAGCCCCCTGCCAAAAAGCAAGACCGCCTGCAACGCCGCAAGGCGGGGGAGGCTCATGACCGCGACCCCGTTCACGCCGAATCACCCTCCCTGCGGCGGGGTCCCGTCAGGGTCCAGGTGGAGGTGCCGAAAGGAAGGACGCTCACCGTGGGTGCTTTAAGCGCCCATCTTGAACGGAAGGTCGGCCGAAGGCGCATTCTATCGGTCGAGATCAATAGGTCCGTCAAGCCGCCGGAGGAAGCCGGTGAAGTCCGCGTCACGTCGTCGGATGTCGTGTGGTTTCATCTGGGTCCAAGGATGGGCGAGCCGCCGGTCGGCAATAAGACAAATGATCCTGCCGCGGAGAAGCGGTTTGGACAAAAAGCGATCGGCAGATCGGGCATCACCCAAGAGCAGGCCCGCCGGCTTGCCGCCAGACTCGAGAACAGGGTCGTTCTCAAGCCTCGCCGCGTGCCGCCCGGGGAGCGGAGTCGGATCGGCGACGCGATCGAGGCGCTCGTCAAAGACCGGAAAAACGAGCGTTCGCGCATCCTCCGGGACCGCCTGGGTGTTTCTCTCTGGTACAAGTTGTATGACCTGGCGGACCTTCTGCGGCGGCCTGAGCCCGTGGTTGTCATCGGGGGGGTGTCCTACCGATACGACGTGCGATCGATTCCGGACAGCGAGCCCATGGAATTCGAGGGCGAATGGCTGTGGGGTTTCCCGGTGATCGAGGAGCCGTCCGAAAAAGGAGACGAGGGCCGGATCATTCTCTATGTGCCGGATCCGGAGGGGTACCCAAGAGATCCCGAGAAACTGGCCGGCCTGATTCACGAGGCACTGCAATATCTGATATTTCCTCAGGATCCAGCCATCCCCGAGGACCAGAGACATCCCCTGGCCGTTATCCTGGAGGCCGTCGCGGGAGGTCAAATCGCGGATGATTCCCGGTTTTCGGCGCGGGGGGTGATTCCCCGCCGGGTGGAACGGGAAATCGAACTGATTCCCGGACAGGCGGACCGTCTTGTGGACTGGGTGAGAAACACGGAGGCGTCGGAAGAAATTAATAGAAAATTTCCCTCTCTTCGGGGGCCCGGCGCGGCCGTGAACGCTTATCTGTTTGGATTGCTGATGGCGGCTCGATCCATGGCCATCCGCTTTCCGCGCTCGCGTCGGCCGGTGCCGCCCCTCCCCGCCGGGTGGCCGCCGGTCGATTTGTTTGCTTTCGGGAGGGCCGTTCCGGTTAATTATCAAAGGCGGCAAGAAGCCATGGACTTGATTAGCGCGGTGCGAATACTGGGCGGCGCGTTCCTTGAGATTCACGATATGAAAACCGGAACGAGCGAGTATTTTCCGAGCCTCGATGCGCAGCGGGCGGCGGAAGAAGGATTTCTTCTGGTGAAACGTGAGAAGGATAATTCGGTGCTCTGCTGGGGCACCAACGGGCGGATGGGTCGGGTAGGCGGACGGCTTGGGCCCAAGCAGTATGAGAACTCCCGGACGGTCCGTTTTGAGGGGGAATCCATCGTGGCCGTGGGCAAACATCGCTTCAAGGTCTGGGTGGAACCCGTGGGACCGCCGGCCGGCAGAACGGTGCCGAAGTTTCGGTTGGTTCCCGGCGAGGAAAGGCTTGTCGAGTTCGACTTCGACAAAGAATTTCAAGTGGGGCGAATCCATGGGGATTATTTCAACACGGGGTTAGGAGACTTGGACCCCAGGCATTTCAGCGTAAAGGTCACCCGTGCCGGGCAGGGCGGTTACCAACTCGAAATAAAAAATAAGAGCGCGCAAGGCACGCTCTTCCAGTGGGTTCCATCGCCGGTGGAAGGCCATGGCTCTCCCCCCGTGGCGAATTTTATGGGTACGGGGCTTGTCGCGCACCACCTCGCCTTGCTGACGATAAAGCTTGCCGCGGGCCTTAAGCGGTTCCTGACGCGTCAACGGGCCGTCCGGGTATTTTCCACGGACCGTTTTCCCGCAAGGCGCGCTGGGCTTATGCGGTCCAGTTGAACGGGGCATTGATTTCCTCGTTTTGTCGCGTCATTTCCAAAAATGGCCGCCTTGTAATGCCTTCCTCCGTTTAGCTATGATCACCCCGAAAGTTGCCATGTAGCTATTGGCCTTCCCTCAGTAACTAGCAACGAAATCAACGCAGCGGCGCGAAAGGTGTCATGGACCCGGACAGCGGTTCCTCTTTATCCCATTCCCAGGACCTGCCTGCCGGCAGGCAGGATCAAGAACTTGGGAAATTCATCATCGACGGCACCGACACGCTGTTGGAGCCGGGCAAGCCCCTTCCGGATACCTACGGGGATAACTGCCTGGTCATCATGCCCCGCGACCCGCTGTGTCTTTTTGCTTATTGGGAAGCGACCGCGGACCGGCTGGACGCGCTGCGCGACCAGGCGGGGCGTGAGACCTGGCAGACGGGTCAGGCCACGCTGCGGGTGTACGATGTGACCGGCGCAGGGGAGGGGCTCGACCGGGCGAGCCGTTTTTTTGATATCGCCATCTCCTATGACGCCCGCCGCTGGTACATTCACGTTCCCGAACCGGGACGCAACTGGGTGGTGGAGCTTGGCTTCAAGTTCCCGGACGGGCGGTTTCTGGTCCTCCTGCGGTCCAACCGGATCGCCCTGCCCGGTGGGGCTGTCTCCAGCCAGACGGACAGCCGCTGGATGATCGTCAACATGGAAGCATGGGAAAAGATGTTCGAAGTGACCCCCCACTCCGCGGGATCCGCGGAAGTCGCCAAGATGATGGCGCAGCGCTGGGAATTTTTAAAATCTGTGTTTTCGGGTTCTTCCTCATGGAAAAAGGATATCTAGCTCTCGTTCTGCATGCCCACCTGCCGTTCGTTCGGCATCCGGAGTATGAAGACTTTCTAGAAGAAGACTGGTTTTTTGAAGCCGTCACAGAAACCTATCTCCCTCTGATTGACATCATGACGCGCCTGGTGACCGAGAAGGTCCACTTCCGGCTCACGATGTCCCTCACCCCGCCGTTGTGCGCGATGCTCTCGGACCCGCTCCTGCAGTCACGCTATCGCCGCTACCTCGGCCATCTCATTGAGCTTTCCGAAAAGGAAGTCCACCGCACGCGGAATCAGCCGGCCTACCAGGACATCACCCGGATGTACCATCAGAAACTCACCCGCTGCCGGCAAATTTATGAAGACTGGTACCGCGGCAACCTCCTCCAGGCGTTTCGTCAGCTTCAGAACCAGGGCGTATTGGAAATCGTCACCTGCGCGGCCACGCACGGCTATCTGCCGCTGATGATCCACCGGCAGGCGGCGCGCGCGCAAATCCGCGTCGCTGCGGACGATTACCAGCGCCATTTCGGCCGTCGCCCCCGCGGCGTCTGGCTGGCGGAGTGCGCCTACAACCCCGGGGACGATACCCTGCTCAAGGAAGCCGGCATCCGGTACTTCTTCATGGATGCGCACGGCCTTCTTTACGGAACGCCCCGGCCGCGCTACGGCGTTTATGCGCCGGCGTATTGCCCATCCGGCGTGGCCGCCTTCGCGCGCGACATGGAATCCGCCCACCAGGTGTGGTCGGCGGAGATCGGTTACCCGGGCGACCCCGTATATCGCGAATTTTACCGGGACGTGGGCTATGACTTGGATTACGACACCATCAAACCGTACCTGCATTCGGACGGCGTGCGCCGGAACGTCGGCCTGAAGTATCACCGGATCACCGGGAAGGTGCCGTTGAACGCCAAAGAACTCTACAACCCGGCCGCCGCGCGGGAGAAGGCGGCCCAGCACGCGGGAAATTTCCTGTTCAACCGCCAGAAGCAGGTCGAACACCTTTATGGGCTGCTGCAGAAAAAACCTGTCGTGCTGGCGATGTACGACGCGGAGCTCTTCGGGCATTGGTGGTACGAAGGGCCGGACTTTTTGGAGTTCTTGTTCCGCAAACTGCATCATGATCAGAAAGACATCCGCATGGTGACGCCGAGCGAATACCTGGAGGAGAACCCCAACAACCAGATCATCCAGCCCGAAATGTCCTCCTGGGGCGACAAGGGTTACCACGAGGTGTGGTTGAACGGCGCCAACGACTGGATTTACCGCCACCTGCACAAGGCCACCGAGCTGATGATCGACCTGGCGGAACAAAACCCCAGCGCGACGGGCTTGCGCGAGCGGGCGCTTAACCAGGCCGCCCGCGAACTGTACCTGGCGCAGTCGTCCGACTGGGCCTTCTTGATGACGGTCGGTACCGCGACGTCATACGCCCAAAAGCGCACCCTGGACCACCTGAACCGTTTCCTTGCTTTGAACCAGCAAATTCGTCAAAATACCATCGATGACCTGTTTCTTTCGGAGATTGAGCGGCGCGACACGATTTTCCCTCATTTGGATTACCGTGTCTTCCGCATGACGCAGCAAAAAGCCGTCCTTGTATGAAAAGGAGGAGTCCCATGCCTAGCAACGGTAGCCCCGCAAATCCTTCCGGTACGCTCACGAATCAAACCTCCACCGCCGCATC
>MGUR01000049.1:5209-7705 GCA_001800075.1 Elusimicrobia bacterium RIFCSPLOWO2_01_FULL_59_12
GCACCGCGGAATCCGCTGAAATTATTTTCAAGGATCAGCCCAATCCCTACCATCCGACACAGCCTCCGTTCATCTGGATCGATCACCCTCAGGAACGCGAGCGGCTCCTCGGACCGGTCTATGTGGTCCGCTTGGGAGTCGGCGGCGCAGAGAAGGTGGAAATCTCCGTGGATGGCCGGCCCTGGCAGGCCTGCCGGTTGACCTCCGGATATTGGTGGTTTGACTGGTCTGGTATCCAGCCGGGCAAACACACGCTCAGCGCCCGCATGCGCACAGCCGACGGCCGATGCTTCCGCACGCCGGCGCGCTCCTGCGAATACCGCCCCTAAATTGAAAACCGCAGACGTCCGTTCCGCCTTCCTGAAGTTCTTTGAAGGCCGCCAACACCGCGTCGTTCCTTCCGATTCCCTCATTCCATCCACCGACCCCTCCCTGCTCCTCACCAGCGCCGGGATGGTCCAGTTCAAGCCGATCTTTCAGAACCCCGCGTCCAGCCCGTTCAAACGCGCGGCCTCGTGCCAAAAATGCCTCCGCACCTCCGACATCGACCGCGTCGGCGCCACGCTGCGGCACCTCACGTTTTTCGAGATGCTCGGCAACTTCTCCTTCGGCGATTACTTCAAGAAGGAATCGATCGCCTGGGGGTGGGAGTTCTTAACGAAAGAAATCAGGTTGGCCCCCGACCGGATGGTCGTCTCGGTTCACAAAAACGACGACGAGGCCTACGCGATATGGGAGTCTCAAGGGATCTCGAAAAGCCGGATCTACCGGCTGGGCGATGACACCAATTTCTGGACGATGGGGCCCACGGGACCGTGCGGGCCGTGCTCCGAGATCCTCTGGGACCGGGGCGCGGAGTGGAGCTGCGGGAAGAAGGACTGCGGCCCGGCGTGTGATTGCGACCGCTATCTGGAGATCTGGAACCACGTCTTCACCCAGTTCGACCGGTCGGCGGACGGCCAGCTGACGCCGCTGCCGAGCAAGAACATTGACACCGGAATGGGCCTGGAGCGATTGGTTCTCCTGCATCAAAAGACCTCCAGCCCGTTCGGTACGGACGGTTTCCAAAAAATTTACGAGGCATTAGGCCAGATTCATCCATTCAAGGGCGTCATCCCCAAAGAGCCGTCCACACCGGCGGAGGCCCGGAAGCACAATCCCTTGTTAATCTATTTCCGGCGCATCGCAGACCATAGCCGCGCGGTCACCTTCATGATCTCGGATGGGATCTTGCCTTCCAATGAAGGGCGGGGGTATGTCCTGCGCCGGCTGCTGCGGCAAGCCGTCCGTGCCGGGAAGCCGCTCGGCTTGCACGAGCCGTTTCTTTTCCAGTTGACCGATACCGTGATCGATGAGATGAAGACCGCCTATCCCGAACTTCTGCAGCGCCGCGAAACGATCGCTTCGGTGGTGAAGATGGAAGAAGAGAAATTCCTCCAAACGCTGGATACGGGGACGGAGCTCCTGAAGAATTTGGTCGGCGAAGCGAAAAAGAAAAAAATGCATACCTTGCCGGGCGATCAATTGTTCCGACTCTACGACACCTACGGGTTTCCTTTCGAATTGACCAAAGAAATGGCGCAGGATGCGGGTCTCTCGGTTGATGAAGCGGGATATAAAGCGGCGCAGGAACAGGCCTCTGAGATGGCGCGCCAGGCGTGGAAAGGGTCCGGCGCCCAGGACGTGGGCCGGTACCGATCATGGAAAGAGGCGCTGCAGATCACCTCGGCGTTTCGCGGCTACGACGCGATGGAGCTCAAAACCCATTTGCCCGGCAGCTTCTATGCCCGGGACGGAGAGCGCTGGACGGAGGTCAGGGAACTTCGCGCCGGCCAGGAAGGCGAGGTCGCGCTTGCCGAAACGCCCTTTTATCCCGAAGGCGGCGGTCAGGTCGGCGACCGGGGACAGATGGAGACGGCGGATGGAAAAGCCGAAATCCTCGATACCCAGTCGCCGGTGGAAGGCCTGATCGTTCACCGGGTGCGCGTGCTGAACGGGTCGCTCAAAGCGGGCGCCGCGGCGACCGCGGCCGTTGATCCTGTTTCCCGAGAAGCCACGATGCGCCATCACACCGCCACCCATCTCCTGCATAAAGCGCTTCGGGACCTGCTGGGAGCGCACGTGACCCAGGCGGGGTCGCTGGTGGCGCCGGACCGCCTGCGTTTTGATTTCAATCACAGCGCCCCGTTGACCCCGGAGGAGCGTCAGAAGATCGAAGACATCGTCAACGCGCAGATTTTGAATGACATCCCCGTCCGCGCCTGCCACATGACCAAGGACCAGGCGCAAAAGGTCGGCGCGATGATGCTTTTTGGCGAAAAATACGGCGCCGACGTCCGGGCCGTGATGGTGTCGCGCCACGATTGCAGCCGCGCGCAGGAAGCCTGGAGCCTGGAATTGTGCGGCGGCACGCACGTCCATGCGACCGGGCAGATCGGGCTGTTCAAGATCACGAACCAATCGTCGGTGTCGGCGGGCGTGAGGCGCCTGGAGGCC
>MGUR01000049.1:7715-27367 GCA_001800075.1 Elusimicrobia bacterium RIFCSPLOWO2_01_FULL_59_12
GCTCAGCACGCTGGCGGAGTCCCTGAAAACGACGCCCGAGGAACTGCCGGCGCGCGTGGAACGCCTGCTCGCCCGGGAAAATCAACTTGATAAAGAACTCCAGCGGCACAAGACCGGGGCGCTGCGCGAACAATATGAAGAGATCGCGAAGACCGCCTCTTCAGTGGGAGGCATTCAGGTGATCAGCCGGCGTCTGGAGGGCGGGGACGAAAAACAACTGCGGGACATCGCCGACCGATTGAAAAACGACGGCCGTGCCGAGGTGGTCGTCCTGGCCGCCGTCCACGACGGGAAAGGCAGTTTTGTCGTTTCAGTGCGCAAAGAAACGGTGAACCGGGGCGTGCAGGCCGGCCAGCTCGCCAAGGAATTTGCCGCGTTGGTCGAAGGGTCCGCGGGAGGGCGCCCGGATTTTGCGCAGGGCGGGGGAAAAAATCCAGAGGCTTTGGCGCACGCCCTCGAGGAAGTCGTCCCGATGATCAAAAAGATGACGGTTAAAACCCCGCACAAACCCTAGTTTTGCCCTTGTAGCTCAATGCTCGCCACCCTCCCTCCAGTGCGTTTAGGAGGATGGCCTAGCTCCACAAACATAGGTCGCTAGGCACGGCCGGCGAGCCCGCAAGGAGAAGATATGTGCCCCCGTAGCTCAATGGATAGAGTACCGGCCTCCGAAGCCGTGGATGCCAGTTCGATTCTGGCCGGGGGCATTTTTTTATTGCGGATGGCGGGCCCGCCGGGTGTGTGGCGGGGATAGAGTACCGGCTTCCGAAGCCGTGGATGGGAGTTCGATGCTCCCCAAGGGCAGTTAAATTTATGCCGGAATCCCGCGCGCCGCCTCCGCGGAGCTAGTGGCCTACGCGACCAGCGGGGACGTGACGCACGATAATGATTCGGTGGTCGGGTACGCTGGAATTGTCATTCGTTGAGAAGTGGTATAATCCCGCTCGGCGTGGAAAGGATCACATTATGATGCCGGTCATTATTCCTGTTTTGCTGGCGGTCCTCTTGGGTCCCGGGGTAGGCCAGCTTTATAACAAGCAGTATAAGAAGGGGTTTATCCTGATCGGGATGAGCGTGGGACTGCTCCTGGCGTTTTCAATCTGGCTGAGCCGGGCATCCCTCGGCTACTTGCCTCCGGATATCAACACAATTAACCGCGACCTGCTGCGGGACATTATCCAAAAGCACATCGTGAAAGATCACCCGGTGACGTTTTACGCCTACGAAGCGTTTCTCGGGGTGCTGTGGGCATACGGCATCGTCGATGCCTATCTGGGCGGCATGCGGCGAAGGCGCCGTCCTGATAATTCCAAGGGAGGGTCACTCGTATGATGATCACTGGCCTGGTACTGATTCGCTTATCGGCGGGTCGCGAAAAAATAGCCATGCCCAAACTGAAGGAAATCAAAGGCGTTTCACACCTGTCCGCCGTTTTCGGGCGCTGGGACCTGGTGGCGGACATCGAGGCCCCGGATCTTCCCACCATGACCAACGTGGTGGTCGGAAAAATCCGCGCGGTCCCCGGGGTGCAGACGACCGAAACCCTCGTCACCACGGCCATCTAACCGAATTAGAAATGCAAAATTATAAATGCAAAACGAGGATTTCATTTTTAATTTTGCATTTTGCGTTTTGCATTGAACTTTAATCCCCTCCAACACGTCGTCCTTCGTACCCTTCCCAACGGCCTGAGAGTCCTTTTAAAAGAGGACACGGCGTGGCCGCTGGTGTCCGTCCATGCCTGGGTCCGCGCGGGTTCGGTGGACGAACAGGCCTCTCAGGCCGGCATCGCGCATGTCATCGAACACATGGTGTTCAAGGGCACGTCCCGCACTCCCGCCGTCGAGATCTCCCGGTGGGTGGAAAACCTGGGCGGCTCGATCAACGCGGAAACCGCCAGAGACTACACGCACTACTACATCGATGTGCCGGGCGCCGGCGCGCGGAAGGCCGTCCAGCTGCTCGGCGAAATGCTGCATCAAGCGCTCTTTGATCCCCGGGAGTGGGAGCGCGAGCGCCCCGTCATTCTGGAGGAGATCAAGCGGCGCAATGACGATCCCGAGTCTCTTTTGTGGGACCTGTTCAACGAAGCGCTGTTTGAAGAGGACCGCCTGCGCCGCCCGGTCATCGGCTCGGTGGAAACGGTTTCCGCGGTGACCCGGGAGGGGCTGTGGGCGTTCTATCGCGAATTTTACAGCACGGGGAACTGTTTCCTCGTTGTGACGGGGAATTTCAAGACCCGGCAGATGCTGGACTGGATCCACGCGGCGTTTGACGCCATGCCGCGCGGGCAGGCGCCCCGCCGGAAACCGGCCTCCGCCGATTCCCATGCGCCGCGGCATCTGGCGCTCAAGAAACCCGTCAAGCAGGCGTATGTCGCGATGGGATTTCCAACGCCGCCGTCCTCGCACCCCGATCACGAGGCGCTCGACCTTCTGGCGGCGGTGTTGGGCGAAGGGCGCAGCTCCCGGCTGGTCCAGGCGCTCCGGGAAAAGAAAAAATTGGTCTGGTCGGTGAGCGCCGCCAACTACGGCCACGACGGCCCGGGTATTTTCTCTATTTTCGCGGAGTGCCCCTTCCCAAAAAGGCGGCCGCTGCGCCCGGCCGTGGAACGCCTGGTGAACGCTCTCCGGCGTCCGGCGCGCTCCGAGCTGGCACGTGCCAAGAACATGATCCGTAACGCCTGGCTGCAGGGGTTTGAAAGCTACCACCAGCAGGCCTCTACGCTGGGCCTCTACGCGCTGGACGGCCAGCTGGACCGGCTGAAGGCCTATTTGCCGCGGATCAGCGCGCTGGGGCCCGACGAGCTCGCCGAGGTCGCGGAGCGGTATCTGCATGCCCGGCCGTTAAGCAGCGCGGTCATCGAGGCGTGACCAAATGTCGTCATCCCCGCGGTTGTAAGCGGGGATCCAGTCCCGGCCAATATGGATTCCCGCTAACGACATGCGGGAATGACAAATATGTGGAATAACTGGGTCCTGCCCAACGGCCTCACGTGTTTTTATAAGCAAAGCGCGGGCGTCCCCCTGGCCGCCGCCACGCTGCTCCTGCGCAGCGGCAGCGCCTGCGAAGCGATCTCGCAGGCGGGCCTGGCAAGCCTGACAGCGGATCTCATGCTGCAGGGGACGCGGCGAAGGTCCTCGCTTCGTATCGCGGAGGCGGTGGAAGCCGTGGGGGCTTCGCTGGGAGCCAGCGCCACGGAGGATTACACGGAGATGGGATTCTCCGCTCCGGTCGGGTCGCTCGCGCGCATCCTGGATGTGGCGGCCGACGTCCTGACGGAGCCCTCGTTTCCGTCGGCCGAGATCAGGAAGGAAAGCGCGGACGTCCTGGCGTCGCTCGAAAGCCGCAAGGACAGCCAATTTACGGTGGCGTTCGATGCGTTCAACGCGGCGATGTTCGGGCCGCGGCACCCGTACGGCCGACTTGTCGATGGAAGGAAAGAAACGGTCCGCCGTTTCACCCGGAAGGATTTTGACGGCTGGCACCGGAGACACGTGCGCCCCGACCGCGCGGTTTTTTCCATGGTGGCGCCGCTCGCCCCCCGCGCCGCCGCTCAGCAGATTGAACGGCATTTCAAACGCTGGAAAGGGTCGGGGACGCCCTTGCACCCGAAGGGTGTCCGGGCGCCCGTTCTCCCCGCCGCGTTCGCCGAGAGACGGTCGCCCAAAAACCGGCGCGTTCGAATCCCATCGCGTTTTGAGCAGGCTTATTTGATGACGGGCGTGCGCGCGCCGGGCGTGTTGGACCCTGACTACGCCGTCCTGAAAGTCTTAAATACGGTCCTGGGAGGGGGGATGAGCTCCCGTTTATTCCTGCGGCTGCGCGAGGAATTGGGACTGGCTTACGAGGTGTCGTCATTTTTTCCCACGCGCCTGGCCGCCAGCCAGTGGGTGATCTATCTCGGAATGCCGCCGGAAAAGCTCGCGATCGCCAAAAAGGAATTGGAGAACGTGCTGAGCGCGTTTCAGGAAATGGGGCCGACCGCGGACGAGGTCCGTCAGGCGTCCGCGATGATCCATGGCGCGTACTTGATGGATTATCAAGCCCGGCGGCGGCAGGCCTGGTATGCCGCTTGGTGGGGGTTCCTGGGGAAAGACCCCGAGCATGACCGCGAATTTTTAAAAGCGGTGGATCGCGTGACGCCGGCGCAGGCGCGGGCGCTCGCCCGCCGGCTTTTGGCACAGCCCCGGGTGACGGTGGAGGTCCTCCCGAAAAAATGAAAACAGACACGGAGACACGGAGACACGGGGACACGGAGATAACTTCGCCGCGTCTCCGCGTCTCCGCGTCGCTTTTAGCCCTTCTGATTAGTTTCAAAAGCTTCGCCGCAGGAACGCCGGAGTACGGCGACGTGTATGTGGACGCCTCCATCGGGGACGCCTCGATGTTGAATCCGGTTTTGAGCTCCGATTCCGCGTCCAACGATATCAACGGCCAGGTGTTTAACGGCTTGGTGAAATACGATAAAAACATCAAGCTGGTCGGCGAGCTGGCGGGGTCCTGGGACGTTTCCGCGAACGGCCTGGTCCTCACCTTCCATCTGCGAAAAAACGTCCGCTGGCACGATGGGAAGCCGTTCACCGCGGAGGACGTGCTGTTCACCTACCAAAAACTTCGCGATCCCCAGGTCCACACCCCCTTCGGCAGCGATTTCGAGCTGGTGAAATCGGTGGCGGCGATCGACCCCTGGACGGTGCGCGTGGTCTATGCGAAGCCGTTTGCTCCCGGCCTGGCGTCCTGGGGCATGGGGATGATCCCGAAGCACATTTTTAAGGACGGCGATTTCAACACGCATCCCGCCAACCGCGCGCCGATCGGCACCGGCCCCTACCGTTTCAAGGAATGGAAAACCGCCCAGTACATTGTTCTGGAGCCTAACCCCGATTACTATGAAGGACCTCCATACCTGGCGCGCTATATCTACCGGATCATTCCCGATCAATCCGTTCAATTTTTAGAAATGCGCAACCAGGGCATCGACAGTTTGGGTCTCAGCCCGGATCAGTTCAAGGCCTACGATGCCATCTTTGAACACCATCAGCGTTTTCGGTATCCCTCCTTTCAGTACGTTTATTTCGGGTTTAATCTGAGAAATCCGCTCTTCAAAGACATCCGGGTGCGGCGGGCCCTGGCGTTTGCGATTGACCGGCAAACGCTGGTGCAGGGGCTTTTGCTGGGACTGGGTCAGCCGATCACGGGTCCGTATCCTCTCTCGTCCTGGGCGTATAATTCCCAAATCCCGCAGATCCCCTACAGCCCTCAGAAAGCGCTGGCGCTTCTGATGGACGCCGGGTGGCGGCCTGACGCCGAAGGCCTGCTGACTAAAGACGGAACACCTTTTTCCTTTACGATCATGACCAATCAAGGCAATAAAGTGCGGGAGCTGGCGGCGCAGGTCATCCAGCAACAGCTGCATCACATCGGCATGGATGTGAAGATCCGCATCGTTGAGTGGTCAAGTTTTATTCATCAGTTTGTCGATAAAAAGAATTTTGAGGCCGTGGTCCTGGGGTGGAGCACGGGGCGCGATCCGGACAATTATCTGATGTGGCATTCATCCCAGCAGAAGGAGGGGCAGTACAATTTTGTGAGCTATTCCAATCCTGAAGTCGACCGCCTGCTGGAACGGGGACGCCAGACCTTCGGCGAGAAAAAGCGCCAGGCGATTTACTGGAAGATTCACGCGCAGATTGCGGCGGATCTCCCGTATATCTTTCTTTATTGTCCCGATTCGCTGGTGGCGGTTCATAAACGCTTTCGCGGTCCCGAAGTGGCGCCGTTGGGCATGGGCTGGAATTTCCCTCAATGGTATGTCCCCCGCGACCAGCAGTTGTATCCGGTGCGCACGCCATGAGACCCTCACCCCCTGCCCTGTCTCCCTCCCTAGGGAGGGTGAGGGTCATTAAATGATCCCCTTTCTCCTGCGCCGCAGTCTTCATCTGATTCCCACGCTGATCGGGATTTCCTTGATCAGTTTCTTCCTGATGCAGCTGGCGCCGGGGGGACCTGTTGATCAGATCGCGGATATGAACCCTCACGTGACGCCGGAAGCCAAAGCGCGCATCCGCAGCGACCTCGGACTCGACCGCCCGATCCCGGCGCAGTATGTGAGCTGGGTCAAGCGCATGGCCTTTCTGGATTTCGGGACGTCGTTCACGGATGGGCGCCCCGTGATCCGGAAGATTTCCGAGCGGCTGCCCGCGACCATTCTGCTCAACATCCTGTCGATCGGTCTGATGATCCTGCTGGCGCTGCCCATCGGGTGGCTGTCCGCGATCCGCGCGAATTCGCTCTTTGATAAAGCCATGACGGTCTTGGTCTTTGTCGGTTTTTCCATGCCCACCTACGCGCTGGCGCTTTGGCTGATGATCCTCTTCGGATTGAACCTGGGGTGGCTCCCGATCTCGGGTTGGTCTTCGCTGAACTTTATCGAGGTGCCGCTCTGGCGGAAGGCCCTGGATATCGCGCAGCACCTGATCATGCCCACGCTGGTGCTGGGACTCACCTCGCTCGCAGGTCTCTCGCGCTATGCCCGGAACAGTTTGCTGGAGGTCATTCATCAGGATTACATCCGGGCGGCGCGGGCGAAGGGGCTCTCCTTCCGGCGGGTGTACGGGGTGCACGCGGCGCGCAACGCGCTCATCCCGATGGTGACCCTGGTGGGGTTGATGCTGCCGGATATTATCGGAGGCGGCGTGATCATTGAAACGATCTTCGCCTATCCCGGGATCGGCCGGCTGGGTTACGAAGCGATCATGACTCGCGACTATAACCTGATCATGGCCCTCACGGTGATTTCCGCCGCGCTGACCGTGTTGGGCAACTTTCTGGCGGACGCGCTGTACGCGTACGCCGATCCGAGGATCCGATACAAATGAATGGAACAGGGTGTGTGGAAGATAGAGGATGGTCTAGGAATTACTTTATGAAGGGGTCCCCTGACCATTCGCCATCCTCCACCCTCCAATTTCTATGTTGAGTCTCTATCTCGAACGTTTTAAACGCAACCGCCTGGCGGCAGCCGGATTGGCAATCATCGTTCTTTTGACGCTGGGGGCCGCGCTTGCTCCGGCGCTTTGCCCTCAGGATCCCACCGCCCAGAACCTGACCCAGCGTTTGCAGGGGCCTTCGGCTCAACACTGGATGGGAACCGATGACCTGGGACGGGACGTTTTTTCCCGCCTGCTGACCGGAACGCGCGTCTCCTTATCGGTGGGGTTTGTGGCCGTGGGCATCGCGCTGGGGGTCGGGACCTGCCTCGGCCTTCTGGCCGGTTTCTTCGGCGGCCGGACCGATACGTTCATCATGCGGTGGGTGGACATCATGCTCTCGATTCCTACGCTCTTTCTGATCCTGGCGGTCCTCGCCTTTCTTGGCCCGAACATTTACAACGTCATGATCATCATCGGCCTGACGTCCTGGCCGGGACTGACGCGGATGGTCCGGGGTGAATGTTTATCCGTGCGCGAACGCGAATATGTGCACGCTGCGCGCCTGTCAGGGGTCTCGACCCCGCGCCTGCTGTTTGTGCACATTCTTCCCAATGTGATCGCTCCGATCCTGGTGAGCGCGACGCTGGGCGTGGGCGGCGCGATCCTGACCGAATCCGCGTTGTCCTTTCTGGGCTTGGGCGTCCAGCCCCCGATGCCTTCCTGGGGGAACATCCTGACGATCGGGAAGGATTATCTGCATATCGCCTGGTGGCTGTCGGTCTTTCCGGCCTGCGCCATCTTGATCACGGTGCTTGCGTTTAATCTTCTGGGGGAAGGGCTGAGGGATGTTCTGGACCCCCGAACCTGACATGTTGACGATCGATCATCTCACCGTAGAGTACTACCGCCGCGGCAAGGTCATTCCCGCCGTGCGCGCGCTGTCGTTGTCGATAGCCCCGGGTGAAACCCTGGGCCTGGTGGGGGAATCGGGAAGCGGCAAAAGCACGGTGGCGCTGGCCGTTCTGCGCTTGATCCCGCCGCAGGACGGGACGATTCGTGAAGGGCGCATTCTTTTTCAGGACCAGGACCTGCTTCGGATGGATGAAGAGGCCCTGCGCCGGGTCCGCGGAAAGAACATCAGCATGATCTTTCAGGATCCCTTCACGGCCCTGAATCCCGTCATGACCATCGGAGAACAGATGGCGGAGGGGCCGGCGGCCCATGGGATGGTCGTTTCGCTCGAAGAGGCGCTGACGCATGTCCAACTGGACCCCGGGCGCGTGTTAAAGGCCTATCCGCATCAGCTTTCCGGCGGCCAGAGACAGCGCGTGCTGATCGCCAGCGCGATCCTGACTCGCCCTCAGCTCCTGCTGGCGGACGAGCCGACCACCGCTCTCGATGTGCTGGTGCAGAAAGACATCCTGGAGCTCCTGTTTTCCCTGCAGAAGGAACTCGGTATGGGGGTCCTGTTGATTTCGCATAACCTGGGACTGGTGGCGCGCTATACGCAGAGGATTGCGGTGATGAAGGATGGCGAAATCGTCGAACAGGGCGCTCCCAAAGAGCTGTTCAGCCACCCCCGTCACGCCTACACGCAGGAGCTCATCGGCGCCCTGCCCAAACTGCTATATTCTCGGCCATGAGTCAAACCTCCTTACTGCTCGAAGGGCGAGGGCTCTCCAAAGCGTTTCCGATCGAGGGGGGGGTTTTTCGTCATCAGGTCGGTTCCGTACAGGCCTTAAGGGACGTGTCATTCCGGATCTCCAAAGGAGAGACCTTGGCCGTGGTGGGCGGTTCCGGCTGCGGCAAATCGACTCTCGCCAGGATTATCTCCGGTCTCCTGCCGCCGGATGCGGGAACCCTGCAGTGGGACGGTCAGTCCATGGCGGGCTGGCGCCGGCTGGACCGCGCGCGCCGCATCCAGATGATTTTTCAGGATCCCTTTGCGTCCCTGAATCCCAAACTCTCGATTGGAACGCAGCTGCGCGAAGTCGTGCGCCTCGCCGGGGCGACGGCCGCGGAGGAGCGCGGCCGCTGCGAACAGTTGTTGAAATCCGTAGGATTATCGGGTGATGCGCTTTCCCATTATCCGTTTCAATTTTCCGGAGGACAGCGCCAGAGGATCGCGATCGCGCGGGCGCTGGCGATGAAGCCGGCGCTCCTGATCGCGGATGAGCCGCTGTCGGCTTTGGATGTGACCATCCAGGCGCATATTCTCGAATTGCTGAAAGAGCTCAAGAAAACCTACGCGCTGACGGTCCTGTTCATCAGCCACGACCTGGCGGTGGTAGACAGTTTCGCCGACCGGGTGATCGTGCTTCAGAACGGCGGGGTGGTGGAAGAAGGACCCGTCGACACGCTGCTGTCTTGCCCCCGGCATGCGCACACGCGCGCCCTGCTGGACGCCGTCCCCAGAATTCCAGACTAACCCATGAGCGCCAGCACCGTCCTCCATGAATTCATTGAGCGGCAGGCGAAAAACCGGCCTCGCGCCGACGCCCTCCTTTTCCGCGGGCAAACGCTGAGTTACGCGGCGCTTCAGGAACGCGTGGAGAAATGGGCGTCCGTTCTCACCCAGCGCGGCGTCAAATCCGGGGACGCTTACGGCATCGTGACGCGCAACTCCCCGGAGTTTGTGATCACTTTTTTTGCGCTGGTCCGCATCGGGGCGCGCGCCGTGCCGGTCAACTTCCTGCTCAAAGCCGATGAGATCGCTTATATTTTCAGCGACGCAAGCGTGGTGGGCGTCATCACCCAGCCGCCGTTTCTCGGGGCCGTCCTGGAAGCTCGCAAGCAGCTTCCGGGACTGCGTGATGTCGTGGTCACGGGCGACCTGCCTGCCGGCAGGCAGGACCGGCGCGAGGATGTTCTTTCGTTTAATCAGCTCTTGGGAGGCGCCCTCCCCGCCCCCCTCCCGCCCCGCGCCTCCGACCCGGAAGAGATCGCGATGATCATTTACACCTCCGGCACCACCGGGAAACCCAAGGGGGCGATGCTGACCCACCGGAATTTCATCGCCAATGTGGAGCAATGTCTCGGCAGGGTGGCCTTGAGCAACAAGGACACTTTTTTGTGCCTGCTCCCGATGTTCCACTCCTTTTCCTGGACCGTGTGCGTATTGATCCCGCTGTGCCTGGGGTCCGCGACGGTCATCATCGAATCGATCCAGCCCTTTGGCGAGGTCATCAAACAGATCCTGAGGCACCGGGTGAAGATTTTCGTGGCCGTGCCTCCGATCTATGCCGCCCTCTTGCGCGTTCCCTTCTGGCGCCCGCTCAAATTCATCAATCCCTTGCGGCTTTGCATCGCGGGAGCGGCCGCCCTGCCGGTGCCCGTGCATCAGGCCTTTGAAGCCAAGTTCGGGATACCTCTCATGGAAGGGTACGGTCTTACGGAAGCCAGCCCGGTGGTCTGCTTGAACCCGGAAGAAAAACGCGTGCCCGGTTCTATCGGGAAAGCCCTCCCGGGCATCCGGCTCCGCATTGTGGATGAGGCCGGCCAGGACGTGCCGCCGGGCGGGGTGGGGGAAATCTGCATTCAAGGCGAAAATGTGATGAAAGGGTACTATCATCAAGACCAGGCCACGCGGGACGCGTTTCTGGACGAGGCGCATCAGTGGCTGCGTTCCGGAGACCTCGGCCATATCGATGCGGACGGCTACGTGACGATTTCTGACCGGAAGAAAGATTTGATTATCGTGAAAGGTCTGAATGTCTACCCCAAGGAAGTCGAAGACGTCCTCTTGTCGCACGCGGCGGTTCAGGATGCGGCGGTGATCGGACTCCAGGATGAAACCGGTGACGAACTCATTCTGGCCTATGTGACGCTCAAGGAAGGCGCTCAGGTGGACAAGCAGGACCTCTTGAAGCTCTGCCGGAAAAGTTTGGCGCCTTACAAGTGCCCGCGCGATCTGGAGGTTCGCAAGGAACTTCCCAAGAACACGTTGGGGAAGGTCTTGAAGCGCGCGCTGCGCAACGAAGCGGCCGCGGCCCGCCGCCGGGCCTGATCCCCTCCCCCGCTCCCATGATCTCCTTCCATGATGTCATCGTCTCGAGCTGCCGCCGTCTTCGCGTAGACCCCTACTGGGTCGGCGGTACGGTGCGGGACCGGCTTCTGGGCCGGGACCTGCATGACTGGGACCTGGTGTGCGCTCAGGCCCGGCGCGCCGCCTCCGCCGTCGCCCGCCGTCTTTCCGCCAAACTCATCGTCCTGGACGAGCAGCACCGGATTTATCGCGTCATCCTTCCGAACCGGACCACGCTCGACTTCGCCGAGCTTCAGGGGACAACCATCCAGCAGGACCTGTCGCGCCGGGATTTCACCCTCAATGCCATGGCCCTTCCCCTCACCCCGGCGGGCGTGAAAGGGTTGATCGATCCGTTTAACGGGCAAAAAGATCTGAAAAATGGGATTCTGCGCGCGCTGTCCCGGAAGGTTTTTGTGGAGGATCCGCTCCGACTGCTTCGCGCCTACCGCATGGCGGCTCAGTTCAACCTCGCGATCGAACCCCGGACATCCCGCTGGATCGTCGCCGAACAGAAGCGTCTGAACCGGGCGGCGCGCGAACGGGTGCGTGAGGAGTTGCTTCGCCTTTTGAGCCAGACGCAATCCGGAGACGCGCTGGCCGCCATGGACAAGAGCGGCCTGCTGACGACTATTTTTCCGGAGCTCGAGGCCGGCCGCCGCGTGGGGGTGGCCTATTACGGGAAGGGCGGGGTGGTCAAACACCATTTGCAGAGTGTGGCCAATGTGGAATGGCTTCTCGAACGGCTGGATGCGGTGGCGTTCATTGAAAGAACGTCGGTTCTGGGCAAGGTTCAAAACTATGTTCGCCAGCTTGTGGGAGGGGTTCCGCGTGCCGCGCTTCTCAAGCTGGGCGCGCTCCTGCACGATATCGGGAAGCCGGCCACCGCGGAGGTGATCCGGGGCCGGTTGCGCTTTTTCGGCCATGAGGAGGTGGGCGCCCAGATCGCCCACAGGACGCTGGGCGCCCTGCGATTCAGCCGTCAGGAGGGGAGCCTGATCCGCCTCTGGGTGCGGCATCATATGCGGCCCGGCAATCTGGCGAGCGCCCCGCGGCTGACCGAGAAGGCCATGGCGCGATTTTTCCGGGATCTGGGGGAGGATGGCGTGGGGATGCTGCTCCTCTCGCTGGGGGACCACTATACGTATCTTGCGCGTTCTCAATGGGGCAAGGCGAAAGACGCCGTGGAGAAAACAGCGCAGCGGCTCCTGTCGGCGTATTACCTGAAGCGCGAACGGGTCCTGCCGCCCAAAATCGTAGACGGACACGATTTGATGAAAGCGCTGCATTTGAAGCCGGGGCCCGTGATCGGGACGCTGCTTGAAGCCGTCAGGGACGCGCAGGCGGGCGGGAAGGTGAAAACGCGGGACGAAGCGCTCGCTTTTGCAAGGCGGGTGCGTAAATCTACTTAAGGAGCGGTTCGAGTTTCGCCCAGGCGCGTTCCCAATCGATGGGTTTAAGGATGTAAGCTCTCGCGCCGACTTCAAAACCCTTTTCGACGTCCGCGATTTTATCGGTGGCGGTCAGCAGGACCAGCGGGATATTCTGCGTCGCTTTGTTTTCTTTCAACCCCCGCAGCAGCGTGAAGCCATCCAATCCCGGCATCGCGACATCCGAAATGATCAAATCCGGCCGGTGTTTTTGCGCGGAGTGATAGGCTTCCTCGGGGTCGCTCATGCACATCACCTGGAACCCCTTGGTTTTGAGGAATTTTTCAACGATCAGCAGGATGGAAGGGTCGTCATCCACGATCATGATCGTTTTTGTCATGGCTGCTCTTTCAGGAAGGATTCGATTTTGGGCCAGGCGACGGCCCAATCGAGGGGTTTCAGGAGGTAGGCCTGGGCCCCGATGGCAAAGCCCTTTTCGATATCGTCGATCTTGTCGCTGCCGGTGAGAAAAACAAGCGGGGTCTGGCAGGTGAGCCGGTTCAATTTGAATCCCTGGACGAGCGTAAACCCGTCCAACCCCGGCATCGCGATATCGGAGATGATCAGCCGGGGAACATCCGATTCCGCCATCGCGTAGGCGCGTTCCGGATCGGTGGTGGTCAACACGCGGAAGCCCTTGGCTTTCAGGTAGCGGCTGACGACATCCAGAATGAACGGATCGTCATCGACCACCAGGATGGGTTGATCAGTTTTCGGCATAAAAGGGGCCTTGAAGGCCCCCTCCTGTTTAACTCGAACAGGTTGTAAATGCAAGGCAAATATGGGGTTGTTATTAGGGAATTCTTCATCTATACTGGGACGGGTCAATCAGTAAAAAAATGGAAGAATTTGATCTGCCAAAAATGACGAAGGTGCTCATCGTTGAAGATGAGCCTGCTCAAATGGAATTGACCAAAAAGGCTTTGGTCGAGCATGGAGCGTTTCAGTTGGCCTTCGGTCAAAACGGGCAAGAGGCGTTTAGGCGCCTCAATGAAGAGGTCCCTGACCTGATCCTTCTGGATTTGGGCCTGCCGGATTGCGACGGCCTGGATGTCTGCCGGCGGCTCAAGGAAGAGGAACGATTCCGCTGGATCCCGGTCATCATGCTGACCGGCCGCTCCACCGTCGTCGACAAAATCACCGGTTTGGAGGTCGGCGCGGACGATTACCTGACCAAGCCCTGCGATCCCGGCGAGTTGGTCGCCCGCATCCGCGCCGTTCTGCGCCGCAAGCAGGCGCTCGGCCCGGTCACCGATTACGATAAGGCGGGGCTGAAAATCAGCGCCGACCGCAGGCAGGTCTGGGTCAACGGCACGGCTCTCGCCATGACGCCCAAGGAGTTCGATTTGCTGCTCATGCTGGTCTCCAAGCGCGGCGCGCTGGTCACCCGGGAAGAGATTGGTCAGGTCATCTGGGGGAAATCGGCGGAGGAATCGGCGAGAACGCTCGACACGCATCTTTGGCGACTGCGCAGTAAATTAGGGGAGCTTGCGGAACGGATTGAGACGGTTGGAAAGAACGGTTATCGTTTCAGCGATTAGTCAAAAGCCCGCCGCGCCTACTGCGTACCGCCCGTATTCTGCCGGTTAATATACTCTTCGATAGCCGTTACGGTGCGTTCACAGCCCTTGTGAGCCATTTCCAGCATCGCCTTCACTTCAGACCCCACATTGCCAAACACCCCGCCCAGCACCATCCCGATGGATCCTTGGATCGCCGTCAGGGGGGTCCGCAGTTCATGATTGATTTGCGGAAGGAAGTGATTCATCCATTCATACAGCCGCCAGTAAGCGGATAGAACGGCGCACAGGTTGCCGGCCCCGCGCAATTCCGCTTCCCGGTTCTTAAAGTTCTGGTTGCCGGCGACCGGCCCCAGGACCAGAACGCCCAGCGTCCGGGACTGCCCGGCGACAGGAACCAGGATAAAGGTGGCGGCTTTCTCCGTCTTTACGCTCGCCAGGAGGGCTTCCAGGCCGTCGTCCCAGGGATGGCTTCCGGATTCCAGGATTTCGTTTTTCTCCAGACAGCGGGCGGCCAGTCCATCGGTGGGAGTGAATCCGAAGGCGCTCGGGACGGCTGAAGGGAGGCCGTCCGAGGCGCGGATGCGCATTTTTCCGCCGTCGTCCACTTGGAGAAACAGACACACGGGCACGCTCCACGAACCGCGGATCATGCGCACGGTAGAATTTAAGACTTGTTCAAAACTTCTGGCGGAGATTTCTTCCATGGTCACCCTCCAATTGAACAGCCCACCGGAGACAATAAATCGTTTATCTGCGAGACCAGCATCATCGGGTCAAACGGTTTGGACAAATACCCCAGCGCGCCCAGCGCCATGGCATCCTTGATTTCGGACGGCATCGAACGGGCGGTCAAAAAGATCACGGGAATGTCCCGGGAGGTGGCGTCGCCTTTGAGCGCTTTGCAGATGTCGTAGCCGCTCATCCCCGGCAGCATGACGTCGAGCAGGATAAAATCCGGGCGGTCCAGTGCAATCTGTTTGAGGATTTCCTCGCCCTGATCGGTGACCCGGACGTCGCACTTCCCCATGCGGGTCAGGACCATGCGCAGGATGAGCTGGATATCCGGATCGTCTTCGGCAATGAGCACTTTCATCGCTAATTCACCAATTGAGACATTTCAAAGGTGGGCATCATCAGCCCGGCGACCACAAACCCCACAATGACCGCCATGACGACGATCAGGAGAGGTTCCATCAGTGTCAGCAGGTCCCGGACGGCCGAGCTGACTTCCGCGTCGTAGTAATTGGCCATTTTGGTCAGCACTTCCGGGATCGTCCCCGTCTTCTCGCCGGTGGACACCATGTTGGCGACCAGAACGGGAAAATGCGGGCTTCGGTAGATGACGGGCGAGATGCCGTTGCCCTGCTGGACGCTTGAATAGATTTCGTCCACCACCTTCTCGATGGTGCGATTGCCCACCACCTGCCGGGCCACGCTCAAGGACAGCAGGATCGCCACGCCGTTATCGGCCAGGCTCGCCAGGGTGCGGATGAATCGGGTGATGATCTCCAGCGTCAAAATCTTGCCGAACAAAGGAAGCTTCAAGACTTTGGCGTCGTAAAAGACGCGGAAGCCTTCGTGGGTCGCGCGGATGCGCTGGGCGAAGAAAAAGAGCGCGACGAATACCAGCGGCGTCATGAACCCGCCGCGACGCATAAAGTCGCTGACGTGGATTAATATCTGCGTGGGGGCGGGGAGCGGCGCGTTCATCTCCTTGAAGACCTTCACAAAGGTCGGAACGATGTACAGCATCATGCCCGTGACCACCACGGTGGCCACGCAGGCGATGACCACGGGGTAGACCATGGCGGACTTGATCTTGCCGCGGAGCTCCATTTCCTTTTCGAGAAATTCGGCGATCCGGTTCAGGGCTTCCGGCATGAAGCCGCCCGCCTCCCCCGCGGCGGCCATGCTCACGTAAAAGGTTTCAAAAATATCGGGGTGCTGCGACAACGCCTCGGAAAATTTTTTACCGGCCAGGACGTCGTCTAAGACCTGGCGGATCGTGTAGGCCAGCAGGAGGTTCTTGTTGTTTTGGGACATGCTTTGAAGGGCGTCGACGAACGACATGCCCGCGTTGATGCTGATCGAGAGCTGCCGCGTCAGGACGACCAGCTCCTTGATGGAGACCTTCCCGCGGGGTTTCCGCGTGGGAAAGCCCTCGGTCTTATTCTGGGTGAACGATTCCCACCATCGATTGACGCTCGGCGTTGCGGGGGCGGCTGAGCGGGCTTTGGAGGGCATCGACCAGCTGGAGGCGCCGCTCGACTTGGCCGCGCGGGGGGTGGCCATCGCCGGGGCCGCCAGGGTGTCTTCCGCTTTGCAGCTCATCATGAACAACCCCTGGCTGCCAAGCTGTTTGGAAAGTTCTCCCTTGTTGGCGGCTTCGAGGGACCCCCGGATCGACTCCCCTTTGGCGTTGCTCGCGATGTAGGAAAATCTGGGCATGGGGTCCTGTTATTGTTCGATCGCGCAGACGCGCATCATCTCTTCGACCGTGGTCAACCCAGCCATGACGGCCAAGGCGCCCTCTTCAACCAGCATGTGCATGCCCTGCTGGCGGGCCAGCGTTTTGACTTCGTCCAAGGTCCCGCGGTTGACGGTGAGTTCCCGCAAGCCGGCGCTCATGGGCAGGATTTCGTAAATGCCCCGGCGCCCTCGATAGCCCGTTTGGTGGCAGCGGTCGCATCCTTTCGCCAGGCAAATCGGCCCCGGCTTATACGCCGCGCCGAGGATAGCTTTGAGCCTGTCCGCCACGGCCTCCGTCGGTTCCGTTGACTCCTTGCAGTCCGGACACAGGACGCGGATCAGGCGCTGGGCGATGACCAACAGCACCGAGGCGCTGATCAAGAAAGGTTCGATCCCCATGTTCACGATGCGGGTGATGGCGCTGGGGGCGTCGTTGGTGTGCAGGGTGGAAAGGACCAGGTGGCCCGTCAGCGCGGCCTGGATCGCGATCTCGGCCGTCTCCTCGTCGCGGATTTCTCCCACCAGAACGACGTCGGGGTCCTGTCTCAAGATGGAGCGCAGGCCGCGGGCAAAGGTCAGCCCCACTTTGGTATTGACCTGGACCTGGTTGATGCCCGGCAGCTGGTATTCGACGGGATCTTCCAGCGTGACGATATTCCGGTCACTGGAGTTTAAAATGGTCACGGCGGTGTAGAGCGTGGTGGATTTTCCGCTTCCGGTCGGGCCGGTCACCAGGACGATGCCGTTGGGCCGGTCGAGAATCGCCCGAAACATCTTCTCGTGCGCTTCGCCAAACCCGAGTTTCGCGAGTTTGAACTCGACCGACTGTTTGTCCAGAATCCGGATGACCGTTTTTTCGCCGTACATCAGCGGAAGCGTCGAAATGCGGAGGTCGATCTGCCGGTTCACCACCTCGGTGACCACGCGGCCGTCCTGCGGCTGGCGGTTTTCGGTGATGTCCAGATTGGCCATGACCTTGATGCGGGCCGTGAGCGCGCTTTCAAACTCTTTGGGAATCGTCATGACCGGGTGGAGGACGCCGTCAATGCGGAAGCGGACTTTCGTGTGGTCTTCGTAGGGTTCCAGGTGGATGTCGCTGGCTTTCTTGGTCACAGCCTGTTTAAAGATGGCGTCGACCAGCTGGACGATCGGCATGTCCTCGGAATTTTTTTCAGCGGCCTTGCGCTGCTGCTCGGCCTCGGACACCACCTTCTGGTCGGGCAGCTTGGTTTTAATTTCCCTAATAATGTTTTGGAAGGATGTTTTGTCGCCCCCCATCTTCAGGTCGAGCGTCAGTCCGCTGCCGGCCGAGTCCTGCGAGGAATTGTACGGCGAGCCGCCGGCGCGGGACATCGGGGAGTTGGGCAGAGACAGCGTCGGCGTCCCCTGCGGCAGTCCGCCCCCTTCTAGCCCGCCGTACATTTTGTTGATCGTTTCGAAAATGGTGGAACGCATGCAGACCACAGGGTCGATTTTCATGCCCAGGGTTTTCACCAGCGTGTCGATCGTGAAGATATCCATGGGATTGACCATGGCGACGGTGACCACGTTGTCGATCCTGAAAAGGGGGGCCACCTGGAGCCGCCGCGCCAGCTCCTCGGAAATGATATTGGCCGATTCGACGGAGTAGAGACCTTCCAGGCTGGTGAAATAGGGGACGGTGGCCTTGACGCCGATCCCCTTCATGATTTTCTCCTCGGTGGTGTATCCGAGTTCGACCAGCGCCTTCGGCAGGTCGCGTTCGGGGTCGGCGGTGTGCGCCAGGGCATCGCTGAGCTGAGCGGCGGTGATGATCCCCAGTTCGACCAGGATGTTTCCCAGCTCGGAGTGGGGCGGGCCGCCCGCCATCCGCGCGTTGGAGGCGTTGGCGGAAAGCATCAGAGGGATCCTCCGGAGACAATGGGGGGCGGCGTCCCGCTCCCGGCCGGAGAGGTGCTGTAAAGAGAGACCAGGAATTCCCTCAGGCGCGCGCCCAATTCCATGGAGTCAAAAGGCTTGGTCACATAATCGGCCGCGCCGGCGTCGATCGCGACGCTGACCTGGTTCTTCGATTCGATCCCCGAAATAACGATCACCGGGATGGCGCTGGTGGCGTCGGAGGCTTTGAGCTCTTTTAAAATCGTCAGCCCGTCCTTGCCGGGCAGCATCAGGTCCAGAAGGATCAACTGGGGTTTTTCGCGTTTCGCCGTCGCGATGACTTTGGCTCCGTCCGAAACCGTGAAGACGGGGCCGATGCCCTGCTTCTGCAGCAGGAACTGAAAAATCCGCACCATCGCGGGATCGTCTTCACACACCAGGACTCGGTACGCGGCCGTCAACATAAGGGACCCCTTTACGCTATCGGAATGTGATCGCCAGGCGCTCGATGAGCCGGGTCACGCATTTTTGCAGGCGTTCATCCGGCTGGACGCGCTTTGCTTGCAGCTTGATCATCATGTGCTCCAACGCTTTGCCGATCCGCGTGACGCTTCGGAAGCCGTAGGTGCGCCCGGAGCCTCTTAACTGGTGCGCCAGCTTTCGCAGTTGGATGCGTGCCGCGCCCCCTTGACGGACGTCGTCCCAGCTATGGGCGGCGGCCCGCATCAGCTCGATCGAGCGTCGCGCGTCTTCTTTGTACAGGCCGACAATTTCGCTTAGATCGAGAACCGGTTCAGTCATGGGTCACCCTATCCGGGGCGCCTGGACTTTTGCCAGGGCCTCGTTGATCTGCGAGATAATCGTGGCCGGGTCAAACGGCTTGATGAGATACGCAGCCGCTCCCAGGGACATCGCCCGGGCGATCGCCGCCGGCTGGGGCTGCGCTGTCAGGAAAATGATCGGAATGTGGCGGGTGGAGGCGTCCTCTTTGCTGCGCTTGCAGACTTCAAATCCGTCGATTTCGGGGAGCATCAAATCGAGAAGAACGACATCCGGTTTAAACTGCCGGATCAAGGCCAACCCCTGATCGCCATCGGACGCCAGGGCGACCTCGCACTTGGCCATGCGGGTAAGAACCAGCTCCAGAACCATCTGGATGGAACGGTCGTCTTCCACCACCAGCACCTTCATGCGGTACCTCCGAATCTAGTCTAACGGGCCCATGTAACACGGGAGTTACGAGGTTGTAAATTTGTTGTAAAACGCTCTTAAATTTAAGCGTTTTGATGCAGGGGCGCGTGACGGCAGGCGGGGGTTCGCGGTGCGGCGTCCTGGCATGGCATTGACCGCCCTCAGACGGCTGGGTATAATCCCGACTCGATGCGTCGAATCCCCCAAGGTATTGCCTATACGCTGT
>MGUR01000049.1:27379-28002 GCA_001800075.1 Elusimicrobia bacterium RIFCSPLOWO2_01_FULL_59_12
CGGACGCTCCCGGGAAGGACCGGATTGTGCTTTGGCACTGGCTCACCGACCGCGAAGAGGCTCTCCATAAACTGGCGGACGCCTATCATCAAGCCACCGGCGTCAAAATTCATTTAGAGCTTTACGCTCCCTCCGACGCTTATGCCTCTAAAGTCCGCGCCGCCGCCCAAACCAACACCCTGCCGGATATTTACAGTGTCCTGGGCGAGGCCCGCGATCTGGCCAGCTTCATCAACGCCGGGCATGTGGCCAACGTGACCGCCGAACTGGACGCTCAGGGCGGCGCCTGGAAAAATCAGTTCTTTCCAAAGGCCCTCGCCTCGACCACCATGGTCCCGGGCAATCAATACAAGGCGGCCCCCGGGATTTACGGCGTGCCCATTGATGTCACCAACATCCAGATGCTTTATAACAAGGATCTCTTTACGAAAGCCGGACTGGATCCCGAAAAGCCCCCGCAAACCTGGAATGAATTTTTGGCGGCCTGGCATCGACTGAAAGCCGCCGGAATCCCGGGGTTTGTCAGCGGCTGGGGTGAAACCTGGATGATCGATTGCTTCGCCAATAATTATGCCTTCAATATCATGGGCGAGCAGAAAGTACTGGATACCTACCGGGGGAAA
>MGUR01000049.1:28018-33094 GCA_001800075.1 Elusimicrobia bacterium RIFCSPLOWO2_01_FULL_59_12
CGTTCGCTTTCAATGGTTCTTGGAGCGTGAATGTCTACCGGGGAATGAACCCCGGCCTTTCTTTCGCCGCGATGCTGCCGCCCCGGTTCTCAGACAAATACCCGATGCGTCTCTGGGGCGGCGCCGGTACGTCCTTGATGGTCAACGCGGCGTCTCCGCGCAAGGACGCGGCCCTCCAGTTCCTGCGATGGCTCACCGAAGCCCCCCAGCAGGCACAGCTCTCCGAGGAAACGCTCAATCTCCCTTCCAACCGCAAGAGTGTCAGGGACCTTCCGCCCGCGCTGGCGTCGTTTGCCTCGCGCATGGACATGACCACGCATCCCTCCCAGTGGCCGGTCGTGGAAAAACCCACTGTGGTGGAAGCCTTCGATAAGGGCATTCAATCGATCCTGATTGGCGAAAAAACTCCAACCCAGGTCGCCGCCGAAGTCCAAAAGATTAAAGACAAGGCCACTCAGTGAACTGGTCCCGCTTTAAGGACGCTTGCACCACCTACCTCTTTATCGTTCCCGCCGTCCTGCTCTTCTCGGTCTTCAGCCTGTACCCCTTCTTGAAAGTCTTCCAGCTCAGCGTGTTCGAATGGGACGGCATCGCCCGCTCGATGCAGTTTGTGGGACTGGAAAACTTCCGCACGGGCCTCTTTCACGACACATCGTGGTGGATTTCGATGCGCAACGCCGGCGTCGTCACCCTGCTCGCGCTCACCCTGCAGAACGGGCTGGCCCTGGCGCTGGCGATGATCGTGGACCGGGACATCAGGGGGAAGAATTTTTACCGGGTGGTGTTTTACCTGCCGCCGGTGCTGTCGGGCATCGTGGTCGGCTTGGTTTGGAACTGGATATTTGACGGCTCGCATGGTCTGTTGAACCACGCCTTGGCCGCGATGGGCCTGGAGCGCTGGGCGCGCGCCTGGCTGGCGGAGCCGGAGACGGCCCTGTTCAGCGTCGCGGTGATCCACATGTGGAAGGGATTTGGCTGGGGGTTCGTGATCCTCCTGGCGGGTTTGCAGGCCATCCCGCGCGAACTGAACGAAGCGGCTTACGTGGATGGCGCCAGCGAATGGCAGATTTTCCGGAAAATCACCGTCCCTCTCATGCTCCCCGTCTTTTTTCTGGTGTCCATCCTCACGGTGCTGGGTACCATGCAGATCTATGACATCATCGCGTCCACGACCAACGGCGGTCCCGGCTACCACACGGAAGTGCCGATCACCCGGATCCTCGCGGCCATGGTCGGTTCTTCGCGGTTTGGTTACGCCTGTTCCCTGGGGGTCCTATTCGGCGTGATCCTCCTGGCGGTCTCGATGGTGCAGTTACGGTTATCCAAATGGTCCCAGCGATTCAGCTGAACAAACCCCTTGTGATGCCCGCGCGCCCCGCGCAGGGCGTTCAGTGGCAGCGCTGGCTGTACAGGATCAAACGGTGGGTGCTGCTGGCCTTCGCCCATGCTTTCTGTCTCAGCATCGCCGCCGGCTGTGTGTTCCCATTGGCATGGATGGTCTCCTCCAGCTTGAAGACCCAGAGCACTATTTTCTCGGACATGAGCCTCTGGGTCAGCCGCCCCCACTGGGGAAACTACTACGAGGCCTGGACCCGGGGGCACTTCGGCCAGTTCTTTTTCAACAGCCTTTTTTACACGCTGGCCGTTGTCGTCGGTGTCATCGCGATTTCCTCCCTGGCCGCCTACGCTTTTTCCCGCCTGAAGTTTCCCGGCAAGAATATCCTCTTCATCCTTTTGATTTCGACGATGATGATCCCGATTCCCGGGTCGTTTATTGCGCTCTACGTCCTTTTGGTCAAGCTCGATCTGATCAACACCCGCCTGGGTTACATCCTGCCGCAGGTCAATGGGGGGCTGGCCCTCGGGATTTTCCTGCTGAAGACGTTTTTCGATAAGCTCCCTCAAGACCTGGAGGACGCGGCCCGCATCGACGGCTGCAACAAGTTCCAGGTCTATTGGAATGTGGCGCTCCCCCTGGCTAAACCGGCGCTGGCGGTGCTGGTGGTGTTCAACGCGCTGGCCGTCTGGAACGAGTATCTCCTGGCGATGTTGGTGCTGTCCGACCGCTCATTGATGCCGCTCCAGCGGGGGTTGATGGTGTTCCAGGGGGCGCATCTGACCCAGTACCCGCTCCTGATGGCCGGGATCGCCATTTCCATCATTCCTATTGTGACGCTTTATTTCCTGATGCAGCGCTACATTGTGGCCGGCATAACGGCCGGCGCGCTGAAGATGTAGCGGGTCGCCGCGGCGACCAGGCCCAGTAAATGCATAGTCCCTTCGGACCGCTCGTTTGTCCTGCAGGGCCTATGTTTCCACTCGGTGAATTCTGCTACAAATTAGTCGATAGATTGAACTTATGAACCCACCTAAAAAGCGTCTCTATTTGTATCTATTGGGGGCCGGCGCCTGCTTGGCTTTCAGCCCTCATAAACCCCTGTTCACCCTGTTCGATTCCGGCCAGGAGCGGGTGGTTGACTACGAAAAATACGGTGATTTCAACAACCTCGGGACCCCGCAGTTTCGCTATGTTATCCGCGACCGGGAAGGCCTGTCGCGGGCCGTCGGCGAGGGGATTTATCCGAACGTTACGGGGTTGTTGAAGGACCCCACCTACCAGAAATACCAGTACGCCGGAAAGCTTGAAGGCAGCTTGTGGGATTTCGTCAACACCGACGATATCCAGGCCAATTTTTACCGCTGGGCGTCCGCTCAAGAACAGCCCGGCGTCAAGCAGTTTTACGCGGCCGACATGCTGGAACGAGCCGGGCTCCTCGTTCAGGCGATCAAAGGCTACCAGGCCTGCATCGTGCACTTCCCCAAAACGGCGGGCGCCACCTTTTGGAAGACCCCGTGGTACATCGGCCCCACGTCCTTAGACCGTATGGCCTATCTCACTCGGAAGCATCCGGAGCTCGGCATGCGCCTGGAGGGTGGCCGGGTGCGGGTGCGCAACACCTTTGATGACGACGTCCATAACGATATTTTTGAGATTGACCCGGGGAAAATCGTGGCGGTGACGCCGGAGAAAGCCCGTCAGCTTGCGCGCGCCCGGATCGATGTGTCGACGCAGACAGTCAAGAGGCGCCTGGGGGGGGATCATGCCCGCCTTGAGCAATACGACAACGGCCACTGGCGGCTCTGGGTAAAAGGCCGGCCGACCGTCCTTCGGGCGGTGGCGTACTCGCCCTCCCCGGTCGGTACGTCCCCGGATGACGGCAGTCTGGTCAGCCATAAAGACTGGATGCTCGGCGATATCAACAAGAATGGGAAAGCCGACGGGCCCTACGACGCCTGGGTGGATAAGAACCGCAACAACCGCAAGGACCGTGATGAACGGCCCATCGGGGATTTTAAACTGCTCAAGGACATGGGGGCCAATGCCCTGCGGCTGTATCACCACGGCTACAGCAAAGCCTTGCTGTCCGATCTTCACCAGACCTACGGCATTCAGGTCCTGATGGGTGATTTCCTGGGGGCTTACACGGTCGGATCCGGCGCGGATTGGTACGCGGGGACGGATTACACCGATGCGGGCCAGCAGGAAAAGATGATGGCCTCCGTTCGGGAGATGGTGGCGGCTTACAAGGACGAGCCGTACGTGATCCTGTGGGTTCTGGGCAACGAAAACAACTACGGCAACGCGAACAACTCGCGCCAGAAGCAGGACGCGTACTACACCTTCGTGAATAAGGTCGCTCTCCTGATCAAGTCGCTCGACCCGACGCGGCCTGTGGCGCTTTGCAACGGGGACCTCCTGTTTTTAGACAAGGTCGCAAAATTCTGCCCGGATGTGGACATCTATGGCGCCAACGCCTACCGGGGGCGGCACGGCTTCGGAAACAGCTTCTGGCTGAATGTGGCTGAAGTGTGGGGCAAACCAGTTTTCGTTTCAGAGTTCGGCTGTCCCGCTTACCACCACCGGCGGCCGGCGGCGGTGGCTGAGGAGATGCAGGCGGAGTATCTTCACAGCAACTGGAAGGATATCGAATACAACGTCGCGGGGTCTCCCGGAGCCGGGAATGCCCTCGGCGGCGTCCTGTTTGAGTGGGTGGACGAATGGTGGAAGGCCGGGCCGCCGCCCCAGTACAACGCCTCGATCCAGGACATCGTCGGCCAGTTCGGAGGGCCGTTCCCGGATGGCTGGAGTTATGAAGAATGGTATGGCGTGACCAGTCAGGGGAACGGCAAACACAGTCCCTTCCTGCGCCACCTGCGCAAAGCCTACTTCGTTTTTAAGGACACCCTGTGGAACGCGAGAAAGTTGAATGAGCGGGGCATGCCGGAATGAAGCAGCGGAGTCTTGTTTTAATTTCTGCGTTCTGCCTTCTGGCTTCTGAGATCGCTTCGGCGGTTACCACCGCCGAAGCGTACAACCCCGCCTGGGCCGCGGAACTGGGGTGGGTCGGAGGAAGCCTTTTCAACGCCCCGACGGGGTCCTGGGCGTTTGTAGAAGATGCTTACACGCCTTGGTGGCAGGGTCGCGTCGCGCGCCCGATCGCGGACTACGACGGATCCAAGCTTCCCGTAGGCTCGGTGCGACTGGACGGCGCCTTGGATTTGGAATACACCCTGCACCGGGTGAAGCGAGGGTGGGACGCCGAGACGTCGCCTTCCGGGATCAACAACGTCTACACGTTTACCCCGGGCGGCGCCCATCAGGAAGACCGCACCGGCCGCGGCGGCCAGAACGCTTTTTTTGATTTCGGTTTTCATCCCGTTCCCGATTTCATGGGCGATATCGGCGTCGAAGCGGTGGGGAATTACGACCAGCGTTTCTGGTTCCCCGTCAATGACGAACATCGCATGCACAAGGACGACACGCATGTGAAGGTCGTGCGCGGCGAACTCCGATACGACAACGACACCCTGATGCTCCGCGGGTTTGAGGGAACGCCCAATTTCAATTGGGTGTACCGGAACGACCTCTTCCAGCTCCTGCCCGCGCAGATGAACGCGGAGCGGTACCGACAGATGTCCGGGGGAGTGACGCCGCGCGGAGGCGAACTGCGCTACAAATCGGCGGCCGGGACCCTCGATGTCATCGGCGGCGCCGAGCCGCGTTTCTCCTACGGG
>MGUR01000049.1:33109-37478 GCA_001800075.1 Elusimicrobia bacterium RIFCSPLOWO2_01_FULL_59_12
ACGATGCCCCCGCGCTGGCCAGCTGGGAAAACAGCCTGGTCTACCGGAACGAGGAAATCCCCTTCACCCTGGATCCGGATGAGCGCCGGTGGGCGCTTTCCTACAACGCCAGTTGGCAGCTCAAAGAAAACATCTCTTCGCACGCCGGGCTCCTGTACCAGCCTTTCCGTCTGGATACCCCCTACCAGGATGAAGATCTGAGGCCGAAGCGCACGAAGGAACGCGATGCGCTGGGCGTCACATGGCGGTTGGAAACACGACCGGCCTCCCTCATCGACACGGCCGGTTTGGGGTATACTTATCTCGGGCCGGTCGCGGGCAACAAACATCAGGTGGACGCCGATGCCGGCCGCCTGTTCCGCGGAGCCTGGAATGTATCCGCCGCCTATATGTACCGAACGCCGATCGTGGGTCCGGAGCCGCTGGTCTATGAAGGGACCGCGAGCAACCCCGGCGCGCTGCTCGCCAACCCGCGCGGGCCGGACGACCCTTTCTGGGTGCAGTGGGACAACCGCGAAGCGCACATCGCCAGCCTCACCCTGGTGTACGATCCTACGCCCGACACCTGGACTTTTCGCTATCAGAAGAACGTGTTGGAAGAGTGGAACATGAGTCCCGAGGAAGACGCTCCCTGGGTCGCGGCCCTGCAATACCGACTGACCCATTACCCGACCAACACTGACCGGCTGTATTACTTTGACGAGGAACGTCAGGTGATTTACGACCCGATTTTCCGCCAGGGCGCCCTGGCGACTTCCTACCCGTTCAGCTCGGCGACGGGATGGGTGCGGTGGAATCGAGACCGTTGGAAGCTCACCGCGGATCTCTCCGGCGGGCAGGCGCTGGCCGCCAACGCCATCGCTTACACGTCGGCCACAAATTTTTACAAGCCGTCCACGACCTTTGTTCACGGCGGGGTGTCGGTGCAGAACGGCCCGGTCAAGGTGTTCGGGCGCTACGGGCAGGACGTCTGGGGTCCGGAAGATTACCACCTTCAGCAGGGCTGGGCGTATCACAAGGTTTATCAGGCCGGCCTGTCCTGCACGTTCCTGAATGATTTTCTGGCCGGCTTCCGTTATGCGGGCACGCGCATGACCAACGAATTCATCGGCTCGGACGCGGGCGCTTTCAACGAATACCGCTTTTTCCTGACCTACCACTTCGGGACGACCCTGTCATTGGGCAAGCCCTATGAGCTTCGCGGCCGTAAGGCGGAGGCCCCCGCGCCGATGACCTCCGTCGCGCCGCAGCCGGCGCCGCCTGTTCCGAAGCCGGTAGAACCGGACAGCAAGGCGTTCAGCACGGTCTCAACCCCGGAAGGCCTCAAGCTCACCTTGACGTCCCAGGTGCTCTTTGAGACCAACCAATATCGGCTGAAAGCGACGGCCCAGCAAGCGTTGGACCAGGTGATCAAGCTTCTGCAGGCCTATCCTGACAGCGATCTTCGGGTATCCGGCCACACCGATTCGGTAGGCAGCGTGGCTTTCAATCAGAAACTCTCCGAGCGCCGGGCCCAATCGGTGACGGATTACCTGGCGCGGGGAGGCCTGGGCCGCGCCCGGATCGCCGTGGTGGGACGCGGCGAGGGAAGGCCGGCCGGCGATAATGCAACGGAAGAAGGACGCGCTCTCAACCGCCGCGTTGAGATCGACATTTTAAAGTGACCAGACTCAGGACCAAAAAAAGGAGACCCCCAATGAACATCAGACAACTCGCACTGGCTGTGCTCGGCATGGCTTTGGCGCTGGCCGTACCGTCGGGAGCGGCGAAACCTTCCGCCTCCGCGGCCAAAGGCACCTTCTATGTCTATGCGGACAAGGGCGCCCGCGTAAACCATTTCGCTCCATCCGGCTGGATGGGCGATTATGGCGACATCAAACTCAATGACGCCGATTCGATCAACCCCGCGGACGGCAAGACCGCCATCAAGGTCAGCTACAACGCCCGAGGGGCGCAGGGCGCCAACTGGGCCGGCATGTTCTGGCAGCAGCCGCCGAACAACTGGGGCGATAAGCCGGGCGGGTACGACCTGTCCAACATGAAGCGCGTGACCTTCTGGGCGCGCGGCGAAAAGGGCGGCGAGAAAATCGCTGAGTTCAAGGTCGGCGGCATCACCGGCGAGCACGGCGATTCCGACTCCGCCAACATCGGGCCGGTCGTCCTGACCAAGGACTGGAAGCGGTACACCATTGACCTGGCTGACCGCAACCTGTCCCATGTGGTGGGCGGGTTCTGCTGGTCGGCGAGCCGAGATGACAACCCGGACGGCTTCACGCTGTTCCTGGACGAAATCCGGTTTGAACAATAAGAAAGATCCTCACCCCCAGACCCTCTCCCGTCGGGAGAGGGTACCGTCCTCATCGACGTCAATGAGGACGGGGGGTGAGGCGAAGTGAGCAGGATATGAAGAATTATTCTTTGTGGGTCTTCTGCGCGTGCGCCATAGGGCCAGCCTCCGTCTGGGGGCTGGACCCGGGGGGCGCGCAGTCATTCGCCGTGTACTCCGGGAGAAACGGCCAGCTCAGCCATTACGTTCCTTCGGGATATATGGGGGATATCAGCAGCCTGTCGATGTCCGGTGCCTACATCCCCACCCATGACGGGAACGGCACGCCGCTCAAGGTTCAGTACCGTCCCGCCGGCCCCAAAGGGTGGGCGGGCGTTTACTGGCAGCACCCGGCCAACAACTGGGGCGACCGCCCGGGCCGCACCGGGTATGACCTGCGCGGCGCCCGGCGGTTGTTATTCTGGGCGCGCGGCGAAAAGGGGGGCGAGAAAATTCACGAGGTCCGCCTGGGCGGGATCGTGGGCCGCTTTCCGGACTCGGCGTCCGTCGCCAAGGGGCCGATCAACCTGACAAAAGACTGGCGGCGTTACGAGATCGAGCTGGGCGACAAGGACCTCCGGCATATCATCGGGGGGTTTGGGTTTTCGCTGGTCAAGCGCGACAATGTGGGCGAGGTCATCTTTTACCTGGATGACATCGGCTATGAGTTCCCGCAGACCGCCGCGCTTCCGAAGGCGGAAAGCGCGCCGGCGGAACCCGCCGGCGCAGGCTCAAAAGCCCTGGCGCCGCCCGCCGTTGTTCCCAAAGACCTTCAGATCAAAACGGAGGACGCGGGGCTGCGCGTCAGCTTCAGTTCGCAGTTTCTTTTCGCCACCGGGAAGACGGTGCTCCAGCCGGGAAGCTCGGGGGTGCTTGACCAGGTGATCAATATCCTCAAGGCCTACCCGAAAAACGATGTTCTGGTGGAAGGCCACACCGACAGCGCCGGGTCGGCGGAGTACAACCTGGCGCTCTCCCGCCTGCGCGCGGAGCATGTGCGGGATTATCTGGTGCGGCAGGGCGGCTTTCCCCTGGAGCGTTTCCGCGTGGTCGGCTACGGGCAGACGCAACCGATCGCGGACAACGCCACCCGCGGCGGCCGCGCCCAGAACCGGCGCGTCGAAGTGATCATCTTGAAGACGGCGGAGAAACTATGAAGAGACAGTCGTGTTCGGGGAAACTTTTGTAATTCCCCTCTCCCGCGGCACCTGGGAGAGGGTGGAGGGTGAGGGCAAAAGCCGTTTTACGTCGAAGCCGTGCCCTCATCCCGCCCTTCTCCCATCCTGCGGACGGGAGAAGGAGTGAACTTCAGGACATGAAGCTCTTTCTCGCAAATTCTTCGGCGAAAGGATGATTTTCCCCGGACACCACTGATGAAGAGAATAAATGACACCGGGACATGGAGACATGGGGACACGGAGGAACGGAAAAATCCCCGCGTCTCCCCATCTCCGCGTCTCCGCGTCGCCGCTTTGTGTCTCATGCTGGCCGCCTGCAAATCGCCTTTCGACCGCACCCGGGACGCTTCGAGATCCGGCGCGCTGGGGACCTTCAGCACGACCGGCAGCCTGACGGTCTATTCGAACGAGCTCAAAACCGGGGGCGGGGCGTTCATCTACCCGGGCGGGGAAAACCAGGCGCTCTCTTTCAGCGATACCTCCAACCCGGTCAGCGCGCGTTCCATCCGCTATACCTGGAACGGGGGCGACGTCAGCGCCCCGGGATGCCCCTCCGACCCCCAGCATGTTTTCGCAGGGTTTGATTTGATGCATACGCCGACCCAGAGCACCTATGACGCCACGCCGGGACGCGATTTGCGGCAGACAAACTACACCCGGGTCACATTTTTCGCCCGCGGAACCCTTACCGCGGACACCGTCATCAAGGTGGAAGCCGCCAGCTCGGGAACCCCCCCCGGTTGTGTCCCGCCGACGCCGGCCCCGTGCGTCACGCTCTCCACCAGCGGGACGGAAGATGATCAAAGCACCCCCTGCGGCAGCCTCGACACGCTGACCACCAGCTGGCAGCCCTATACCCTCGTGG
>MGUR01000049.1:37487-43174 GCA_001800075.1 Elusimicrobia bacterium RIFCSPLOWO2_01_FULL_59_12
AACGGCGGCGGCAGCCTTCCCGGCGCGGGCGGCACGGTGTATTTCGATCAGATTCAATACGCGCCCTAGTTGTCTAAGGCCCCTTTTTTTACTCTAATATTTACACAGTTATCATCCTATTCAAAGGAGAACAGGACCTGTGTCAATGAAGAACCTCGCCGTATTGTTTTTGGGCTCTTTGCTCGCGGGGGTGTCGCTGCTCCGCGCTCCGCTCCTGGCTCAGATGGAAGGCCGCACGCTGCTGAACGGCACGCCGCTTCCGTTCTTCATCTATAAAGCGCACCGCGCGCCGGAAAACCATTACATCCCGTCCGGGTGGATGGGCGATTACGGCGACTTGAGGTTCGACGACCGATTCAAGGAACGCGCCCGGGACGACAAAACCTGCATACGGGTCGTGTACAACGCCAGAGCGTCCCAGGGCGCCGGCTGGGCGGGCATCTACTGGCAGAACCCCGCGAACAACTGGGGAAACCGCGACGGGGGCTACAACCTGAACGGCGCCACGCGGCTGGTGTTTCTCGCCCGCGGATCACAAGGGGGGGAGCACGTCGCCGAATTCAAAGTCGGCGGGATCGAGGGGACTTACCGCGACTCCGGCGCGGCGGCGATCGGCCCGCTGTTCCTGACCAAGGCGTGGAAGGAATACGCGATCGCGCTGGGCGACCAGGAGCTCTCCAGCATCGCCGGCGGATTCTGCCTGGTCATGACCCGGGATCAGAATCCCAAAGGCGCCACGGTGCTTCTGGATAATATTCGATTTGAGTGACGTGATAACGTGGTAACGTGATAAGGTGATAACGTATCAAATACAAGGAGAGTGGAAATAGGTTGTCGCTACCACTTTACCGCGTTTTTCCGGAGTTGGAGGCGCTATGAAGAAAACCAAGGAACATCGCAACAGCAGGCGTTCGCCGATCAAGGTGCTGGTGAAGTGTTTGCCGCCCGGTGTGCCCATCCAGCGGAACGGGCATGTCGTCAAAGGGTGGGAGATGCTCGCCCGCGACATCGCGCATGACGGCGTCGGCCTGCGCTGGTCCCGCAAATGGGCGGAAGCCAACTGCCCGCATTGCCTGAAGGGATCCTCCAACCTCTTCCCGGAGCGCGAGATCTGTCTCTGCACGCCTCCCGATAAAGTTCTCCAGCAGGGTCACCAGGTTCAGCTCGACGGCTTGATCTACACCGAGAAGGGTTCTGTCCCGCTGGAGGGCCTGATCCGGTGGGTCCGCCCGCACCACAAAGGCGATATCTACGATGTGGGGATCCAGGTGACCTCCCCGTCGCACCGGCGCTATTTCGCCGCTCTGGAAAGCGTCGGCGCATGACCGAAACCGCAACCGCAACCGCCCCGCTGCCCGAAGCTGTCAATCCCAGCGCGGATGGCGTCTACCCCGAAGTATTCTTCCGGCAGCGCGTGGAAGAGGAAGCCCACCGCGCCCACCGCATGCATTCCATCCTGACCTTGGTGCTGATCCAGGGAGAGACGGCGGCGCTGGCCCACGCCTTGCGCGGCGGGATCCGCCGGATGGACGTTCTGGGTCTCTGGAAGCGGTATCTCGGCGTCCTGTTGTCCGAAATTCCGCGCGAGGAAGTGTCTCCCGGTTTTGCCGACCGGCTTTCCCAGCAGGCGCAGGGGATTTTGCGGATTGCGGGCGTGGTGGATACGGAGTGGCAGGAAATTCATCTGGGCGCCTGCATCCTGCCGGAGCAAAAAAGCGGAAAGATTGAGGCCGACCAGCTCTTAACCGGCGCCGAAAAAGCCCTGCTCGAGTCGGCCAATGACCATCAGCCTATCCTTTACAAGGGCCACCGGCGCTTTGTAGACGTTCCGCGCAAGGACAGCCCTTCAACCTTAGTGCGCTATGGCGACCTCCACCTCGGCAAGGACAACCACCGGGCCTGGATCGGCTCCGATACCGTGGACTTCCTCCCGAAAGAATTTGACCTGCTCCTGTACCTGCTCAAGCACCAGGGGAAACTGGTGCGGCGCGAGGTCCTCTGCCGTTCGGTGTGGGGCTACGATTACTTCGGCAGTTCCCGCACCGTCGACATGCACATCGCCAAACTCCGCAAGAAACTCAAACCCTCCCGCACCCTCCACATCAAAACCCTCAAAGGCGAAGGCTACCGGCTCGATCTGAACGGCTGAGGCCTCTTAATTAATCTTCAGCACCCCGTCGTTTAATTGAACGCTGTTGACTTGGATCCGGCCTGGGAAGCTGGGGATCGGGTAGAGGGGAAGAACCTGGCGGTGGGTTTTGCCGAGCAACCACCCCGGGAGGGGGACCCCGCCCAGGGTGATCGTGCGGAGGGTCGCCCGCAGGCTCGGGTAGGGAGCGGACGGATCGAGCGTCAACCGGACCACGGCGCCCGCCGGGATCTCTCGATAACGGGCCCGCACGCGGGCCCGGCGTCCGGAAAATTGGACATCGATCCGGCTCAAGCCTTTGACCTTTGAAAGCCGCGCGGCGGCGTCCTCCGCTTTGATTTCCAGAACAGGCTGAATCGACTCGAAGGCGAGCAGGCCCAGCCGGTCCTCATCCCACAGCCGGTAGAGATTGATCCACGGCTTTTCCACGATCACATCCATTCGCTGAACGCGAACCCCATCCACTTCACAGGGACCGCACGCGATCCGCAGCCGCCTCAAACGCCCCTCCGCCAGCTCCGCCGGCGCCGCCTCCGCGGACACCTTCACGGGCCCCGTGATCCGCCGTCCCGCCGCCAGCGCCACGCGCCGCTCCACCTCGGCCCGGTTCAGCGGGCGCACCTGAAAGCGGGGGTGGGGCTCTCGCCGGTAAACGATCGCCTCGCTGCCGTCCGGCAGGCGGTGCCGCGCGCGCTCGGTAAATAAGTCTTTGAACACCCGGCTGCCCGGCTGAAGGGACTGCCACTGCGTATTCAGGTGAGCGGTCTCCGAACCCTGGTCCCCCGGCCGCGTGATCACGAATTCGGCGAAGCTCGCGTCCGCGTCGCCCGGCGAGACGGTCTCGAATTCGATCCCGCGCTGGATCGCCGACCACTTCAGCGTGCGCGCGAAGAACCGGGGGTGGTGCGACAACACGCTGGCCGTTAAAAAGGGCTGGGAGGTGTCATGCTGCCCGGCCAGAAGATTCAGGATCGCGCCGTGTTTCCAGTTTTCAACTTCGGGCCGGTCGTAGGTCGCGTGATTAAAGACAAAGAGCAGGGCCGCCGCGGCCGAAACAAGATAGGCGCCCCAGGGCGCGGCGATGACGCTCCCCCAGCCCCGCGCCGCCAGGAGCGCCAGCGCCGGCAGGAGCGGCAGGGTGTGACGCGGGTCCTTGTTGATCAAAAGCGTCAGGACCAGATACCCCGACCCGATCCAGAAGACCAGAGGGGCGTTCTCCTTCCACGGCCGGGCCCAGAGGCAGAACGCGGCCCCCAGACCGGTGAAAACCAGGCTGGCCGGGCCCAGCTGCATGGGGAGCAGTTGGATGTAATACAGCCATCCGGCGAGCGTGCGAGGGTCGGTTCCCTGACCTGTTATCTCATGGGCCAGGTGGGACGCGCGATCGAAGAAATAAGCGCCTTGCCAAAAATACCAGGGTACGCAGAGGCCGGCGCAGAGCGCCATCGCCCGGAGGAAATTTTGTTTCTTGCCGGGGGCGGCCCGGCCGACCAAGGCCCACACGACCGGCCCCAGCAAAAAGAAAGCGAAGGGGGGTTTCATCAGAAGGCCGACCCCGGCCGCCGCCCCCCAGACCAGGCTTTGGCGCCGCGAAGAAAACCCCTCCGTCCGGGCGAGCAGAGCCAGGGTCAGGGTCACCCACGCCATCAGTGAAAAATCGATCAACGCCCGGCGACCCGCCCACAGGACATAGCAGTACCCCGCGCACAGAAAGGCGGCCGCGACGCTTTCCAGGTCCGGCCTCCCGGCCTTTCGGCCCGCCAACATCCGGAGAGGCTCGCCAGCTTGCTGGCGGCCCAGCAGGAGGCAGCCTGCCAGGAGGATGATCAGGGACAGGAGATTGATCGAGGCGGCCTTCATTTCGGAGGGGACGCCCAGGCTGAGCGCCGGGATCATCGCCAGGTGGAAGACGGGCGGGTACACATGCGACCAGGCGTTGGTCAGCGGGACATCGTCGACCAGCCACGCGCGGTAATCGAGGGCCAGTTTCATGTGCCGGGTCTCGTCCATGGAGGACGGCCGTGAATCGGTTTTATGCCACCACAGGAAGGACGAAAGGGAGAGAAGGAACAGCAGAAGCGCGAAGTACTTCGTGCTCGATTTCATAAGTCCGCACGCAGTTTATGATATTACGCGGGTTTCCGCGAGCCGGCTCCCTCGCCCGGCGGTTCCCTTACGATCGCTCGAGAATAGCCGCCGGAGGTATAATGCTTCTACCAATGAATTGGGTTGGCCTTATCTCGGTACTCAGTGTCAGTCTTTGGGTTCAACTCTGCGCGGCGGCAGATAAGAGGGATGCGCTAAGCCCTTTTGGGGTCTTATCTTTTCTTGACTGGAATCATGAGTGGAATGATTATCAGTACGATACGCCGGAAAAGATCGAGCGGGCTGCGGCGCTCATGGAGCAGGCGGGCATCGGCTTTGTCCGGCAGGCGATCAGTTGGGATGATGTAGAACCCCAACAGGGGCAATTCGACTTTTCGAAATACGACGCTATTTTCAACACCTTGGAGCAGCATCATATTCGGACGCTGGGAATTCTGTGCTATACCGCGCGCTGGACGGGGCGGGAATGGAATGCCCCACCGGACCCCGAACACTTCGCGGCCTATGTCCGTGCTGTTGTTCAAAGGTACAAGAGCCGGATTAAATATTGGGAATTGTGGAATGAACCGGATCAGCGCCTCTATTGGACACAACAAGATGGAATGAAGGGATATGTCCAGCTTCTTAAAGCAGTCTACCCGATTATAAAAGAAGAAGATCCCACGGCCGTTCTGGTTCTTGGAAGCGTCAACACGCCGTTTCCGTTACGCGATATGTACCGGCAGGGGGCCAAAGATCTCTTCGATGTGGTGAATATCCATCCTTTTGTGACGCCCTTGGTTCCTAACGCCTTTGGCAAGCTTCGCGGAATTTACGTTAGCACACGCCGAGTGATGGAGGAATTTGGCGATGAGGCCAAGCCGATCTGGTTTACGGAGCTGGGGTGTCCAGGAGTCGCCGACACAAAAACGGCGCCCGGCTGGTGGGAAGGCCCATCTCCTTCAGAAGCAGACCAAGCGGCCTGGGTGAGCGCGGTTTATGGAGAACCGCTGCAATGGCCCGGTGTACAAAAAGTCTTTTGGGCGTTCTTTCAGGAAACCAATCACTTCCACAACGGAATCGATTACTTCGGTTTGCTGAGAAGAGACTACAGCCAGAAACCTTCTTATGCAGCCTATCGTAAGGCTGCGAAAGCCTGGGTTCCCCAACCTCGCTAGTCAATCCCCTTCTACAATACGCATCAAGCGTGGGCCGAACGTAGAGCCGAGCAGCGTCCTCGATCCACCTGGCTCCCTCGCCACGCCCCTTCCACCCAATCCCACTTCCAAGTTGTACGGCGTGCATGAGGGAACCGGGCGGGACTCCGCGCGGATGGGCGTGCTCAGCGAAAGCCTCGTTGACATCGCTGTCCCGACCGATGTTTTGGAGGGCAGCGAAACGAGGTTTGAGCGGCCCCGCTGCGTACCGCTATCCATTAGCAGATGTGGCGGTA
>MGUR01000050.1:0-1348 GCA_001800075.1 Elusimicrobia bacterium RIFCSPLOWO2_01_FULL_59_12
CCCGCGCTCGCCCGGGCCATCGACGCCGCGTTCCGCCAAAGCATCCAGTACGCGCTGGCGCACCCCGCCGAAGCCGAGGCGTACGCGCTGCGGTATGGTCGCGGCTTGAAGCCCTCGCTCGGAAAGCGCTTCATCGGCATGTACGTGAATGACGACACGCTCGCGCAAGGCCAGGATGTTCGGGACGGCCTCGCGCAGCTCTACGCCCGCGCGCACGCGGCCGGCCTCATCCCTTCCAAGCCGAATCTGATCTTTATTTAACCGTCAGGTATTTATAACCGGCCGCGTCTTCAATTGTAGACTCGCAGGATGTCGTAGAGCGTGGTGCGCTGGGCGGGAATGAAGCCGGCCTGGCGAATCAGGCGAACGGTGTCATCGATCGTCGTCGTCTGGATGTGGCCGGCCGCCTTGTGGACGTTCTCATCGATGAGCGTGCCGCCGAAATCATCCGCCCCGAACTGCAGCGCGATCGAGCCTGTTTTTTTCCCTTCCGAAAACCACGACGCCTGGATGTGCGGGACGTTGTCGAGGTATAAGCGCGAAACCGCCAGCATCCGCAGATACGTTGAAGCCCCGGCCCCCGCAGGGACTTTCTTTTCCAAAACGGTATTCCCCGGCTTGAAGCTCCAAGGGATGAACGCCGTGAAGCCTCCCGTTTCATCCTGCAGGGAACGCACGCGGTCGAGATGCTCCACCCAGTCCACGGGCCGGTCCACGTGGCCGTACATCATCGTGGCCGTGGACCTCAACCCCAGACGGTGCGCCTCCCGGTGAACGATGATCCAACCGTCGTCCGGGTTTTTTTTAGGTGAAATGCGCTTCCGGACATACTCCGTGAGCACTTCCGCGCCGCCCCCGGGGAGCGAGACTTGCCCCGCCTCTTTCAACGCCGCCAGGACCTCGCCGATGGTTTTCTGCGAGGCCTCCGACATCATCAAGACTTCGCTGGCGGTAAAAAAGTGGGGGGTGATCTGGGGAAAGCGCTTGCGGGTTTCGCGCACCAGCGCGGTATAGTAATCCAGCGGCAGCTCCGGGTTCAGTCCCCCCTGAAGCAGCACCGTCGTGGCGCCCAAACCGGCCGCATGGGCGATTTTCTCCATCACTTGTTCCACGCTGAGGGTATAGGCTTCCTGATCCCCGGGGCGGCGGTAGAAGGCGCAGAACAGGCAGTCCGCCACGCACGCATTGGTGTAGTTGGGGTTGGAATCGACGACAAAGGTTACCCGGTTCTCCGGATGGCGTTTCTGGCGGACTTGCCTGGCGAGACGCCCCACGTCCATAAGATCCGCTTGGGTGAAGAGATACAACCCTTCTTCAGCCGTCAACCGCCCGCCGCGCTGAACCTTTT
>MGUR01000050.1:1390-5726 GCA_001800075.1 Elusimicrobia bacterium RIFCSPLOWO2_01_FULL_59_12
CGTGAACCCCTTCCTTATTGCTTCCTCATTTAGGACTTGAGACGTGCCCAAAACGAATGACTTTAAGGCCTTTTCAAGCAGACTATAAAGCATCGATTTTGCCTTTTCCGGGAGTTTTTTCCGTACCATCCAACGGGCAAAAACGAAGGGAGTCCCCTGCCAGGCATACCAGTCAGTCGCCAGGTCCGTCACCACGGGCAGGCCCGGGACCCCTTCCCGCCGGGCCATCAAAGCTTCGTCTCCGATCAGGAGCAGCGCCTCAGCCGATCCATCGTAAACGGCGCCCGACGCCACCCGGCCATAGCTGACGCCGGTCCGGCCATAGCGCTTTTCCAGTAAGACCTGAAGCAGCCGCACGGAGGTCGACGTTTCATCCGTCACCGCGCACATCCCCTGAAGGTCGCCGAGGGGGATCTTGGAAAACACCAGCACGCTTCCGGCGGCCCGCTTCACGCCGATCCCGAGATCGCCCAGGGGTTCAAATTGATCGGCCAGCCGGAAGCTGTCCACCAGGGACATCGCTCCCGCATCGATGCGCCCTTCCTCAGCGTCGATTCCCAATGCGCGGGGGGATACCTGACTGAATTGAAACCGAATGTCGCCTTCTTGAATCGGTTCCGGACCGAATCCCTGATGAAAAGGAACCATATTGAGGTAGGGGACGTAGCCGATTGTCACATTCATATGAGAAGCGCTTCGTTCGCCGAAGCGACAGGGTTGTAGAGCGTGTCCCGTTCCACCGGCTCACAGCCGGCTTCACGGATAAGCTGCTGGAGACGCTCGCGGACCAGTCCGGAAGGCGACAAAGCGCCGGCCGCGTGCATAATCTTTTCCCCGCCGATCGTGCCGTCCACGTCATCGGCGCCCCAGTGCAGGCCGAGCGAGGCCGTTTCCTCGCCCAATGTCACCCAGTAGGCTTTGATGTGGGGAACATTGTCGAGATACAACCGTGAGATCGCCAGTAATTTCAAATCCTGAATGACGGTGGGCGGCTGCACCGCCAGGCCCGTCGTTCCCGGCTGGAACGCCAGCGGGATAAAACTCATAAACCCGGCTGCTGAGGAACCGTCACCCCCGCGGATGCGGGGGTCCAGGGGCGTCGACGACACTGGATTCCCGCCCTCCACACGACGGGGCGGGCGCGCCGGCAGTGTGGCGTGCGCGCTTTCGCTGGAATGACGTCGAATTAAGGATTCATCCTGCAATTCTCGCAGCAGCTCCAGGTGGCGCCAACATTCCTCCGGCGTTTCGATATGACCATAGAGAAGCGTGGCGTTGGTGGGGATCCCGAGCCGGTGGGCCGTCCGGTGAACGTCCAGCCATTCCGGCGCGCCGATCTTGAAGGGGAACAGCTCTTGGCGCACCCGCTCCGAAAACACCTCCGCGCCGCCGCCCGGCAGCGCGGTCAGGCCCGCTTCTTTGAGCCGGATCAGAACGGATTCGACGGAGTGTTTCGAAATGCGCGCCGCCCATTCGATTTCCACGGCCGTGAACGCCTTGATCCCAACGCGGGGGTACGCCTGACGGAGCGAACGCACGATCTCGATGTAATTCTCCAGTGTCCATTCCGGCGGCATGCCCCCGGAAATGTGGATCTCGGAAATATCCCCTGAACATTTTTGGACCATTTCGCCGATCGTCATCTCGTAGGCGTTGGGTTGGTTCCTTTTGACGGCAAAATCGCAGAACTTGCAGGAAAGCACGCAGACATTGGTGGGTTCCAGCTTCTGATTGAGAACGTAAAACGCCCGCTTGCCCCAACGGCGTTCCTTCACCCGCTTGGCCATCCAGCCGATCCCCAGCGCATCCGGGCTGGCGTGAAGCGCCCGCGCGTCATCCAGGTCCAGGCGCTTCTGGCGTTCAACTTTTTTCCAGATGGGATCTAAACTTGAATCTTGAAAGGGGAGGGTCATAGTCCGTACTGGCTCCAGCGTACGTTGACTTTTTCTCGAATCTCTTCGCTCATCTCCAGAGGCTCCGGATAGCCTGTCTTAAAGGTGGCATCGATCCCCAGCCGTCCCGAAGGGCGCGCGACCGGGCCGACCAGCGTCGTCTCGGTAAACATCACGTCACGCGCGCAATCGAATCGGGTGAAAATACCCCAGAGGGTGGAGACCCGGTCGTCCAGATCGACGTCCGGGCTCACGGCAGCGATTATTTTAACACCTTCCAGGTCGGGATCGCGGACCAACTTCTCGAGAACTTTTCGCCCTTCTTTACTCACCTGAACAGCCAGAAGCGTCTCATCCCACAGGTGCCAACCCATGATGCGCGGGTCTTTTCGCTTGGGGTCCCCTTTCAGCACATGTGCGGGGATCGCTTTGCGGCCGCGGGAGGCGCGGCTTTTTCGCGTGGCGTCGATCACCATTTTGCTGCCCAGATTCATGGTGAAGCTGGTAAAGTCGAGCGTGTCCAGCGGGACTCCGGGCAAGAGCAACACATCCTCGTGGGAATCAAAATTCTGCTGGATCGCGTGAAGAACCGCGTGAAAATCGCGGACATTCACCTGGGGATCCACCAGGATCAGGCATTTGGTGAGAGACAACTGACCTTCTCCAAGGATCCCTAACGCGGTTTTCATCCCTTCCTTGGCATACCGTTGATTCACCGCGACCACCAGCAGGTTATGGAAACCCGCTTCATAATAGGCCCAGAGGTCGCTCACTTCCGGCCGGATCATGCGGATCAGCGGCGACATGATTTCCTGAAGGGCATCGCCCAGATAGCGATCTTCTTGGGGAGGCTTGCCGACCACCGCCGCGAGATAAATCGGATCTTTGCGCCGCGTGATTTGACGGACACGAAGAACAGGAAACGGCGCGGCATGAGAGTAGTGTCCGAAATGATCGCCGAAGGGCCCCTCCATCACGCGCTCCTGGGGAGCCGCGTCGCCTTCCAGGATGAACTCGGCGTTCGCCGGAACGTCCATCGGAATACGGCGGGCCCGGACCATCGGCGTCGGCCGGCCGCGCAAGAATCCGCTGAAAGCGATCTCGTCCATCCCTTCCGGAAGCGGGGCGATCGCCGCCATCAAGAGATACGGATCCGCCCCGACGGCCACCGCCACCGGCAGAGACTGCGCGCGTTTTTCCGCCTCCGCATAATGGAACCCTCCGCCTTTCTGGATCTGCCAATGCAGGCCGACGCTTGAGGGTGAATGCACCTGCAGGCGGTAGAGACCGACATTGCGCGCGCGGGTCAGCGGGTGATGCGTGATGACCAACGGGAACGTGATGAATCGGCCGGCATCGCCTGGCCAGCATTTAAGAATGGGCCAGCGGTCCAAAGCAGGCGCCTCCACCACCTCCTGCGAGGGTGCGCTTCCGACGTGTTGGACCCGCATCGACAGCATGCGTGCCAGCGTCCTGCGGGATTTCCATAGCGCGGGGAGCGAAGGCGGATGGACGGCTTGGACCAGCCGGGCCAATTCGGCGCCTAATTCCTGAGGGGGTTTCCCCAGCGCGATAGCGACGCGCCGGGGATTTCCAAAAATGTTGATCGCCAAGCGGTAGGAAGCGCCTTTGACGCCTTCAAAAAGGAGCGCCGGACCTTCCTCGCGGACCACGCGCGCGGCGATCTCGGTGATCTCGAGTTCCGGATCCACTTCGACAGGGACCCGCTTAAGTTCTTTCTGGTTTTCGAGCGCTCGCAGGAAAGACCGCAGGTCAGCGAAAGGCATTTTATAACGTCACCCCCGCGGAAGCGGGGGTCCAGGGGCGTCGACGACACTGGATTCCCGCCCTCCACACGACGGGGCGGGCTTTCGCGGGAATGACGAGAATCATTCGAGTTCGGAGGAGCGCCATCCGGCGGGCCCGGTCGCCGTGGCGGGCACCGGAAGGCCGAGCGTCCCGATGGCTTTATCCGCGAAGGAGGCCACCAGCTCCTGCAGAGACGTGGGCTGGGTGTAAAACGGCGGCGAAATGGGCATGATGATCACGCCCTCCCGGGACAGCTTCAACGCATTTTCCAGAGCGATCGAAGAGAGGGGGGTCTCGCGAACCGCCAGAATCATTTTTCTCCGCTCCTTCATCGCCACCTCCGCCACGCGCGTGAGCAGGGTGTCGGAGATCCCGTGAGCGATCTTGGCGAGCGTGGCCACGCTGCAGGGCATGATCACCAGGGCGTCAAAGGGGTTGGAACCGGACGCAAACGGCGCGGACAAATCATCGGTGGCGTAGATTTTTTTGGCAAAGGGAGCGAGGTCTTCAGGGGAGAGTCCCGCTTCAGTTTTCAAAAGATTCCTGCCCCAGCGGGTGAGGATCACGTACTTTTCCTCCGCAGGGCAGCGCTTGAGAAATTCAACGCCGTAAGCGGCTCCTGACGCGCCTGAAAA
>MGUR01000050.1:5768-6720 GCA_001800075.1 Elusimicrobia bacterium RIFCSPLOWO2_01_FULL_59_12
TGCCGGTGTTCCCAATAAAGCAGTGCGCCGATCGCCAGAAGCGTGGCCAGCGCGACCGGCGTCCGGAGATGAGACCGGTAGAGAACCGCCAGGGCGGCGAAGGCAAGCCCATGCAGCACGCCTGACATCCGAAGGGCTGTCCGAGAACCCAACCGGGCGGGAAGGGAATGCAGGCCCGCGGAACGATCAAACGCCTCGTCCATCGTGGCATAAATGACGTCAAATCCGGACACCCAGAAAAAGGTGAACGAGGCCAGCCAGAACCCGGGGCCGATTCCTTCCAGTGTTTGCTTAACGGCGATCCATCCTCCCAGAGGCGCCATGGCGTCCGCCAGGCCGACCCCGAAATGCGCCAGGGGGGTGAATCGTTTCATGTAAGGATAGATCACAAAAATCGCCAAGGGGATGGGAGACAGGTAGAGGCAGATCGGCGCGATGGCCGCCGCGCAGGCCCCATAAAGCGCCACCCCCGCTCCGAACACGCCCCACGCCTCGGATAATCGAAGGGTCCCCCGAGGCAGTTCACGGTTGGCCGTCCGCGGGTTGCGGGCGTCCAGTTGGCGATCGATCACCCGGTTCAGCGCGAACGCCGCTGTCCGAGCTCCAAACCCCGCCCCCAACAAAAGCGCACAGAGCCGACCCGAAGGCCATTCGCGGCCCGCCAAAACCGCCCCGCTGAAGATCAGCGGCAGGGAAAAAAGCGTGTGCTCGGCTTTGACGAAACGGCTATAAGATAAGAGGCGGTTTTTGAGCGACATGGCGGCCGGTTGATGATACCAAATGCCGAGGAGGGTCCATGTTGTGATACCATTGTGCGGGGGGCTCGCCCGGCAGGCGGGGCTGGAGTTCCCCGATCCCCGCTCGGTTCCCAGCACCCGGGCGGCCCATGCCCTCCTCGGGCTGGCTAAAAAACCGGATGTAAAGAATCCCTTGATTGAGCGGATTTATCAGG
>MGUR01000050.1:6736-11525 GCA_001800075.1 Elusimicrobia bacterium RIFCSPLOWO2_01_FULL_59_12
GACCCCCGGTTGGAAGAGACGCTGGAAGCCCGCCGGGGCGACGCGCGGCGCCGTGGATTTCTGGGTTTGCCCGGTTTTGTTTACCGGGGAAAAAATTATTTCGGGGCGCCGTCCCGGGACGCGCGGGAACGCATCCGGGTCTGGACGGAAGAGGAGACGCCATGAACGTCAAACAGCTTTTGGAATTTATGGTCAAACAGAATATCTCGGATATTCATCTCAAGGCCAACTCCGCGCCGCTCATCCGGTTGGACGGCAGCCTGATCGCCTCCGATCAGCCTCCTCTCACGCCCCCGCTCGTCAAGGAGATCGCTTATGGTCTCATGAGCGAGGGACAAGCCAAGCACTTCGAAGCGGAGGGAGAACTCGATTTCGCTTACGAGCTGGACAAGGTCAGCCGGTTCCGGGTAAACGTCTACAAGCAAAAAAACACGCTGGCGCTCTCGCTGCGCGTCATTCCGTTATCCCTCAAAACCTTTGAAGAACTCAACCTTCCCACTTCAACGCTTAAGAAATTGTGCGGCCTGCCGTCCGGGCTGATCCTGGTCGCCGGGATCACCGGCGCCGGCAAGACCACCACCGTCAACGCGATGATCCATTACATCAACGAGACCTCCGCGAACAACATCATCACCATCGAAGACCCCATCGAGTTTTTCCACAAAGACAGAAAATCCTCCATCTCCCAGCGGGAGGTGGGCAGCGACACCCGGTCGTTCGCGACCGCGCTCAAGTACATCCTGCGCCAGGACCCCGATATCATCGTCATCGGGGAAATGCGCGACCCGGAAGCGATCGCCGCCGCGGTGACCGCGGCCGAGACGGGGCACCTGGTGTTGTCAACGATCCACACCATGGACGCCCTGCAGACCCTCCAGCGCATCGTGGACAGCTACCCGCTCTCCCAGCAAGCGCAGGTGCGCACGTCCCTTTCCAATATCCTGCGCGGGGTGGTGGCCCAGCGGCTGGTGGACCGCGCCGATGGCCCGGGACGGCTCCCCTGCACCGAGGTGCTGATCGCCACGCCCTACCTCCGGCAGTTGATTGCGGACGGGAAATTTACGGAATTATCGACTACGATGGCCCGCAGCCAGAACGAAGGGATGATGACGTTCGATCAGGACCTCGTCCGGCTGACGCGCGAGGGCAAAATCTCAGCGGAAACCGCGGTCGCCGACGCCTCGCGGCCGGAGAACTTGATGTCCATGTTGCAGGGGATCTCTGTCAAAATCTAAAGCGCACAAAGAAATTCATGTCTGAACCAAAAGGAAAGCCGGAAGGGGAGCACATCGAAGAGCTATTGTCACAGCTCAAAGGCATCTTCGGGCACCTCTCGGAAACCGAACAGGCGGAAGCGAAAGAAAAGATCACCCCGCCCCCTGTCTCCCACAGCACGCCTCCTCCTGAGGCGGCCCCGCCTGCCGCTGCTCCGCCCCCTGAAGTTCCCCAAGCCCCTCCGGAAGAAGGGGTCCCGCTGGCGCCTTTGAGTCCCCCGAGCGCCCCTCCCGCGGAGCCCGCCGCCGAATTTACTCCGGCGGAGGTGGCGATCCCATCCGGGGCCACGCTCACGCCGACCGCCGTGTTCTATCCGGGGGGACGGATGAACGAAGCTAAAATCGTGACCGGGAAAGTCGAAAAGATTACGCCGAAATTTACCAAGGTCTCCGTGGTGCTCAACGTGCAGTCCCTGGCGTCCTACGACGTCAAAGCGGACATCAAAACCGCCATCCTCTCTCAATTGGAACCTCAGATCAAAGCCGTCTTCATCCTGATCGACAAGCCCCTGGACGAGGCGCGCCGCAAGGCGATCGCGACCGCCCTGGAACCGAAGGGGATTTATTTTCAGGAAATCCCCTTCCATCAGATCGAGAAAAAAGCGCTGTACACCGACATGCTGCTGGGGATGGTCTTTTTCTTCGATTCGCAGAAAAAAACACCGGGAGAAACCACCGAATGAATCGCGATACCCTGAAGAAAGCACTGCCCACGCTCATGGGGCACTTGGAGCGGCGCCGGAAAGTCGCACAGAATCAATTGCCCAAACATCTTCGGCCGCTTCCGCGCTGGCCGATCGTCATTCAGTTGGCTTTAAACAGCGGCATTTTCATCACGCTCAGCTGGTTGATGCTCAACCGCGATGAGTTTCTCACGGAAGCCACGCCCGCGCTGGGCCTGGTGGTCTGTCTTCTGTTGCTGATCTACACGCTGATCTCCGCGATGCGGCTGAAGCAGCGGTACAAGCACCTGCCCGGCCGCCGCCTGGCCGCGTTGAACGTCTGGCTGATGGGACTGGCGGCGCTGATGATCCCGCTCAGCGTCGCTTACTTCCTTCCCTGATATGACTTTGGAACATCTGTGCCGCAATGGACTCGCCTGGGCATGGGGACATGTCCGCCCGGCGCAAACGGTGTCCACCGCGGAGCTGCGCCAACGATTGGACTCCGGGGACATCCGGAAAATTCTTCTCATCCGTCCGCATCAGGGCATCGGCGATTTGATTTTGGCGACGCCGGTGTTCCGGGCGCTTCAGGAACGGTATCCCGCCCTCACGCTTCACTTCGTGGGCAGCCCCCGCAACGCGGCCGCCGTACAAACCAATCGCCGGCTGTCGAAAACCTGGATCTGGGACAAGCGCGTGATGCGGAACCCCGCGCGATGCATCGGACTTATCCGGGCGCTGCGCCGCGAACGTTTTGACCTGGCGCTGGTGGTGATCAGCAATGCGCCCTCCCTCACGAGTTTTCTGATCGCCCGCCTGAGCGGCGCTCCCTGTGTGGGAAGCTGCCAGACCGACGCCTTGTATGGCGGAACCAATTGGAGCCGCCGGCTGGCGCACTGGCAAACTCCGGCCGCAGACGCGGGGGCCCCGGAGCATTTAAAGTTTTTCGCCTTGGCAGCCCCTCTGGTGGATGCGCCCTGTCCGGCCCCGGAATTTCACATCCCTGACTCCGTCACCGAATGGGCGAAGGCCGTCTGGCAGAAAATGAATTTAACCCGCGGCCCCGCCCCGACGGCCATTTTTCTGGGGGGAAATCTCAATCGCGCCGGCCGGCTCTGGCGGCCGGCGTCCTGGGCGGCGTTGGCCCGGCTCCTGAAAGAACGGAAGGAAGGCCCGGTGATTGCCGTCAGCCCGCCGCGCGCCCTGAACAGCGCGGGCGTCCGGGAAGGCGACTTCTACCAAGAATTCCGCCGCGCCCTGGGCGAGGACATCCCTGTTTTTGATGAGCCGGGCCTTCCGCAGGCGGCGGCGTTTCTTAAATCGATGGCGCTCTTTATTTGTCCGGACGGAGGCCTGTTCCATGTGGCCGCCGCGGCCGGCGTGCGGACGCTCGGATTGTTTTTCGACACCGACCCCGTATCCTGGCAGGCGCCTTATCCGGCAGTCTCCATCTTGCGAGCGCCGGAAGGTCTCCCCGATAAACTCTCTCCGGAAGCCGTCCTGGATGCGATCCAGCGCCTCCGGTTGGCAGACAGTCCCCGATGATTAAAACCTTCCGCCGGCAGTCCCATACCGCTTATTCCTAGCCCCGCGCTAATCAGCTATAATTCCGCGCGTGAAATACCACCTCATCACCTACGACCGGCCATAGGAAATTGATCGGATACCTGGCTGAAGAGGATGAAATGGCGGCACAAACGCTTCAAAAAGTCGTCGAGATTTTAGTTCTGGGGGCCATGGCTGTAGCCAAGAACAGCCGATGAGAAAGCTATAATATCCACACGTGGGAGAAAAAGACTATTTCATCGATCTGAAAGGGATCAAAACCTGTCGGATTCGTGTATATGTTAAAACCGAAAAAGGCGTGGTTGTAGATCTGGTGATTCAGCTCGAACAATGGCATCGCGCTCAATGGGTACCGGCCATCCGTTACGATTGTGCCCACGGCCAACTTCATATTGATATCCTTCATCAAGATGGCTCCAAGGAAAAACGTTTTCTAGGCGAGAATAATCTGAACCAAGCGGCGACCAAGGCGATTGACGATTTGAAAAAGAATTGGACGACTTATCTGAGGAGGACGGGTTATGGCAAAGAAGAAGAGTAATAAACAGGTGGAGCAGACGCTCGACCTCGTGCGAGAGCACTTGCTCGACATGATTGAGCATCCAGAAAAATTGGATCAGATTCCCAATAACGCAACTGTTGTCCTGATTCCTGTCCCCATCAAATCGAAAAAGGCGGCTTAACTCCTCCCATGAACTTCAAGCGCGGCCGCCGCAAAAACGCTCGCGCCGGATGCTTGATGTGCAAACCTTGGAAAATTAATAACGCCCGCCGCAAAGACAAGATCAAACTCTCCGAAAAGAAACGATCTATTCAGGTCGACTCGTGAAATACCACCTCATCACCTACGGCTGTCAGATGAACGTCGCGGATTCGGAGGAGATGGCGCGGCCGCTGGAGGCGCGCGGGTTTACTGCGACCGCAGATCCTCAGCAGGCCGACATCATTCTGATGAACACCTGCACCGTTCGCGATCAGGCGGAACATCGCGCCCAGTCCAACCTGGGACGTCTGGCTCCCTGGAAAAAGAAAAACCCTGATCGGATTTTGATCGTGGCCGGATGCGCGGCCAGCCGGTGGGGGGGTTCGATCAAGAAGCGGTATCCTTATATTGATCTGGTGGCGCCGGCGACCCAAATTGAGAAATTCCCGGAACTTGTCGCTGAAGTCCTGAAAGACCGGTGGAACGGCCAGGCGGAAACAACAGAAACCTTCGACACCGAGACACGGGGGCCTAGCGACCATTCTCAAGTGGAGGCTAGGCCCTCCTCCTTGAACGCACTG
>MGUR01000051.1:0-191 GCA_001800075.1 Elusimicrobia bacterium RIFCSPLOWO2_01_FULL_59_12
CGAGGGAAAATTCGGATCACCTACTTTTTACCCCCGCACCCGGAGCCTGTCAGGGAAGTTCTGTCCTGCCGGCAGGCAGGGGCGCCAGTCGATCAGGGGAGTTCCGTGCTGCCCATCAGATGCCGGTCGCATTCCCGCGCGGCGCCGCGGCCTTCGTTGATCGCCCAGACCACCAGGCTCTGGCCGCGGCG
>MGUR01000051.1:235-18593 GCA_001800075.1 Elusimicrobia bacterium RIFCSPLOWO2_01_FULL_59_12
TACCGTATTCGGCTTTGGCGTTGGAGCGCGGGTCGCGTTCCACATTCAAGGCGTTCAGCAGGTTTTCCTCCGGGCCGAGAAAGCCCATGGCCAGCAGCACGAGCTGCGCGGGCCAGGTTTTTTCGCTGCCGGGGCGTTCCTGCATCGCCCACTGGCCCTTCGCGTCCTTCGCCCAATCGATTTCCACGGTCTGGATGGCTTTGACGTGGCCGCCGGCGTCACCCTCAAACTTCTTAGTCAGGATGGAATAGCGCCGGGGATCGGCCCCGAAACGAGCGGCGACTTCCTTCTGGCCGTAATCCGTCATGTAGACCTTCGGCCACTGCGGCCAGGGGTTGTCCGGCGCGCGGCCGTCCGGCGGGCGCGGCAGAATTTCAAATTGGACCAGGCCGCGGCAGCGGTGCCGCATCGACGTTCCCACGCAGTCGGTGCCGGTGTCGCCGCCGCCGATGACGATGACATCCTTGTCTTTGGCGGAAATGTAGTGGCCGTCCTGGTGCCGGCTGTCCAGCAGGCTCCTGGTGTTGGCGTGCAAAAACTCCATGGCGAAATGCACGCCCTTGAGCTCACGGCCGGGCGCGGGGAGATCGCGGGGTCTCGTCGCGCCGGTGCAGATCACGGCCGCGTCGAACTCCTTTAAAAGTTTCTCCGCCGGGTAGTTTTTCCCCACCTCGGTGTTCACCACGAACGCGATGCCTTCCTGCTCCAGCAGCCGCACCCGGCGCTCCACGATCTCTTTCTCAAGTTTCATGCTCGGGATGCCGTACATCAAAAGGCCTCCGGCCCGGTCGGCGCGTTCGAAGACGGTGACGGCGTGGCCCGCCTTGTTCAGCTGGGCGGCGCAGGCGAGGCCGGCAGGTCCCGATCCCACCACGGCCACCTTCTTGCCGGTGCGCGTCGCGGGCGGCTCCGGCGTCACCCAGCCTTCCTGGAAAGCTTTTTCAACGATCGAGTACTCGATGTTTTTGATCGTGACGGGCGGGCTGGAGATCCCCAGCACGCAGGCGGTCTCGCAGGGGGCGGGGCAGACGCGGCCGGTGAACTCCGGGAAGTTGTTGGTCTTGTGCAGCCGGTCGATGGCCTCGCGCCAGAGGTTCTTGTAAATCAGGTCGTTCCATTCGGGGATGAGGTTGTTGACCGGGCAGCCCGAGGCCATGCCGTTGATCAGCGTGCCGGCGTGGCAGAACGGCACGCCGCAGTCCATGCAGCGCGCCCCCTGCCGGCGGAGCTTGTCCTCCGGCATGCGGGGGTGGAACTCCTGCCAGTCGTGGATGCGCTCTTCCGGCGCCCGGTCCGTCGGCAGTTCGCGCTCAAACTCGATGAAGCCCGTGGGTTTTCCCATGCTAATTCCCGCTGACGCGGCTTAGGTCCTTGATGTTTTCCTGAAACGCGGCCATCGTGGCTTCTTCGCCGGAGAGGCCCTGCGCCCGAACGCGCTTTTCCGCTTCCAGGACGCGCTTGTAGTCTTTCGGAAGGACTTTAATAAATTTGGGAAGAATCGAGGACCAGTTGTCCAGGACGTTCTGCGCCACCGTGCTGCCGGTGTACTGCGCGTGGCGTTCGATCAGCTTTTTGATCTCGGCGATCTCCTCGGCGTCTTCCAGCCGGGTGAGCTCCACCATCTGCTTGTTGAGATGAATCGGAAAGGTCCCTTCCTTGTCGAGCACGTACGCGACGCCGCCGGACATCCCGGCGGCGAAGTTGCGGCCGGTCTTGCCCAGGACCACGACGCGGCCGCCGGTCATGTATTCGCAGGCATGGTCGCCCACCCCTTCCACGACCGTCCAGACCCCGGAATTGCGCACGCAGAACCGCTCGCCGGCCACGCCGCGGATGTAGGCTTCACCCGAGGTCGCGCCGTAGAACGCCACATTTCCGATCAGGATATTTTCTTCGGGGACAAACGTGGATTTTTTCGGCGGGTAGACGATGATCTTGCCGCCGGAGAGGCCCTTGCCGAAGTAATCGTTCGAATCGCCTTCCAGCTCCAGCGTCATCCCGTGCGGCACGAACGCGCCGAAGCTCTGCCCGGCGGACCCCTGGAAATGCAGATGGAGGGTGTCTTCTTTGAGCCCTTCAGGGCCGTGGCGGCGGGTGATCTCGCTGCCCACCATCGTGCCCACGACGCGGTGGATGTTCTTGATCGGCAGGGTCTTTTTGACCTTCTCCCCCCGCTCGATCGCCGGCTTGCAGATCGCGAAAAGATCGGTGCGGTCCAGCGCCTGATCCAGCCCGTGGTTCTGCGCGACTTTTTGATAGCGGCCCACCTCGGGTCCCATCTGGGGCGCGTAAAGGATCTTGGACAAATCGAGCCCCTTGGCTTTCCAGTGGCTGACGGCCTTTTTCATCTGGAGCTTGTCCACCCGGCCGACCATCTCGTTGATCGTGCGGAATCCGAGCCGGGCCATGATTTCGCGCAGGTCCTGCGCGATAAACCGCATGAAGTTGACGACGTGCGCGGGGTCCCCGGTGAATTTTTTCCGCAGTTCCGGGTTCTGCGTGGCGACGCCGACGGGACAGGTGTCCAAGTGGCAGACGCGCATCATGATGCAGCCCAGCGCCACCAGCGGCGCCGTGGCAAAGCCGAATTCTTCCGCGCCCAGGAGCGTCGCGATCGCCACGTCCCGGCCGGTCTTGAGCTGGCCGTCGGTCTCGACGACGATCCGGTCGCGCAGGTTGTTTAAAACCAATGTCTGGTGCGTTTCGGCGAGGCCGAGTTCCCACGGCAGGCCCGCGTGCTTGATCGACGTCTGCGGCGACGCCCCGGTGCCGCCGTCATGGCCGGAAATCAGGACGACGTCGGCGTGACCCTTGGCGACGCCCGCGGCGATGGTGCCCACGCCCACCTCCGACACCAGCTTCACGTTGATGCGCGCGGCGTGGTTGGCGTTCTTCAAATCGTGGATCAGCTCCGCCAGGTCTTCGATGGAGTAGATGTCATGGTGCGGCGGCGGTGAAATCAATCCCACGCCCGGCGTGGAGTGCCGCACCTTGGCGATCCAGGGATAGACCTTCCTGCCCGGCAGCTGCCCGCCTTCGCCCGGTTTGGCCCCCTGCGCCATCTTGATCTGCAGCTCCTGGGCCATGGTCAGGTAATAGCTGGTCACGCCGAAGCGGCCCGACGCGACCTGCTTGATCGCGCTGTTCTTGGAGTCGCCGTTGGGCTCGGGCGTGTAGCGCGCCGGGTCTTCGCCGCCTTCGCCGGTGTTGCTCCGCCCGCCGATGCGGTTCATCGCGATCGCCAGCCCTTCGTGAGCTTCCTTGCTGATCGAGCCGTACGACATCGCCCCCGACTTGAAGCGCTTCATGATCGCTTCCGCCGGTTCGACTTCTTCGATGGGAATCGGCTGGGCGTCCTTGAATTCCATGAGTCCCCGCAGGGTGCCGAGACGGTTGGATTGGTCGTTGATCAGGTCGCTGTATTTCTTGAAGAGCGGGTAATCGTGGGTGCGGCAGGCGGTTTGCAGGTAGTGGATGGACTCGGGATTGAAGAGGTGGTTCTCGCCCTCTTTGCGCCACTGGTATTTGCCGCCTTCTTCCAGGGTGCGGCCGTCCGGATTGCCGTAGTCCGGGAACGCGCGATGATGCCGCATCCGGACCTCTTCGGCGATCACGTCCAGGCCCACGCCGCCGATGCGCGACGGCGTCCAGCAGAAATATTTGTCGATCACGTCGTCGTTCAGGCCGATCGCCTCGAAGATCTGCGCGCCGCTGTAGCTCTGGAGCGTGGAGATCCCCATCTTGGAGGTGACTTTCAGCACGCCCTTGGCCGCCGATTTGACGTAATTCCTGACCGCTTTAGCGTGGTCCACCGTGGTCAGCATCCCCTGCCGGATCATGTCGTCCAGGGTTTCCAGCGCCAGGTAGGGGTTGATCGCCCCGATGCCGTAGCCGATCAGGAGCGCGAAGTGGTGGATCTCGCGGGGCTCGCCGGATTCCAGGATGATCCCGACGCGGGTGCGCGTGCCTCGGCGGATGAGGTGATGGTGCAGTCCGGCGCAGGCCAGGAGCGCGGGGATCGCGGCATGGCCCCGGTCCATCATCCGGTCCGACAGGATGATGATGTTGACGCCTTCCTCAATCGTCCGGTCGATGTCGGAGAAAAGCTTGTCGAGCGCGCTTTCCAGACCCTTGCCGCCGCTCAAGACCGGGAACACCATCGGAAAAACGCGCGAGCGGAACCAGGGATGCTTCACATGCACCAGCTTGTAGAATTCCTCGTCCGTGAGGATGGGCGATTTCAGCTGGATCTGCCGGGCGCTTTCCGGCCGGGCGTCCAGAAGGTTCCCTTCCGGGCCGATCGAGGTGGCCGTGCCGGTGACGATCTCCTCGCGGATGGCGTCGATCGGAGGATTGGTCACCTGCGCGAAAAGCTGTTTGAAGTAGTCGTAGAGCAGGCGCGGCTTGTCCGAGAGCACGGCGAGCGGGGTGTCGTCGCCCATCGACCCGGTCGCCTCAATCGCGTTTTCCGCCATCGGCGCCATCAGGATGCGCAAATCTTCAAAGGTATAGCCGAAGGCCTGCTGGCGCAGGAGCATGGTCGGGTGGTCCGGTTCGGGAACAACGGGCGGTTCCGCCAGGTCCTCGAGGTGGACCAGGTTTTCATTCAGCCAGAGCCGGTAAGGCCGTTCCGAGCAAATCTTGTGTTTGATTTCTTCGTCCGCGACGATGCGCTTCTGCGCCGTGTCGATCAGGAACATGCGTCCCGGCTGGAGGCGGCCTTTGTGCAGGATTTGCTCCGGCGGGATGTCCAGCACGCCGACTTCCGAGGCCATCACCACCAGGCCGTCCCGGGTGACGTAATAGCGCGAGGGGCGCAGGCCGTTTCGGTCCAGGATCGCGCCCATCTGGACGCCGTCGGTGAAAGCGATCGAGGCCGGGCCGTCCCACGGTTCCATCAGGCAGCTGTGGTACTCGTAGAAGGCCTTCTTCTCTTCGCTCATCATCTCGTGGTTCTGCCACGGCTCCGGGATCATCATCATCATCGCGTGCGCCATCGACCGGCCGGAGAGCACCAGGAATTCCAGGACGTTGTCGAAAATCGCCGAATCCGAGCCGTCCATGCGCAGGACCGGGGTGATCTTTTTCAGGTCATCGCCGAACACGTCGGACGCGAACAGCGCCTGCCGGGTGAACATCCAGTTGACGTTCCCGCGGAGGGTATTGATTTCCCCGTTATGCGCCAGATAGCGGTACGGGTGGGCGCGGTCCCAGCTGGGGAAGGTGTTGGTGCTGAAACGGGAGTGCACCATCGCGATCGCGCTTTCCATCGACGGGTCGCGCAGGTCCGGGAAATACTCCGGCACCTGGTTGGAAATCAGCATGCCTTTGTAGACGATCGTCTTGTAGGAGAGGCTGGAGATGTAAAAGCGGTAGCCGCCCTTCCAGGCCGAGTAGCGGATCGCCGCTTCCGCCCGTTTGCGGATGACGTAGAGCTTTCGTTCGAAGGCGGCGTCGTCCTGAAGCTTGGAACTGCGGCCGATGAAGAATTGCCGGACGACGGGCTCGGAGGCGACGGCGGATGCGCCCAGGCCGGCGTTGTGGGTGGGGACCGTTCGCCAACCCAGGAATTTCTGACCTTCCTCCTGGACGATGGTCTCCAGGCGTTTCTGGCATTCCTTCTGGTCCGCGGGGTCCTTGGGCAGGAAGGCCATTCCCACCCCATACTCCCCGGGCGGCGGCAGGCTGAAACCGGCTTCTTTGGCCGATTTACTTAAAAAAGCGTGCGGGGCCTGGATCAGAATTCCCGCGCCATCGCCGGTATTCTCTTCGCAGCCGCAAGCCCCTCGGTGCCGCAGATTATCCAGCGCCGTTAATCCCTGCTGGATGATCTTGTGGGACTTCCGGCCTTGGATATCAACGACAAAGCCGACGCCGCAGGCGTCTTTTTCGTAAAAAGGGTCGTAGAGACCCTGTTTAGGCGGGTAACCGTTCATAAATTGGGTGTTTTGGGCTTCCTGCTTGCAGTAAAGGGGCAGGCGGGGCCGGTTCGCCGTTTATTCTAACTTATTTATGGGTGCAAACCAGGCCGATCTCAGCGGGCTGTCCGGCGGCCTCAGCGATGGGGCGAAACTCGATACGCACACGGAAAAACACGCCGGACTTCGCCTTGTGGGTGGTTTCGAAGACGGCCTGCGGGGCTCTCAGGAGGTCTTTGTAAAGCCGTTCAATATCGGACTCTGATTCGAACAGTTTGGAGATCGATTGGCCCCGCATTTCAGAGGCCGTGTACCCGTAGAGCGTCTCCGCGGCATGGCTCCAGGAGGTGACCGTCCCTTTTAAATCCATCAGGAGCGTCGGCTCCTGCTTGGAGGCCGGCTTCGCCGCGGGCGGGCGGCGGCGCGGCCACAAGGGGTCGCCGCGTCTCAACCGGAACGCCCCGAGCAGGACGGCCGCCAGGGACGCCAGTCCCAGAAAGCCGATGACAAAAGCGGCGGCCAGGTGAAGCCGGATGGAATTGGCGTACCCCCGCTTCCGGGCTTCCAGCTCGGCCGGCGGGAGCGCGGGCAGGTAGGTGTTCAATGCGGAGATCACCTGCGCGCGCCGCGCGTCCATGAACGCCTTGGCTTCGCCGACCACTTTTTCCCGGGCGAAGGATTCCCGGGCCAGATCGCTGTTCGACTTCCAGAGTGCCAGGAGCATGCGCTGGACCTTGCGCTCACGGGGGAGCAGTTCCAGGCGGGCGTAGCGGTCCAGGTAGGTCTGGCCGCGGTTATCGTTTTCATAGGTGATCTCTTTGGCCGCTTCCGCGGACTGGGTCCAGACTTTGAGGATGTTCTGCTGCCAGGCGCGAGCCTGATTTTCCACCTGCAGGATCGCCTCTTTGCGCTCTTGCCCGTCCGGCTGGGCGTCACGGATGAGCGGCCGGATGTCCCGGTAGATGTGCGACAGGATCTGGGCGAAATTCTTCTCGATCTTGCCGCGGTGCTCGAAGCGGCGGGCGTTGGCATCCAGCGCGTGGTCGACGGCCTCTTTGAACGCGACGAAACTTTTTCCGATTTCTTCCATCGCGTCCGGCGGAAACAGCCGCGGGCTCTGTTTCTTGAACTCCGGCAGGGAGGTCTCGAACTCCCGGCGGCTCTGCGACGCCTGGTCGAGGAGGGCGGGATCGGAACTCTTGAAGTAGGCTTCCAGGCCCAGATGGATCTTGCCCAGGTGGCCCATCAGGGCGGCGCGGAAGGGTGACGGGTCGCTGAGTTCCGAAAGATCGTTGACCGCTTGATTCATGCGGTCCATCCTGCGGAGGGTCATCCACCACAGGCCTGTCAGTAGAAGAATTTCCAGTCCGCCTAGGAGAGCGATCTTTTTGAACGGGAAGGGCCGGCGCGCAGGAACCATCGTGGCGTGATTCTAGAATTCTTGCGGGCTTTTGGGAACGGGCTTATTGTTTCTGTTGGGAGTTTATGAAGTCGTTGAGCAGCGTGAGGAGCGACTGGCAGGTTTTTTCCAAATCCGCCTTGCCGGCCATCTCCAACAGGCCGGCTTTCCGGGTGATCATGAGCCAGTAAGCCGTTTCACGCAGGTCCTTAAGGGCCCCTTGTAGAAAATCCACGGACTCGAGCGGGGAGCGGGACGACCGGGATTCCGTGAGCCGCCTGCCGACCGACAGGCCCGCGCGGAGGAGCTGGTCGGCCAGGAACCGTTCGGCGTGGGTGCTGGAGAGACGTGACGCCAGAGCGTAGATCTCCATGCCGAAGTCGATAAAACGTTCCTTGGACGCCAGGATCGCCGGGACGAACCCCGCGGACGGCGCGGCCGGGTGAACGACGGGAGGGACGGGATGGACAGGCGGGACGTGAGGAACGCGCGGGACATGAGGGACAGGAGCGGCGGCCTTATCGTGATGGGGGTCGCCGTTTTTACCCGCCGTCTGGCCTGACTGTTCGAGGAAAGAGCTCAGCGCGGAAAGATCATCCAGCCGGTCGATCATTTTAATTTGCGCGGGTTCTTCGGCGGCCGGCCGGTGGTTCCCGATATACTTATGGACCAGCTCCCCGAGTTCGACGATGTCAAAGGGTTTGGAGATGTATTCGTTGGCCCCGCGCTCCATCCCGAACATGTGCTGGCTGGGAAACCGGGCGGCGCCGGTCATCATGATCACGGGAATGGAGTGGGTCGACGCGTTTTTGCGGATCTGGGTGCAGATCTGAAAACCGGTGGCGTCGGGCAGAAAGACATCCAGCATGATCAAATCCGGCTTCATTTTGAGCGCCTTCGCCATCCCCTCATCCCCCTGGTGGGCCACCGCGACCGAATGGCCTTCCTCGGTCAGCTGCGTCTGCAGAAGACGAGCGATATCCTCGTCGTCATCAATCACCAATACGTTGGCCATGCCTACTCCTTGTTTTCTTGGATCGCCTGGTCGAGGAGAGAACGCAGTTCGGAAGTATCCCCCGCCGGCCCCTTCTGACCGGGATCCCGTTTTGTTTTGATGTAGCTGTTGACCAGCTCGCCCACTTCGATGATCTCGAACGGCTTTAAAAGGTATTCATTGGCTCCGCGTTCCAATCCGAATTCCCGCTGGTTCGGGTAGCGGGCCACGCCGGACATCATGAGAATGGGGGTGTTGCGGGTGGCCGGGGCCTTGCGGAACTCCTTGCACAGCTGAAAGCCCGTGGCGTCCGGAAGCATCACATCGAGCATGATCAGATCCGGCGTCGCCCGGCGGGCCTGCGCCATGCCGTCCGCCCCGCGGGAGGCGACGTCCACCTCATAGCCTTCGTCCGAGAGGTGCGATTTCAAGACGCCGGCCACGTGTTCGTCGTCGTCGATGATCAGAACCTTCGCCATACACGGAAAGCCTAGCAGACGCTTGTTACGGGCGGGTTACGCGTGCAAAGATTTTACGGAGATCAAATCAGGCTGAAATGACGGAGTGTTATGGATGCGGTGGGAGGTTGGCGTTGGGGATCGAGGAAAGGTATTTACTGACTAGGGCGTTTATGTCCGAGGGATAGGTGCCTTGGTTGTCAGAATAGTAGATGCTTAACGCGGAGCGTAAGGTGCCCAGGTGTCCTTTCGTGGCGCTTTCTTCAGCTTTAACGAGTAAATCGGAAAAACGCGGGATTGCAATCGAAGTGAGGACAACGACGATAGCCATTACGATAGCCAATTCTATTAAGGTGTATCCGTTGGGGGTTAATGCGACTTCCAGGTCAAGCCGGCCAGGCTGCTGTGGTTGCAGTTGGCTTGAAGTTGGCCGTACTCGGGATCGCTTGGCGAATTGTGGTATATCCACCCCCCTGTATCGGTAACGAAGGGGTTCTGAATGACCTCGTTGCTTTTGGGATGGCCGGGATGGCCTGCTCCCCCACCGCAATAGATCACCGGCGGGCAAACGCCTTTTGGGCTGACTCGTGCGCAACCTTTTGGAGGGTGCACTTCCACGCCTCCACAAACGGTGCCTGCAGCGGCTGGATAAGGTTGAAAAAAGAGGGAACCAAGAAGAAAAGCACATACGGTTAAAATTCTCTGGATCATAACAACTCCTCCTACGGTTCTACACCTTTAGTAAGGCCAGGACGGAGAGCTCGCAACTGTTTTATGGAGAGTTTAAGGGTCGTTAAGGTCGAACGCGGTTTCTGTCGGAGCTGGGGACAGGGAAAATGCGCATTCCATCCAGGGGGGTCCGGTTTTGGTCGTTCCCGGCGCCCCCCTCCGATCCGTAAGGAATCTCAACAATAAATTGAGGCGGGACGTAATACCACGTTTTGGCGGGATCCGGGTAACCGGGATAGCGCGTCGCAAGAATCTGTTCCACTTGCTGGCGGGTCATATTGCGTTCTAAGAGGGCCATTTTTTGAGTCAAATAATCCGTGGTTCCCGCAGGATGGCGTTTCTGATATGTCCTCCAAATCCCATGGAGAAGGCCTCCGCCGATAATACCGGCAAGCAAAAGCCAATGCTTCCAAGTCAGCGTTTGCAAGGAAACCTCGGTGGCCCTGTCGTCCACCCGCGAGGAGGGAACCACGGGGGCCGTTGTCACGGGGAGCGAGGGTTTTTCGACTTCCGGATGTGCGGTGATCAGCAGCAGACCGGAGGCTTGGAGATAAGCGGCTAGCTCGGCCTGGGTCTCCGCGTTTTCCCGGCCGGTCATATAGCGCCCTTTGACATCCATGGCGGTGTAATGGAATCGCGGCATACCTTCTTGTAAAGGGAGAACCGGAGAGTTTCAAGGCGAATCCGTAGAAATAGTAAAATCACGGCTCATCGATGGAACTCAAATCCAAACCTTATGCCTACACGGTTCTCGCTGTAGACGACGACGCCGCCATTCTGGACCTGATCGGGCGAAATTTGACCGCGCGCGGCCTGCGCGTGATTACGACGACCGATCCGGAAAAGGTCCCGGCCCTGGCGGCCCAGGAGAAACCCCGCTTGATCCTTTCCGACATCGCCATGCCGGGCCTGGACGGCCTGACCCTGCTTAAAACCCTGAAAGCCAGCCCCGCCACGCGCGATATCCCCCTGATCCTCCTGACCAGCTCCCGGGCCGCGGAAGACATTGAAGACGGGCTGAACTCGGGCGCGGAAGCCTACCTGGTGAAGCCCATTGATTGGGAGAGCGCCTGGCCGAAAATCCAGGCCATCCTGATGCGGTCCTGAGGTGTTGGAAAGTTAAAGAAGCGTGCCTTTAAGGAGGAGAGCGGCGGTGGCGAAGTAAATGACGATGCCCGTCACATCCACCAGCGTGGCGACAAAGGGAGCCGACGCGACGGCCGGATCCAACCCGAAGCGGCGAAGGAAAATGGGCAGCGTCGAGCCGGCCAGCGTTCCCCACATCACGATCAGGACCAGCGTCAGTCCGACGGTCACCGCCACCAGAAGATAATGCGGGCCGTAGACCGGGCTGAATTGAGACCACAGGTAAATCCGTAAAAATCCGACCCCTCCCAGAATTCCCCCCAGGGCCAGACCGGATAGAAATTCGCGCTGGACCACGCGCCACCAGTCTTTCAGCGTCACTTCCCGCAGCGCCAGGGCGCGCACCACCAGCGTCGCGGCCTGCGAGCCGGAATTTCCCCCGCTGGAAATGATCAGCGGAATGAACAAAACCAGGACCAGGGCCTGGGCGATTTCTTTCTCAAAGAACCCCATCACGCTCGCCGTGAGCAGTTCGCCCAGGAACAGGACCCCGAGCCAGGCGCCGCGCTTGCGGATCATCTTGGAGAAGCGAATATCGAAATACGGTTCGTCCAGCGCTTCCACCGCGCCGAGTTTCTGGATGTCCTCGGTCGCCTCCTCCTGGACCACTTGCAGGATCTGATCGAGGGTGAGGACGCCGATGAGGCGGTCGTCGGGATCGACCACCGGGGCGGAGGTGAGCTTGTACTTGGTGAAGAGTTTCGCCGCCTCTTCCTGGTCCATCGTCCCCGGGACCTTGATGCCGGAGACCGTGTGGAGGATGTCCCGGAGGCGGATGTCGGGAGGCGCGGAAATGAGCGTTTGCAGCGGCAGCATGCCCGCGATGCGCCCCCCGTCGAAGGTCACATAAACCGTCTGGATATTCATGTTCTTGCGGACGCGCAGATTGGCGCGCAGGCGTTCGAGCGCCGCCTTGGCCGTCATGTCCGCCGTGATCGAAATCAGGTCCGCCCGCATCGCGGCGCCGGCGGTGCCCTTCGGGAAAATCGGCAGCATCGCCACGGTGTGAATGCGCTGGTCGCTCATCAGCTTGGACATGCGCCGCACGATCGTCTTCGGGAGCTTGTTCAGGAGCGCGGCGATGTTCTGCGCCGGGATCCCCTCGATCAACGGCGTGATCGTGGCGTCTTCCAGATGTTCCAGGATGAACTGCTGCTCCGGCGGGTCGAGCTCTTCGAACACCGTGATCAATTCGGCGGGTTTCAGCAGGCGCAGGAGAAGCAGGCGGTGCTCCGGCGGGAACTGCGGCAGGGCCTCCGCCAGGTCGATCGGATTTATTTCGGTGAGCAGTTTTTGCAGATCGGCCAGGTTCTTTTCCTGAATCAACTGCTTGATTTCGGGAATCAGCAGCTGGCAGAGGTTGATCGTTTCCGCCGTCTGTTTGGCCATGGCCGTTTATTATACCCGGAACGGCGATTTTGCAACGGAACTTCCTGAAAATAAATGAATAAATCGGCAAGTTCGGTGTCTAACAGAGTAGGAGGTGGACGCCATGACCCCACTCGACGAACAAATTGAGGCCGTCGCAGCGATCCTGAGAGCCCAAGGAGGCGTAGTCGGTATCGATCCCGGCGCGCCGGACCACGTCAAACAGGCGTTCCTGGACATGATCCTGAAGTGCCCGGAGTGCCGCCAAAGCGTCTTGGGGAAGCATGAGGGGAACGGGAACTGAACCACAAGGGACAGTGGGACAGCGGGGACGCAATGAGCTTGGCGAACTTGGTTTTCGACCGGTCCCAATAAGTTCGCCAAGTTCATTGCGTCTCTCAAACCATGCGGTCAGTCGTCAGGTAATCCCACGTCTGAGAAATTGGTTGACCTGCTTTCCAAAATCATGGAAAACGGAAAGCGATGTATATAAATAGGCTCATCGAAAAAAGCCTGCGGGACGCCGTTGCCAAGAAAAAGAGCGTCCTGCTCTTGGGGCCCCGGCAAACGGGAAAGACGACTCTCCTGCAAAGACTGTCGCCCGCGCGCCTCCTGAACTTGGCCAACCCCGACCAGCGGCAACGGTATGAAAAACGTCCCGCCGTCCTGATTGATGAAATTCATGATTTGGAGGCAGAGTCCGGCCTGCCTGCCGGCAAGGCAGGCGTGCCGCCTCTGGTCGTGATCGATGAAGTCCAGAAAGTGCCCGCCCTGATGGACGCCCTTCAGGTTCTGATCGATGAAAAGAAGGCGATCTTCATCTTGACCGGATCCTCAGCGCGAAAGCTGAGACGCGGGTCCCACATCAACCTGCTTCCCGGCCGTGTTCTGGCGTATCGCCTGGACCCTTTTCGCCGTGAGGAATACGCGAAAGGTTCTCTGCAAGACCAACTACTGTACGGCGCGCTCCCAGTTGTCGTGCTGGACCCAACGCCCGAGGCGCGGGAGCAGGCACTCCGGTCCTACGTCACCACCTATCTGGAGGAGGAAGTTCGGGCGGAAGCGCTCGTGCGGAACTTGAGCCCTTTCGGCCGATTTCTGGAACTGGCGGCTTCTGAGTCCGGAGGTCTCATCAATTTGCGCAAGCCCTCTCAGGAGATCGGGGTCTCGCATGTGACGATTGGCTCGTACTTTCAGATCCTGGAGGATTGCCTGATTGTAGAGCGGATTGATCCCTTGACCCGCAGCGCCACGCGCAAAAAACTGACCAGGGGGAGCAAATATCTTTTCTTCGACCTCGGCGTCCGTCGGCTAGCCGCGCAGGAAGGGCGGCGGCTTCCGCTCGAAAGTTGGGGGAGGCTCCTGGAACAATGGGTGGGTCTCGAACTCTTGCGGTCGATGCGTCAGGGCCCCGGGCATCTGCGGTTCTGGCGCGATGCCACTGGCCCGGAGGTGGATTGGGTGATTGAGCAGGAAGGACGGTTGATCCCCATCGAAGTCAAATGGACCGAAACGCCCACCCAGCAGGACGCCCGGCATCTCCAGACCTTTCTCGCGGAATACCCCGAAGCGGAAAAAGGGATCGTCGTTTGCCGTACGCCCCACGCCATGCAGCTCGCCCCGCGCATCCGCGCCATCCCCTGGCAGGACCTGCCTAAAATAAAGCTGTCGTAGAGAGTTATCAAGGGCCGCCCCGCGGTCTTTGTCAGCCCTCCTTCGCCAGACCGAGTTGTAGAGCCGATCAGTCTGCACCCCTCTGCTAACTCGTGTGAATTTATGACCTTGGTAGGTATTGGCGGGTGTAGGTGACGAGCGGCTGATAATCGCCTCGATCGGCCGCTTTTAAAGCAAGCACATATTCCTTTCGAGGCGATGTTCCCTCTTGCGTGATTTCAGCGTAAGGCCATTCCGGGAGAGGATGGCTGTGTGCGCGGAGATAGATATCCGCCATCAGCCGGCCATGACGCCCGTTTCCATTTCTGAACGGATGAATCTGAACTAGCCGGTGATGCAGTCGAACAGCCCGTTCGAGTATCGGAATAGGGTTTTCGGTCTGCCTGTCCCGGGATTCGACGTCACGACAAAGCAGCCCGACTTCTGTCCCAATCCGATGGAATGGGATCCCGGGCTTTATATCAATGGTCCTATAGTGTCCTGCCCACGACCAGACCTGGTCAAACAGGTCTTGGTGTACCCGGCGGATGTAGGCGTCCGTTAGCCAGGCGCGCGCAGGATTTTTGCGCCTCTTGAGATGGAGCGTTCTAGCGGCCATGACTCCCTCGGCTTCGGCCGCGTTAAGATCAGCGAGGGTATGAACATCGCTCGGCAGAAGACCGTCTGCGTCGAACGGTGTCGCATGTTCCGGCGGGTCAAAGGATTTCATCGTCCCATATCTCTGAAGAAGGATTTCTTAGCAGCCGCTTCTCTTCACGGCGCAGCAACTCCTTGGATGTTCCGCTATCCGGTTCCTGACTTTCAAGCGCCATCGTTCCCAGCGTCTGTCGTACCCGCCGCTGGGCCACTCCGCGGACCCGGTTTTCGATGATAGCTTCAAAATCCTTCTCCGGCTGGATGTGCAGAACCGGCCGGCAGAAGAGAGCTTGAAAGATCCGGATTAGGGACCCATATTGAACATCCACTTTCCCTTGTTCAATAAGCGCCAGGTGAGATTGAGGAATCTTGCAACGCCGTGCCAGTTGCCTCTGATTCATATGGAGCCGTTCCCGGATTAGCCGAATCAATGATCCGGGTTCCAGGGGAACCTGTTTCTTAGCCGCTATCGCGTTGTGCAATGCGCGCTGCGAATGGAGGGAAATGTTCTTTCTCATGGCCCAATTATGATCTGTTAAAACAGATCAGTCAACTAGTATTTTGATATGGCTAAACAGATCAAGATTTTCTAAAAATGATCATTGACCGATCAGATCCATTTCTTCGAGTAAATGACTAAAGTCGATTCATATCTATAAAACAGCGCGATTTTTAATAGTCATAAATCACCTGGTAGCCTCGTCCTCCGAAGCCGATGTGTGGCGAAGGAGGATCGTCTGTCAAAATTCACAATCATATCTACTTTTAGATATGTTTAGCCGTTCTTAGTACTCTTTAATTCTGCATTTTTGCCGCATTTAGCCCTGCCTAGTTCAAATTTTGATTTGAAGTTTTTATGGCCTGATAGGCCCTCTTGACATCTGTAACCTTATGGGTTACACTTTGGCAGTGATCAAGAGCTTCCGCCACAAAGGCTTGGAGAACTTCTTCTATGACGACTCGAAGAAGGGCATCCAGCCCAAACATGCGCAGAAGCTCGCTGACATTCTGGATCGTCTCGATGCGGCCAAGGTGGTTGAGGACATGAACTTTCCGGGTTCATTCCTCCATCCTCTGAAAGGGGATATGAAAGATCTCTGGGCCGTCAGAGTGTCGGGCAATTGGCGGATCACATTTTTGTTCCAAGATGGAAACGCCTGCGTTGTAGATTATCTGGATTATCACTAGGACCTGCGGCGAATGAGTTTATCGCCGCTGGTCCCGTCGAAAAGGAAATAGCGAACGGGAGGAATTGATTATGAGAGAACGCAAACGAGAGCCGACGCATCCGGGTGGGATTTTAAAGAGGCAGTACCTGGAGCCTTTGGAGTTGAATATCGCCCAGGTAGCCGATGCCTTGAAGGTGTCTCGTAAAACGCTTTCCAAGATCGTCAACGAAAGAGGAGCCGTAACACCCGACATGGCGCTGCGGCTTTCCCGGGCGTTCAGCACCACCCCTGAGTTGTGGCTTACTCTCCAGCAGACCTATGATCTATGGCAGACCAGTCACACGTCCAATAGCTGGAAAGCTGTCCACGCTGTAGCCGCGTAAAACGCCTCCCACCTATGGCTATGGCACTGCCTGAACGCCTTTCACTCGAAGCGATTCTCGCCCAGTACTGCGAAAAGCGGGTTCCGCTTCACGTCCGGAACAAAGTGCAGATGGCTTTTCGTATTGAAGGGTCTCTGGTCACCTTGTATGAGAAACGGCCGCGCTTATACGGGTGATAAGAACTGCAAACCCATGGGACTTGGAGATCACCGAGAATCGCGGATGGGTGGCCGATCGCAAAGAGACCGATCACTAATCCGATCAACGTCGTTTCCCGCCTTTTCAGCCGTCCCGTCGATCGGCACGTCTTTTAAGCTATAACGGCTCCGCGGGGCGGAGCGGCCCGCCTCCGCCAAGGCTTCGGCGGGCAAACCTGGCAGCCTCGTCCTCCGAAGCCGATGTGTGGCAAAGGAGGATCGTCGTTGTAGATTCACAATCCTATCTACATTTAGATGTGTTTAGCTCTTCTCAGTTGTGTTTATTTCGACCATTTCGTCGAAGTTTTCCCGCCTTAGCTGTTCCAAATTCTAGCGCCGATCAGAGATCTGTCCATGGCCGGCTCCGGATGGTCCACAATAACGAGTATTTATAACTAAATAGATCATTTAGTGTATATGTACTTGCATTAAATGGCATTAGGAGCTAGAATCGCTCCATGATCGCATCCCAGGCAGAGTTGTTCGCCGTCCTTCGCCAATATAACCCCTGGTGGTCTGGAGGACGATTTCCTGATCTGTCGAGCTGGCGGCGCGCGGCATTTAGAGAGATCGCTGCATGGATGAATAATCCGCCGGCCGGGAGGGCGCTCCTGTTGTCCGGAGCCCGGCAGGTTGGAAAGACTACGTTATTTCTTCAGGCCATTGATGCTCTTCTGGAGAAGGGCATCCCGCCTACGAACATTCTTTATGTGACCTTTGATCACCCTCTGCTTAAACTCGTTGGACTCGACCCCCTTATTCGATTATGGCGCGAATTTGAACCTGCGAAAGAAGGTCCCGATTATCTATTTCTTGATGAAATCCAACTGGCGAAGAACTGGCAGACTTGGCTAAAACACCAGGTCGATTTCGAAAAGCGGCGACGTGTCGCAGTCACGGGGTCGGCTACGCCTTTGGTGACAGAAGGTCAGGAATCGGGAGTCGGACGCTGGCAAACAATCCGACTTGCCACTTTGTCGTTTTACGAGTATCTGCAACTTAAAAAACTGCCTGTTCCAAACCTGCCCGCGGTGTCCTCGCTGCAGGAATTGTTTAATTGGAAACCGACTCGCTTCACTCCGGTCGCCGAAGAGGCTCGGCCTCTGACAGGGCTCTTTCATGAATACTTGCTGCGGGGTGGATTTCCTCAAAGCGCCCTTGTGGAAAGTATCCCCCTGGCGCAAAAGCTGCTGCGCGAGGACATCGTGGATAAGGTTCTAAAAAGGGACATGACCGCTCTCTTTGGCGTACGGAGGGTCTTGGAATTGGAGCAGGTTTTTCTCTATCTTTGTCTGCACGATGGAGGACTATTGGACTTGCCGCAGTTGTGCAGCAGTTTACAGTTGAAACGACCGACCGTCAGCAGTTTCATTGAATTGCTGGGGGCCACTCACCTGATTCACCGTCTCCTGCCTTTCGGTTACGGCAAACAGGTGCTTCGTGGGCGGTCAAAGATTTATTTAGCCGATGCCGCCATAGCCCCAGGTGTGCTGCTGAAGGGCAAAGGCCTGCTGGAAGATCCCGTTGGATTGGGAAGAGCCGTAGAGACGGCATTTTTCAAACACGTTTATACGCGCTATTATGCCCGGAGTATCGGATTTTCCTACTGGCATGGGAAACAAGGTCGAGAGGTCGACATCATCGCTGATCTCGATGGCCAGCTCATCCCTTTCGAAGTGAAATACCGCGGGCCCGCGCATACGGGACTTGGCGACCTGAAAGGAATGGCTGCCTTTTGCGCCGCGCACGATGTAAAGCGGGGTTATGTAATTACCCGAGAGATGTCCGACTTCGGCGAACTTCCCGGTCAATCAAGCGAATCACGCACGCGTCTGATGAAAATACCCGCTCCGCTAGCCTGTTACTGGCTCGGACGCTCTGAGCTGGATTCCGCCAAGCAGGATGACGCCTGACAGTCCGCCTCTAGCAAAATACACTTCAAACTCCGATTGCACCATCTCCTGAGAGCGCCGTTCTCGACTTCTCCAATTACGACAGGCGGGCCTCTTACATTTAATCGCCGCCCCTCTCACCAAGCACTGTTTCCCCAAGCCGCTTAATTTAGCTCTCTTTAGTTGTGATACCGATCACTATTCCGATCAGTGGAACTACCCCTTGATCAGATGTGTATTATAATATACACTTGGGTTGTGAAAGAAGTTGAAATCTATCAGCTGCCCAGTGGCAAGGAACCTTTCACGGAATGGCTGGACTCCTTACGTGAGCGGCGCGGCCCAGAACTCCCCAGATTACGCGGTTTGACTTTCCCCAGCCCTGCGCGATAAGG
>MGUR01000052.1:0-10921 GCA_001800075.1 Elusimicrobia bacterium RIFCSPLOWO2_01_FULL_59_12
AAGTGAGATACCTCAGGAACTCCGGTCACACGTAGGCGATTGGCTGTTCGGTTGTGATGTCTGTCAGGATGTCTGCCCTCATAACACCCGCGTCCCGCCCACCCCCATCGCGGAGTTCCAGGCGGAGCCGCCCGACATGAAGGCGGAAGATATTTTGTCCATCCAGAACGACGCCGAGTTTGACCGCCGCTTCGCCGGATCTCCCCTGAAACGCGCCAAACGCCAAGGTCTTCAGCGCAACGCCCGGGCCGTCAAGGAGAGTCAACCTGGAACGGTTTTAGGACGTGAATCATGAGATCTGAAGGAGCATGGCCTTTTCATTTGTTGCGATGTTATAATTCTTGCACAGTTCATAAGGAGGCGAATGTGAGTCCGTTAAACAAAATCCTTTCCGAAGCGCTTCGGTTATCAGTCAAGGAGCGGGCGGTTATTGCGCAGCGGCTGCTTTCCAGCTTGGAAGTTTCTTCGCACGAAAAGAATCTGGCTGTTGAAAAAGCCTGGCAGAAAGAGATCCAAAAGCGTTGGGCCGATATTCGAAAAGGCCGCGTCGACCTGGTTTCGTGGGAGCAAGTCGAACTGGAGATGAAAAAACGTTCGCGTGCAGCTTGATCTTCATCCAGAAGCCCGCTTGGAACTTCTCCAAGCCCAAGCGTGGTATGAGCAGCGCACCCCCGGGCTGGGTCTAGAGTTCCTCCACGAAGTCCAAAGAGCTGTGTGCGCGGTTGTCACCTGGCCACGGACTTGGTCCGCTGACTCCCATCGTTTCCGCCGCTTTCTCCTTCGACGTTTCCCCTTCGCTGTTGTCTACCGTCTGTTTCAGGGTCGCGTTGTCATAATCGCTGTGATGCATTTAAGGAGACAACCCAATTACTGGGAGTCTCGTATACACTGAAGACACCGGCATGAGCATACCCTTTCTTTTTTGGCTGAGCGCTCTCTACACCGTAGCGCTGTTTGGCGTGCAGGCGGCGGAGTTCGCGACAGCGGGCCGCGTGTCGATCAGCGTGAGCACCGCCAATGCCTTTTATCTGGCGCTCCTTTCAGCGTATGTGGGGAGTAAGGAAGTGCAGCGCTGGGCCATTGGGTTTCAACCCGACCCGCAGACAGACGAGGGACAAACCCCGCCCCGGACTTTCCGGCCAAGGGGAGAGTGGTTTGTGGGGCTATGGGCCGTTTTCTTGCTGATTGCCGTGTTGGGTTCTGAGCTGTGGCCGGCGAAGCTGGCGTACCCGAACGGCCTGACGTTGATTGCTTTTGAAGTTCTTGGTTTTTATATCGGCTCGAGCGCTTCCAGGTGGCTGAGTGAACGGCAGGAGCAGCAAGCTCATAGGGAAGTTGAGCAGCAACTCGAAGCGGAAAGTATGGAGGACAACGCGCCGGCGAAGAGGGATAAACCTGCTCCAAAACGGCTGACCCGAAAGCGCGAACGCTATGAGCAACACGTGCTGAGGCATGCCCGCTCGAACGGCGGCTTGACCCGCGAGCAAACCGAAAAGCTGCTTCGCCTTTCTCGCGCGGCAGCGAATCGTCTCCTCTCCGGCATGGTTCAACGGGGACAACTTGTCCGCCCGGGCGATCCCAACAGCCCTTCCGCCTCCTACCAAGCCGCCTAAGGGGTCACTTACTCACTTTTGCCGGGTCACTTACTCGTTTCCCCTCGAACTTACTCACTTCACAGGCCGGCTGCTTACTCTCCGTGTAGGCTTGCTTACTCACTTTGAGGTAGGCCCACGGGCCGCCAGTCTTACGACTGCCGGCCCGTGGGATTTGCGGCAAGGTTTGCGTCCGAGGATCGGGAGAACGCGGCGCCAATAACGCGCCGCGCGACGCGGTTCAGGGGCCACTCGTCAAGCGTCTGGCGTACGGCCCGCATCGCTTTTTGGGTGCTTTGCAGCGCGCCCTGAGGTTCCACGACAAAAATATGAGCGTCAAAAGGCTCGAGCTCGACGTAGAGCCCCTGATTGATCAGTCTGGCGCCGGGATAAACGTAAAAGGGCTGGACGGTCCCGGCGGTGTTGGCTTTGAATGAATAGAAAAGATCATTCAGTCTGTAGGACGCGCCCGAATGCACGCGCAGGCCGGGCATGAGGAACACGCTTCCCTTCTGGTTCTTCTGGGACGTGTTCACAATCACCAGCACCTTGGTGTCGTTGTCCAGGCGCGCGTAGCTCACCAGGGCCGGGTTGTTGCTGTACAGCGGTGTGAGCCGGCCTTCCTGAAACACCGGCAGGGACGTCGCCTTGAGCAGTTTCCTGTAAAAATGATGCAGGGATGAATGCACAGGTTCCTGATGGAGAGGGACGACTCGCTGGACCGGCAGGCGTTCACGCTGGCCCTCCATCTGGCCCTGGTGCAGCAGCGCGATGCCGGGGAGCGTGCAGAGGATGGCGGCCGCCGCCCGCTGGCGTTCCTCCCCAAGGGCGTTCATGGCGCGCTCTTCATCGTGATTTTCCAGGAAGTGAACGCTTCGCTTCAGGAAGTCGGTCCCCAGAAGACGCAGGAAATTCATCAGCCCCTCGGCGTGGCCGCTGTGCACCGCGTTGCAGAGGGCTTCGTAGAGGGGCTTGTTGTAGGTGTAGTCGAACCCGAGGTTCTGCAGATAGCCTTCCATCGACCAATAGGTTTCCGCCAGAAAAACAAAATTCGGGTTGACCCGCTTCACCGCCGGGATCGCTTCGCTCCAGAACTCGTTTGGCATCGTTTCGTTGAAGGTGTCCCAGGTCATGTCGGGGTGGCGATGAATTTTGACCTGGTCGCGCAGCGCCAGCATCGCCATGTCGCAGCGCACGCCGTCGACGATTTTGGCCCAGTAGCACAGGACGTCGATCATTTTCCGCCGCAAGCCCGGGTTGGCGTAATCCAGCTGCGCGGTATCGATCCAGGGGTAAAAGTAGGGATCTTTTCCGTAAGCGACCATGATCGTTTTGGGAAGGCGCCGGTCTCCCTGGGGGTAGCTGGGTGTCCGGTAGGGGAAAAAACCCGGGTAGCGCTGCTTGAGATCCTCATCGGCGAGATCGCACTCGCTGGCGTCCAAAATCCGGTGGATAAAATATTCCGGGTGATCGTTCAGCCAGGCGCTGTCCAAGCCCATGTGGTTGGGGATAAAGTCCACGATCACCGACATCCGCAGGTTGTGCGCGCGCCGCACCAGATCCCGGAAATCGTCCTCGCTTCCCAGGTCCGTCGACACGCGGTAGTCAAAAATGGCGAAGGGCGAACCGTGAAAATCTGCGGCATAGTTTTTTGAAATCTGGCGGACCTTGGCGCCGATTTCCCAGATGCCCATCAGCCAGAGCGTGTTGAACCCCGCCTGCTTGATCGCCCTCAAATCGGCGGGCGCGACCTTCTTAAACCCTCCGAACCGCAAGACGTCATTCTCATCGCGGCGCGTTCGCCACGTCCGCATGTTGATCTCATAGAGGGGAGACAAGATTCGGCGCCTGCGCGTCCTGCTTCCCATGGCCAGAACCAGCAGGACGCCTCCGGCAAGAGAAAGCAGAATTTTAGTTGTGGGAAAAAGCGGAGGATGGCTCGCCCCGGCTTTGGGGGCTTTTGAAGAGGATGCGCTGGAAGCCGATGGGATCGACGTGGGAGAACCTGCGGAGGTGTCCGGAGAGACGCGTGCCGGCTGTGCGGATCCGGTCGCCGCGGAAGAGGCCGCTGCCAGACGAATGTGGCGAATCATGACCGTGGGTTGAGAAGACAGGGACCTGTTCGAAACGGCTACAAAATGAAGCGCGGCGATGCGGGATGGATTCCAGGCGTCCCGCAGCTGCCGAATCGGGACGCGGCTCTGCGTCCATGTCGAACCGAGGCCCCCTTCCGGAAACGTCCGGCTGAAATGGGCCCGGGCGTCACCGGCATCGGCCAGACCAATACGAAGAAAAGAACCCGGTTTTAAACCGCGGGCCTCAAAGCGGAGCGTCTCGATAGAGGCGGCCTCTTGAGGGAAATGGAAATAAAGGGAGGCGACGCAGGTCCCTTTCCGGGGAGGCGCGATCTGCAGTTGCAGGGTGTTGTCCGGCGAAAGGAGCCACTGCTTTTTGGCGCAGTTGTTGGAAAATTCTATCTGGCTGAAAGCGGACCGCTCCAAAGGATCCGAGGCCCCGCTGAGGCCCGGGGTCAAAAATAAACAGACAGCCGCCCCCAGGGCGGGTCTCCGCCTCAAGACGTCCCTAGCGCGCCGGGATCGTCCGATGGTCCATTCGCTGATGTTTTGGAACATGCTTCCCTTGTTGTTTGATAAAGACCACAAGCGCTTCTTCCACCACATAAGAAAGGGATCTGTTTTCTTTCTTGGCGATGCCTTCCAGGCCCGCGCGGACCCATCTGGCGCGTTCTCTCGATAAATAGACGTTTAAGTGGGCCATAGTCTTTTCTTTCCTAAACCAGCCTAAGTGGTCAGGTCGGGAAACATCCTATTAGAATAGGTTATACCTGTCAATAAAAAAAACGCGGGCCGTTTTATCGGGCGGGCCGGGAGGGCGCACGGTGTTTTTTCATGTTGTTCAATTGTGCGCGCGCCAACGGATCATCGGGGTGGGTCATAAGGAATTCCTTCAGGTAGCGGATCGCCACGCGCGGGTATCCCGCGTCCCAGTAGGCCAGCGCCAGCGCCCGGGTCGTTTTTGAATCCTCGGGGTAGACCTGCCGCACCTCTTCCAAAAAGGGGATGGCCTCGCCGGGGCGGCCGGTTTGGAGGAGCAGCACGCCCAGGTTGGATTTCACGGGATTGGAGGTGGTGAAATGCAGCGCCCAGCGGTACATTTTCTCATCGGTCCCGCGCAGGGCGACATTCAGATGAACCAATAGAGACCCAGCGATGATGACGACGAAATAGAGGAGGCCTGTCAGGGTGCGGACACGGTCCTTTGAAGATTTCCAACCGCGATGAACAAGCCAGGCCAGCGGGAGAAGCACAGCGAGCGAGGCAGGGTACGCCCAATGATCCAGCATGAAGTTCCCGTAGATCATCACCGGCATTTTGGGAAGAAGGGCCAGCAAAAACCACCCGATGCAAAACACCGCCCAATGCCGGTAACGACGAATCCCGTACGCGCCGACGCCCACGCAGAGCAGCAGGATCAACGGCCAGATCGGGCTGATCTGCGGGAGAAGACGGTGGGAATGCAGGTTCCATGGAACGAGAAGAAGGGCGAGATAGCGGACGATCACGGAGGGAAATTCCTGCAGGACAAAGCGGAACGTCAGCCACAGGGAGGGAAGGTTCACAGTCGGTCCCACAATGCTCTGGCGCAGCGCCAGATAAGGAAGGAGCGCAAGGATCATCGGCCCCAGGCGCCGGTATGTCGCCGCCGGCTCGCGCTGTGCGTAAAACACCAGGGCCAGTACAAAAGGCGTCATGACGCCGCTTTCTTTGCTGAAGAGCGCCGCGAGGTAAGCGATCCAACCCGCGGTCGTCGCGCCCCGGCCCTTTTTGAGCAGAAGCAGGACGGCGGTCAGAGAGAAAAAAAAGCTCATGAGTTCAGCCCGGCCGGAGATAATCATTAACTGTTCCGCCCCGATGGGGTGTACCGCAAATAGGCTGGCCGTTAAAAACGCGGCCAGAGGGGGGACGCTGAGCGCCAGCACCAGTTCCGCGATCAGGAGCGCATTCCCCAGATGTATGAGCAAATTGGTCAGATGAAAGCCCGCCGGGCGCAATCCCCAGAGTGTGAAGTCCACGCGATTAGCAAGGGTCGCCAGGGGGCGATAGTATTTGTCGCCGTGGCCGTCAAAAACATCCGACGAAAAATCGTGTTTCAAAGCGTGGAACGACCACTCTCGAATCCAGGGATTCGCTTCAATCGTGATGTGATCATCCCAAAGAAACCCTGTTTTTAAAGTGGGAGCGTACGCCGTGATCGCCAGCATGGCGATCATCAAGCGATAACGCCCCCCCAGGCTATTGTTCATGAAGGAAGCAGGGCGCGCTGGAAGGCGTCCTCAAGGCGGGACTGCAAGGCGGCATCGTCAAAATCCTGAAGGGATCCCTGGTAGAGAAAAACGGATTTCTGCCGGCAGATCGCGCCCCCCGTGATTTTTCGCCGGCCCGACAAAATATCAAAGGCGACCGGTTCGTTGAAGCAGTGACGCGTGGAGAAGGGAGCCAGAGTCTTGCAATCCCGGCAGTCGGCCAGGCGCGCGTGCGAGAGGGGGGGGAGGGCTTGCAGGATCACGGTATGAATCCAACCGTAAACGTCTTTCAACGCAGTCGGAAGGGGCGGCTGGCCGGCGCGCCAGCACAGGGAAAGGCATAAATCCTGGTCATGGAGCCCCGCGCCGCCGCCGGTCGGGCGCTGAATAGTTTCCCAGCCGGAGGGAATGAACGTACGGAGACCGTCGAGACGCTGATGTTTTCCATACGAAACGGCGGGACGGACCCAACGGAAAAATCGCAGAACGGGAGGGCGGTCCTCGTTATGCATGTTTTGCATGGTCGATACATCATAGGCCATGTTGTCTGGGCCGGACATGGGCGGGGTGGTGAGGATTTTCCAGGTTTTGAACCGCGTGAGGACAGCGGCGCTCATTTGGGAATGCGTTTAGAACAGGACGAGTGGACGGGAACGGCTTTCCACCGAAGATTGGGTTGGCGCGCGGCGGTAACTTCATCCAGCCGGCGGACCGGTGTGGAGTGCGGGGCCGTGCGCAGCAAATCCGGGTTTTGTTCGGCTTCCTGCGCGATTTGGTTCATCGCATCGATAAATCCATCCAAGGTTTGTTTGGATTCCGTTTCGGTGGGCTCGATCATCATGGCTTCGTCCACAATGAGCGGGAAATAAATCGTGGGCGGGTGGAAGCCGTAGTCCAGCAGGCGCTTGGCAATGTCCAGCGTCCTGACGCCTTTCGGTTTTTGCTTGGCGGCGGTCACGACGCATTCGTGCATGCACAGATCATCGATCGCCAGTTGATAGCGGTCTTTCAATTTGGCGCGGAGGTAATTGGCGTTCAGGATGGCGGCTTCGCTGACTTTACGCACGCCCTCACGTCCCAGGCAGCGAAGGTAGGTGTGGGCGCGCAGGAGGATCAGGGAATTGCCGTTGAAGGTCCGCATCTTGCCGATGGACAGCGGCGCGGATTCCTCCAGCGAATAGCCCTGCTCTGTTTTTCGCACGCGCGGCACCGGCAGGAACGGCGTGAGCGCTTGCGTGACGCCGACCGGTCCCGCCGCCGGCCCGCCGCCGCCGTGCGGCGTCGAAAAGGTTTTGTGCAGGTTCAAGTGCATGATATCGAAGCCCAAATCGCCCGGGCGTATCAGGCCGACCAGCGCATTCATGTTGGCGCCATCCAGATAAAGCAGCGCGCCCGCGTCGTGCACGCGTTTGGCGATGTCCTTGATCTGGGTTTCGAACAACCCCAAGGTGTTGGGATTGGTGAGCATGAAGACGGCCGTGTCCCGATCGAGCGCCGCTTCGAGGGCTTGAAGGTCCACCCGTCCTTGGTTGTCCGATTTCACGCTTTTCACCTGGTATCCCGCGATCATCGCGGACGCCGGGTTGGTGCCGTGCGCGGAGTCCGGCACGATCACGGTTTTGCGCGCGCTGCCTTTGTATTTGTGATACGCCCGCGCGATGAGGAGTCCCGCCAGTTCGCCGTGCGCGCCCGCGGAAGGCTGGAGGCTGAACTCGGCCATGCCGCAGATCTCTGAGAGCGACCGTTCGAGTTCGTAATACACTTGGAGAAATCCCTGGACGGTCGACGCCGGCTGCAGCGGGTGCAGCGCTTTGAAGCCGGTGAACCCCGCCACTTGCTCGCACACCTTGGGGTTGTATTTCATCGTGCAGGATCCCAGGGGGTAGAAATGGGTGTCAATGCTGAAGTTGAGCTGGGAAAGCCGCGTGTAATGCCGGACCACGTCCAGTTCGCTCATTTCCGGGAGCGCGGGAGGCGATTGGCGAAGCGATTCGCGCGGCAGGACCTGTGCGGGATCGATCGAGGGAACATCCAAAGCGGGCAGCGTATAGCCGCGCCGTCCGGGCTGCGTTTTTTCAAAGATCAGAGATTCCATAAAACCTCTTTCGTCATCTGACTCTTATCCGGTTCGCAGGAATCGTAACGACCTTGCCGTTTTTCCAAACCGCGATAGGAATTCCGTCCTTTTTGTGGTCTTTGAGGGCCTTGGCGACCGCAACTTTTAGAGCTTTTTCGGCCTTTCGAGCAAGTGAAGGAAGTTTCCCGTTCGTTTTTTTCATGATGGGTTAAGGCCCTCCTGGATTTGAAGAAATAAATCATGTTTTAAGACGTTTCTTGCTCCATCCTTTTCTAAGGCGATGAGATGAGGTTGTTGGTCGGAATTATCGAGCAGGAACCAGCTGTCCAGTAAAGGATAATAGGCTCCGAAGAGATTGGCCAGACTGCGCTTGAAGCGCCGCCGGACGTCGGATTCAGGGACGGAGTGGCCTCCCCGTTGTACTCGGTAACGGATTCGCTGGAGCGCGGTATCCACATTGGGAAGCCATAAGTAGAACAGGTGGACACGATACCCATATGCTCGCAGTTTTTTGAAAAGAGATATGTATGTTTTCCCCGAGAGTGTTGTTTCAAATCCGAAGTCCTTGCGCTGGGCCGCCAGTTCTTTGATCCGCCCCAGCATCAATCGGCCCGCCTCGATCGCGGCGGCGGCGGGTGAGTAAGGTGAAAGTCCTTTGGCGATCATATCCGCGTTCACAAACTCCGGGCAGTGGGCGTAGTGTGGAAGAAATTGGTCAGCAAACGTCGTTTTGCCTGCCCCGTTCGGCCCGGCAATCACATAGAGATTAAAACGCGCGTGCTTCATGTTCAGCCGAGTGCTTCTTTCAGGGCGCGGACCAGATGGTCGATATCCGCCTTGGTTTTTGTCTCCGTCACGCACCACAGCGACGCGTTATCCAGTTCGGGGTACCATTTTTTCAGCGACAGGCCGCCCAGAATATCCTGTTTGGTCAAGCGCTCCTGAAGCGTTTCCGCCGGGAGTTTCGTCTGCAGAACAAACTCGTTAAAAAACGGCGCGTTGAAGGGAACACGGACGCCCGGGATTTGCTTGAGCTGATCAAACGCATAATGGCTTTTGGCCAGATTTTGGGACGCCATGTCCCGCACGCCTTGTTTTCCCAGCAGCGCCATGTAAAAAGTGGAACACTCCGCGACCAGCGCGGTCGTGGTGCAGACGTTGGAGGTCGCCTTTTCCCGGCGGATATGCTGCTCGCGGGCTTGAAGCGTTAAGACGAAAGCGCGCTTCCCATCCACATCTGTGGTTTGCCCCACCAAACGGCCCGGCATTTTGCGCAGCCATTTCTCTTTGCAGGTGAAGAGTCCCAAATACGGACCCCCGTAGCCTACCGGGATTCCCAGCGGCTGGCCTTCCGCTACCGCGATATCGGCGTCGTATTCTCCAGGCGGGATCACCAGGCCCAACGAAATCGGATTCACGGCGGCGATGAACAGAGCGCCCACGGCCCGGGCCGCCGGCCCGAGCTCGCGAACCGGTTCGAGGCACCCGAAGAAGTTCGGGTTTTGCACGACGATCGCCGCCGTGCGTTCCGAGAGGTTTTTCTTGATGAAATCGATGTCGAGAAGCCCCTGGATGTGCGGGATCTCCACCAGTTTGATATCCATCTCGGAGGTGTAGGTGGTCAGCACCGCGCGGTAATCGGGGTGCAGTGTCCGGGGGATGAGAACTTCTTTGCGGCCGGTCTCGCGCAGGGCGAGCAGGACGGCCTCCGCCAGGGCGCTGGCGCCTTCGTACATGCCGGCGTTGCAGATCTCCATCGCCATCAGTTCGCAGATCATGCTCTGGAATTCGTAAAGCGTTTGAAGCGTCCCCTGGCTGACTTCCGGCTGGTACGGCGTATAGGAGGTGAGGAATTCGCCGCGGCTCATCAGGGCCGGGATCGCGGAGGGGGAGAAATGATCGTAAGCGCCCGCGCCCAGGAAAGACAGCAGCTTCCCCGGGGCTTTGTTCTTCGACGCCAATTCATGCGCGATCCGGAGCACTTCACCTTCCGCCAAGCCCGCCGGAATGGCCATCTCCTGGCGGTAGAGCGGCAGGTGCTTGACCAGGTCTTCGAATTTTTTCACGCCGATGGCGGCCAGCATCTCCTGCCGTTCGGCGTCCGTGTGGGGGATAAAGTCCATTAGGGGTGCCCGGCCGCTTCCGGGCTTTTGAGAAAATCCTGATACTGCTCTTCGGTCATCAGGTTTTCAACCTCAGACGGATTCGACATCTCGATAGCGAACATCCAGCCCTTTTCGAAGGGAGATTGATTGATCAGCCCCGGATCTTTTTCCAGATCGGCATTGGCCTTCACCAGGGTGCCGGAGACCGGCGCGTAGATGCTGAACGCGGCTTTCACGGACTCGATGGTGGCGGCTTCGTCTCCGGCCTTCAACGTCCTGCCGGTCTTAGGCACCTCCACATACACGACGTCGGTCACTTCCTTCTGCGCATGATCGGAAAGGCCGACGTAGGCGATTGGACCTTCCGGACGGACCCATTCGTGGGTTTTGGCATAGCGACGCATAAATGATTCCTTCCTTTGCCAACGTCATCCCCGCATGTCGTTAGCGGGGATCCAGTGTCGTTAAGCGTCACTGGATTCCCGCTTTCGCGGGAATGACGAGGGGTATTATTTTTTATAGAACGGCAGAGTCACAACGGCTGCGGGGACGCGTTGGGCGTGGATGTCCACCTCCAGGCGCGTTCCCGGTTTGTTCCAGTCGGCCGGGGCATAGGCCAGCCCGATCCCTTTTTGCAGCGAGGGGGAAAACGTTCCGCTGGTGGTGTCCCCGCCGGCCACGCCCTCCTTGTAAATTTTACAGCCCTGGCGGGGGACGCCCCGCGCCAGAAGTTCATACGCCAAGAGCCGGCTCTTGACCCCGCCTTGCTTCTGTTTCCAAAGCGCGGCCCGGCCGATGAAATCTCCCTTGTCCCATTTGACGG
>MGUR01000052.1:10950-29567 GCA_001800075.1 Elusimicrobia bacterium RIFCSPLOWO2_01_FULL_59_12
TCAAGCGAGGAATGATATTCGGTCAGCTCGTGTCCGTAAAGCGGATAGCCCATTTCCAGGCGCAGGGTGTCGCGCGCGCCCAGACCGCAGGGCTTCAATCCTTCCCCCGCGCCGTTTTCCAGCAATTGTTTCCAAAGCGTTTTGATGGTCATGGCCGGCCCGAAGAATTCGGCCCCCTCTTCGCCGGTGTATCCGGTGCGGCAGGCCCAGTATGTCTCGTTCGGGGCCCCGCCCTTGATTTGCTGAAAAGCGAAACGCGGCAGTTCCGCAACACCCGGGACCGTTTTTCGGATGATCTCCAGCGCTCGGGGGCCCTGGACGGCCAATGCGCCCCGGTTTTCCAGATCCACGAGGGACACCTCACCGGAGGCGGTTTTGCGAAGCCAGGCAATGTCTTTTTCGCGCGTGGCGCCGTTGACCACCATGAAAAATCGGTCGCCGCGGCGACCGTCCGCCTGTTGTGTGGCGGACGAATCTTTCAGCCCATAGACAAAAATATCGTCGAGGATGCCGCCGGAGGGCAGGCAGAGATGCGCGTAGGCGCCGAGGCCTTTGTCAAAGGTACGCTGCAAATCGTTGGTGATCAGGTGCTGGATGAACGAAAACGCGCCGGGTCCTTCCAGGAGGATCTGGCCCATATGTGAAATGTCAAACAGGCCCGCCGCGCGGCGCACGGTCTGGTGTTCGTCCATGACGCTGGTGAATTGGACGGGAAGTTCCCAGCCGTGGAAGTCCACGAATTTCCCGCCGGCGCGCGCGTGCAGCTCGTGAAGGGGGGAGCGTTGCAGAGTCGCCATGGTCATTGGACCGATGTGTGAAGCTGGTCCGCGAAATAGGAACTGCGAACCAGAGGGCCGGAGGCCACCCGCTCAAAGCCCAGGCGAAACGCCTCGTCCTTCCAGAATTGAAAATCCTGGATCGGAACGAACGACTGGATCGTGAGGTGCCGCGCGGACGGCTGGAGGTACTGGCCGATGGTCAGGTACTCGCAGCCGGCCGATCGCAGGTCCGTGAGCGTTTGCAGAATTTCATTGGAGGTCTCGCCCAACCCGAGCATCAGGCCCGACTTTGTTTTCAGTCTCCCCGCACCCTGCGCCGTCTCCCTTGGGGAGAGGGGGGGGTGAGGGGAGAAATCTTTTGCATATCGAAGAACCTCCAGCGAGCGCCGGTACCGGGCCCGGGAGCGCGCCCGGGGCGTCAGGCGTTCCACGGTTTCGATATTGTGGTTGAAAATATCCGGCTGGGCGTTGAGCACCGCGTCCAGGGACGCGGGGCTGCCGTTAAAATCGGAGGTCAGGACTTCGATCGCGGCCGCCGGAAGGTGCCGCCGCAGCTCACGGATGCAGGCCGCGAAGTGTGCCGCGCCGCCGTCCGCCAGATCGTCGCGAGCGACCGCCGTGACCACGACATGCCGTAAGCCCAGCTCGGCTGCGGCGCGCGCCAATCGTTCGGGTTCATGCGGGTCCACGGCGTCGGGACGGCCCGCCTTCACCGCGCAGAAGCCGCAGCGCCGCGTGCAGGTATCTCCCAGGACCATGAACGCCAAACTGCCGCGCGAAAAGCATTCGCCGCGGTTAGGACACTTGCCGCTGACACAGATCGTATTCAGGTTCTCCAGTTCGAGCACGCGGTTCACGTTATGAAACAGCGGACCCGCCGGGATGGAGCGTTTGTATTCGACAGGGAAAGGATGCCGCAGAGCGTTCATCCTCTTCCTCCGGGTGTGATTGAACGTGTCGTGAGGGATCGCGCCATGGCTTCCTGAAACCCTTCGGCGAGGGTGGGATGCGCGAAAACCGTGTCCACCACCGCCCGCGCGGTCAGTCCAGCGCGCAGGCTGAGCGCCAGCAGGTGAATCAGCTCGGTGGCGTGCGGGCCCACGATCAGGCCGCCCAGGATTTTGTGCGTGGCCGCGTCCGAGAGGATCATCCAGAACCCTTCCGTTTCCTGTTCCAGCATCGCCTTGGAACTGGCCGCCCAATGGTATCGGTCGACGCGCACGTTGAGGCCCGCCTGTTTGGCTTGTTCCTCGGTGAGGCCGACCGAAGCCGCTTCGGGCCAGGTATAAATGCAGCGGGGAATATCCGGGTACGTGATGGACCGCTTTTCTCCGGTCAGGTGGGCCACCGCCACTTCGCCTTCGCGTGAGGCCACGTGCGCCAGAGGCAAGGGGCTGACCAGATCGCCGATCGCGTAGATGGAGGGAACGGACGTCTGCATCGAGGCGTTCACGATCAGGCGCCCTTTCTCCAGCGCCAGGCCCGCCTTTTCGATATCAAGCGATCCCAGATTCGGCGCCCGGCCCAGGGCCAAGAGCAGCGCGTTGGCCTCGAACGTTTCGCCGTTGGAACACTGCAGGCGCAGGTGCTGATCATCGATCGGCGTCACCGCTTTGAGTTCCGTGCGCGTCCATACGGTCATGCCGCGCTTTTCAAACGCGCGCTGAAGAATCGCGCCCGCCGCTTCAAATTCCGGCTGGGTGGCCAAAAGTCGAGGCTCCTTTTCAATCAGCGTCACTTTGGAGCCCAGTCCCTGAAACGCGCACGCCAGTTCGCAGCCGATGTAGCCGCCGCCGAGCACGACCAGATGGCTGGGAAGACGGTCCAGAGAAAAAATACTGTCGCTGTTAAAGAGGACGGGTGATTTTGGAAAGGTTTTTGGAATGAGGGGAGTGGACCCGGTGGCCAGGAGGATGGCATCCGCTTCGAGTTGTTGAGGGGGTTTCTCGGAAGCGTGTATTTCAACGCGGTGCGCGGAGAGAAAGCGCGCCTGGCCTGTGAGGCGTTCCACCGAGGCGCTTTTCAGGGCCTGCTCCATGCGCTGGCGCAGGGTCGATAACAGGTTGTTTTTCTGTTCAATGAGAGGCCCTAAACGGATGTGCTCCAACCGCACCTGGATGCCGGCGTCCGCCAGGTGCAGCGCATCCGCCAGCCGTTTTGATTTGGAGAGGAAAAACTTGGACGGGATGCAGCCGCGGTTCAGGCAGGCGCCGCCGATGTCCTGCTGGTCGATCAGCGTCACGCGCAGTTTACGCCTCGCCGCGTCCAGCGCGGCCGCGTAGCCGCCCGGCCCGCCGCCGATGATGATCAACGATTTGGATGACATGAAGGGAATTTGTTACGGAACGCCGGGATTATAACAATTCCCGCTATGGGCGGCAGCCGGACCCGCGGCTCATTGACCCGATCCTGACTTGACCATGGGAACAAAAACGACGGGGATGACCGGCTGCTTGATCAGCTTCCCTTCACGCTTCACAATCTCGTAAAGCATCTGGTTCGGCCAGTCGCCGACCGGGATGACCAGGCGGCCGCCTTCCTTGAGCTGATCTTGCAGCGCTTGTGGCACCTCGTTCGGGGCGCAGGTGACGATGATCGCATCAAACGGCGCTTTTTGGGGCCACCCCGCGTACCCATTCCCTTCTTTCACCTGGACCCTGGCATACCCGAGATCCTGAAGGGCTTTTTTTGCGCGCCGGGCCAGGACGGGAATGATTTCAATGGAATAGACGTCTTTGGCCAGCTCCGCCAATACCGCCGCCTGGTAACCCGACCCCGTACCGATCTCCAGCACTTTTTCCCGGCCGGTTAACGCCAACAGCTCGCTCATCAAGGCCACCATGTAGGGTTGAGAGATGGTCTGGTCTTTGCCGATAGGAAGCGGCTGGTCCTGATAGGCCATGCTCTGAAGCTCCATCGGAACAAAGCGGTGCCGCGGTACGCGCTTCATGGCCGCGATCACTTGGGGATCGCGAACGCCGCGATCCACGATCTGCTGTTGGACCATCGCCGCCCGCGCCGCAACAAAGGGATCTGGCTCGGCTCGGACGAGGAGAAGGGGGAACGCCAAGAGGCAGCCGATGAACAGGGGTTTCAAACGGGACATTGGCGGATTATACCACCCGGCACGCCGCCGCCTGATCTCAGGTTTGGGGGAATCCGGGTTTTTAGTTGTTGAATAGTTTATAATCGGCGCTACCATCGGTGCGGTCGCCAGGGGTCCGGCGACCGTTTTACCGATGGCCATCGCGACTATAAAAATTGGAGGGCGAAGGTGGCAAAAAGTGGTCAGATGAAACGCCGTTTTCAAATCCGGCAGAGAAACAAGAGACGGTTTAAAGCCCGCAAGCTGAGACTGAAGAGCGGTTCCGTCGCCTGATTGACAGACAGGACGGTTTCCGTCCGTGAAAATCCAGGCGCATTTTCTCTTTCCTTTCGACATGGGCCTCGAGCTGGATTTCGCCGGCGAGGGCGCCCAGGAAATCTTCAAAGAAATCTCCAGCCATAAAACGGCGCGCCTCTTTTTTGAGGGGCACGATTGGGGGGAGGCGGACGTTTCCACCCAGGTCTACAAGTTCGGCGTAGGGCTGGTGCACATCGCCTTTCCGCTGGATGCCGACATGTCCCGCGTCGCGCGCCTCTCGTGTTTCGCGGAAAGCGTCCTGGTGGGCCATACCACCGTCCTGAAATACTGTCAGGGACTTGTCCAGGGGGTGATCGAAACCGCTTCCCGCTATGCCAGTTACCGCTACGAGAAACGTCTCGCGGAAGAGGACATTTTCCCGGTGTTCGTGCTGGGAGAAACCGACGAGCATGGCGGGGGAAAAATCCGCGAGGCGGACGCCTTTGTCCGCAAGCACCGAAAGGCGCTTTACGGCATCGTGGCGGGGGAACCGCGCTACGAAGATCTCTCCGAGTTTGTCCTGGAACGGGAGCAGCTGAAGAACTACGGCTACTACGAGAACGAGATCATCCTGGCGGAGCGCTTCGGCGCCTTGGTCTATTCCCCGGAATCGCAGACGATTCTCGAGCTGATCAAGCTGACCTACTCCCTCTACTGGAGCCTGAAGTCGTACAACTTCATTCTCGACCAGGAATTGGACGATGCCCAGCGCGTCCTGGAGCACCTCCCGCCCTATTACAAGTTCTGGCGGATCCCGGGGCAGTACCAGCGTTTTTCCGCGGAAGCGATGGACTTCAGCCGCGACAAGCTGGCGATCGTCGAGTCGCTGTACACCGTGGCCAGCCAGATCCCGCACATCGACGCCGACTGGCACCTGCGCACGCTCTATGGCTCGCTCCGCAAGGCCTTTACGATCGAGGAATGGTATCGAACGGTGGAAACGAAACTCGGCAGGATCGAAGAGTCTTACAACTCGGCGCGGGAGTTCTTATCGACAAACTTCTTTATCCTTCTGGACATTATCTTTTTCGCTTCGCTGGCCTGGTCGATTATCGACACCTGGCTGCTGTGGAGCATTTCCCGCCGCTAGCTGCAGCGCTTCCAGCAGGGTTGTCTGCGCCATGAGCAGGATCATTAAATTGTGAAGTTGGGGGGTGATCGTTGTCTTCATCGAGCGCTTCCTCCTTATCCCTGGACCAGTTGGATCGGTCTCTGAACCATGACGGCCTCATCGCTGACGGTCAAAATCGTGCGGCCTTCCACCTCCGCGGCCTCGGCGTCCACCCCGGTTCCGCGCGCGATCAGCTTCCAATCCGCGGTCTCTTCAGGAACTCCCGCGACCGTGACTTTTAACTCATAGGTCCCGTCTTCGGAAGCGACGGTTTCTTCCACCAGCTCCTGGCCCGGCGCGTTGAGCACCAGTCGGACCTTGGCGCTGGGAGACGGGCGGCCCTGGCGGCTGACCACCCCGGAGAAGACATACACGTAGGTCTGGCGGCCGGTGTGCCACTCCAGCGTAACATCCACCACGCCTTTGGATTTTGCGAAAACCGCGGCAGGGAGCAAGAGCTGAACCAGGATGAGAAGCGGAAGGGTCAGGGAGAAGAGCAAGTAGTTCATCTGGTCCGCCTTTCTCCCCCTCCCCGGGGATGGCGCTCTGAGTTTAATCGGAACCTGTAACAGGGGTTTGACGTTGCCGTAAACGAGTTGTAACGTCCGAAAATTGAGTAAATCGGCCCAGGGACCTTAGTCCCAAAACGGGGTCCAGAGGCCTAAAAAATGAATGCGGTCAGCGTCCAAAACGTCGTAAAAGTGTTTCCGAACGGAGCCAAGGCGGTCCAGGGGATCAGCCTGGAAATCGGGGAAGGGGAAGTTTTCGGGGTCCTGGGGCCCAACGGCGCGGGGAAAACGACCCTCCTGAATATGATCTCCACCCTGCTCCAGCCGGACAGCGGGGACATCCTGATTCTGGGAGAGTCCGTCCTGCGTTCGTCCCGGGCCATCCGCCAGAAGATGAACCTGTGTTCGGGAAACGCCAATTTCGCCTGGAGCCTGACGCTGCGGGAGAACCTGCGTTTTTACGCCCTCCTTTATGGAATGCGCGGCGCCGCGCGGGAAGCGAAGATCGATGCCCTGATCGATGCGTTCGGGATAGCGCCCTACGCGGACCGGCGGTTCGACGAGGTCTCGACCGGCACCAAACAGCGCATGGCGCTGGCGAAAGCGCTGTTGAATGATCCGGCGGTTCTCCTGCTCGATGAGCCCACGGTGGGCCTGGATCCGGACATCGCCCGGCGGGTGCGGCAGTACATCCGGGATTACCACCAGCGGTCCGGATGCACGCTGATCCTCACGACCCACTACATGCAGGAAGCTCAGGAGCTTTGCGAGCGCATCGCCTTCGTCCGCGAGGGGAACGTCTTGGCCCTCGGAACGCCCGATGAACTGAAAGCCCAGGTGAAGGGGCAAAACATGGAAGACGTTTTTCTGGAATTGGCCAAGTGATCCTCCGGATTTTCGCCTTCGCTTACCGCGACTGGTTGTTCGCCCGGAGGAACATCTTCGCCGTGGTGGAGATGCTGTTCTGGCCGATCGTGGGGATGCTCTCCATCGGGCTCATGGGGAATTTCCTCCGGCTGGAGCGGAGCATGCAGGCGTTTATCCTGACGGGCGCCATCAGCCTGGGGTGTTTGCAGGTCAGCCAGTTGGACGTCGCCTACGCGCTGCTTCATGATATCTGGTCCAAAAGCGTGAAGCACACCTTCCTCACGCCGAGCGGCGTCGTGGAGTATCTGGCGGGTCCCTGGATCGTGGGCATGGTGCGCGGGAGCATCGTGTTCGCCCTGTTGGCGGGGTTCTCCGTCAAAGCGTTTGATTTCTATCTGCCGGGAGTGGTCCCCACTTTGCTCCTGCTCGCCGGGATTTTTTTGAACGCGCTCCTGTTGGGGTCGCTGGTGTGCGTCTTGGTGCTGCAGTACGGCCAGAAGGCGGAGATCAGCGCCTGGGCGTTCGCCTACCTCTTCATCCTGATCGCCGGAATCTACTATCCCGTGACCCACCTGCCGCGAGGTCTTTATCAGATCGCCCTGCTGCTTCCGCTGACCTATTTCCTGGATTATTTTCGGGGTTTTTACGGCCACTCCGCGAACCTGTCCTATCCGCTCCTCAAAGGATTCACGCTGCTCGCCATCCAGTTGGTCCTCGCTTTCTACCTTCTGAGTCTGTCCCTTCGCCGGGCCCGCCGGACCGGGGTCCTGCTGCGGCTGTCGGAATAACCGCTTGCATTTTCGATCTCCGTAAGCAACCATATGGAACGTATTCCGTAAACCAGAGATTCTTGAAAGGAGACAGGCATGGCCGGAAAAGGCAACTTTGTCGTGAAGTCAGAAGTGAAGAAAGCGATCGCGAAGGGGAAGTGCCACAGCGCGTCGGACGTCATGGAGACGTTGAACGGGCTGGTGGGCTGGTACTTGGAAGAAGCCGTGAAACGCGCCAAGGCCAACGGCCGGAAGACCGTTCGCGGCCATGACATCTGCTGCTGATCGACATCATTTTGGGGACGGTCCAAACGGAGAATCGCAGCGCCCTGCCTGCCGGGCTCCCGTCTATTTTCCAAGGAGGAGCCCGTACTCGCTGTTGCGCAAGCGAGTACGGCAGGCAGGTTCTTTTGGGCCGTCCCCATGTTCGTATTGCTGAACCCGCCTAAAAATAAAGCCGTTTTAGCATTGGTAAAAAGGCCCCGCCGCGCAATCCATCCGTAACACTCATACGATACACTTGAGCCATGAAGAAGCGGTGCGTCCAATTCATCGGAGTCGTTCTGATGCTGGGGGGGCTTGCGGCCGCCGCGGTGGAATCCGCTTTCCAGGCCCCCCTGGGGGTCCGCGGCCTGAACGCCTGGGTGGCCAGTTTTCACCCGTGGGAAGCCGCCTATGCATTGAAGAACTACTCCCAGCTGCTGGAAGAATTGAGTATTTTCGGGGTGGGAGGAACCGCCAGCGGCCGCCTGGCGGTGGAGAAAGAATTTATCCGTTCGGTTCTGGCGGCCGCGAATCGACAGGATGAGCGTCCGAGAATCCTGCTGACGGTCGCCAACAACCGCCGCCATCGAATCGGCGACCGGCGCCTGCTCCGGCAGTGGATCGGGACCTCGGAGGGCCAGCGGCGTCACATTCACGAGCTGATGCGGTGGGTGGATCCTGTCGACGGCCTGGACATCAATTATGAAAACTTGTTCCCGATGGACGGACCGCGGTTCGCCGTCTTTATCACCCAGCTGGCGCAGGCGCTGCACGCGCGGGGGAAATACCTGAGCGTCACGGTCGAACGGAACGCCCTGCTCTATGCCAGCATCGATTGGCGGGACTTGAGCACGCGCGTGGACCGCATCCGGGTGATGGCCTACCCGTATCATTACGCCCGGTCGCGCCCCGGCGCGGTGTCCCCTCCGGGGGTCGTCAGGCTCCTGGCGGAACGCGCTCTTAAATATATCCCGCCTGAAAAACTGGAGATCGCCCTGCCCCTTTATGGTTTTGACTGGAGCCCCCAAGGCGGGAAACTGGTGACCACCATGCGGCAATACCGCCAGCTCACGCGCAAGCCCGGGGCGCGCGTGTTCCGGGACGCCCGGACGCAATGCGCCCGCATCCAGTATGACGTGAAGGAAGGCAAGCGCGGGAAGAAACGGGCGATTCGGCATGAGGTGTGGTTTGAGGACCCGCAGAGCGTCGCATACAAGGTCCACATGCTCCGGCGGATGGGGGTCGCGCACATCGGCCTCTGGCAGTTGGGCGTCGGGAATATCTCGCAGCTGTTCGAACTGATCAAAGAGTCTCCCGCCTCCTGAGCCTTATTTCCGCTGCTTCCCTGTGCATTTCAATACAAATTAATTAGAATAGCTGTCCGATGGAAACAGGATCCAAGAGCGTCCCGCGCCCTTTTTCTACGTCGGTAGGAAAGAAAGTTCTCATGGCGGCATCGGGAGCAGCCCTGGCGGGGTTTGTGGTCGCGCACCTGGCCGGTAATCTGCAGATTTTCCTGGGGCAGGAAGCCGTCAATCGTTACGCGCACTTTCTCAAATCAACCCCGGGGCTGCTGTGGTCGGCGCGCCTGTTTCTGCTGGCGATGGGGGCCCTCCATGTCGTCACCTCCGCGCAGCTGAACCGGGAAGCGCGCGCCGCCCGTCCAGAGCCCTATGCCGGAAAGGCCTACATCAAAGCCAGCCCCGCCTCCCGCACGATGTTCGCGTCCGGATTGATCATCCTCGGTTTTATCGTTTACCACCTGCTGCATTTCACGTTCTTGAAGCTGCACCCGCAGTACGGCCAGTTGACGGACGCGCTGGGGCGGCACGATGTCTACTCCATGATGGTCTTGAGCTTTTTGAACCCCCTCATCTGCGCGGCGTATATCGTCCCGGTTTTCTGCCTTTGTCTACACCTGAGCCATGGACTGTCCAGCCTGTTTCAATCCCTGGGTATCAATACGGAACGGTCGCGGGCCGGACTGGCGGCGGGCGCGGTTGTCTTTGCCTGGGGCCTGTTCGCGGGGTACGCGATCATCCCGATCGCCTGCCAGCTGGGCTGGGTGAAACTGCCATGACTCTGGACGCCAAGATCCCTTCCGGTCCCCTGTCTGAAAAGTGGGACAAACACAAATTTGAAATGAAGCTGGTGAATCCGGCAAACAAGCGGAAATACAGCGTCATCGTGGTCGGCTCCGGTCTGGCCGGCGCTTCCGCGGCGGCTTCGCTGGCGGAGCTCGGCTACTCCGTCAAATGCCTCTGCTTCCAGGACAGCCCCCGCCGGGCGCACTCCATCGCCGCCCAGGGCGGCATCAACGCCGCCAAAAATTACCCCAACGACGGCGACAGCATTCAGCGCCTGTTTTACGACACGATCAAGGGGGGGGACTTCCGCTCCCGGGAGGCGAACGTCTATCGCCTGGCCCAGGTCAGCGGCAGCGTGATCGATCAATGCGCGGCTCAGGGGGTTCCTTTCGCGCGAGAGTACGGCGGGCTGCTGGACAACCGTTCGTTCGGCGGAGCGCTGGTGTCCCGCACTTTCTATGCGCGCGGCCAGACCGGCCAGCAGCTCCTGCTTGGAGCGTATCAGGCGCTGTCGAGGCAAATCGGGCTGGGCAAGGTGCGGATGCTGATGCGCACCGAGATGCTCGAATTGGTCGTGGTGGACGGCGCGGCGCGGGGAATCGTCGCGAGGAATCTAGTGACCGGCGCCATCGATTCGCACGCGGCTGACGCGGTGGTTCTGGCGACCGGCGGCTACTCTCCGGTCTTCTATCTGTCCACCAATGCCGTCGGCTGCAACGTCACCGCCGCCTACCGCGCCTACAAGAAGGGCGCCTTTTTTGCCAATCCCTGCTTCACGCAGATCCACCCGACCTGCATCCCTCAGTCAGGCGATCACCAGTCCAAGCTCACGCTGATGTCGGAGTCCTTGCGCAACGACGGCCGCGTGTGGATCCCCAAGCAGAAAGGCGACAAGCGCCCGCCGGAACTGATCCCGGAGGGCGAGCGGGACTACTTTCTGGAGCGCCGTTACCCGACCTACGGTAACTTGAGCCCGCGCGACATCGCGTCCCGCGCCGCCAAGCAGGTCTGCGATGAAGACCGCGGCGTCGGGCCGGGCGGCCGCGGCGTGTACCTGGATTTGTCCGACGCCCTCGAGCGCCTGGGTGGGAAGATCGTGCGCGAGCGATACGGCAACCTGCTGGATATGTATGAACGCATCACCGGGGAGAACCCCTTTCGTGTCCCGATGCGGATCTATCCCGCGCCGCACTACGCCATGGGGGGGTTGTGGGTGGATTACAATTTGATGAGCAACCTGCCCGGCCTGCATGTGATCGGCGAAGCGAATTTTTCCGACCATGGCGCCAACCGGCTGGGCGCCAGTGCCCTGATGCAAGGGCTGGCCGACGGTTACTTCATCCTGCCGTACACCCTGGGTCATTACCTGGCCTCGACCCCCCGCAAGCCGGTCGCCGCGGACCATCCCGAGTTCAAAAAAGCCGAAGACCTGGCGCGCGCGCGGGTGAACCATCTCTTGTCGGTCCGGGGCAAACGGACGGCGGCGTCGTTCCATCAGGAACTGGGCCGGCGGATGTGGGACGACTGCGGCATGAGCCGGAGCGACGCCGGCTTGCGGCGGGTCTTGAAACGCATACCGGAACTTCGCGAGGAATTCTGGAAGACGGTGGACGTCACCGGCAGCGGAGAGGATTTAAACCAGGCGCTGGAGCGCGCAGGCCGGGTGGCGGACTTTTTGGAATTCAGCGAGCTCCTGGCGCAGGACGCCCTGCACCGCACAGAATCGTGTGGAGGCCATTTTCGCGAAGAAAGCCAGACCGACGAAGGCGAAGCCAAGCGGGACGACGCTCATTTTTCCTATGTCGCGGCCTGGGAACACGCGGGCGATGGCAAATCCGCCACGCTGCACAAGGAGCCGCTGACCTTCGAGGCCGTCCAGCCGGCCCAGAGGAGTTACAAGTGAATCTGACACTGAACGTCTGGCGGCAAAGGAACGCCCAGGATAAGGGGCACTTCCTGGAATATCAGGCGAAAGACATCGGCCCGGATATGTCCTTCTTGGAAATGCTCGACCAGATGAATGAAGACCTGATCAAACAGGGATCCGAACCGGTCGCGTTCGACTCCGATTGCCGGGAAGGCATTTGCGGGATGTGTTCGCTGGTGATCAACGGCGTCCCGCACGGCGCCCAATTTCAGTCCGGGTCCGCCGCCTGCCAGCTGCACATGCGAAAATTCAAAGACGGGGACGTGATCACCATCGAACCCTGGCGCGCCAAAGCGTTTCCGGCGGTGAAAGATTTGGTTTGCGACCGCAGCGCGTTCGACCGGATCATCCAGGCGGGGGGATATATTTCGGTGAACACGGGTGGAACGCCGGACGCCAACACCATTCCCGTGCCCAAGCCCGCGGCCGAGCGGGCGATGGACGCCGCCGCCTGCATCGGCTGCGGCGCCTGCGTCGCGGCCTGCAAGAACGCCTCCGCGATGCTGTTTGTTGCAGCGAAAGTATCGCACCTGACTACCCTCCCGCAGGGCCAGGTCGAAGCCAAAGAGCGCGTTCAGAAAATGGTCGCCCGGATGGATCAGGAAGGCTTCGGCCACTGCACCAACCAATCGGAATGCCAGGCCGTCTGTCCCAAGGAAATCTCCGTGGATTTCATCGCCCAGATGAACCGGGAGTATCTGAAATCTCTTTGACATATAAAGCCGTTTTTTGGTAGTTTAACGTCGACGTCGCAATCATTCACCGATTCATCTAACCCACAGGAGGAAGCAATGGTCACGCCGATAGACCCGGATTTCATGAAAAATCGGAAGGTGGCAGGGAAGGGCGAGGGAGGGGCCTACGATATCCGGGGTCCCGTGGAGCCCCCTGCCAAATTGGGCATTCACGGAACGGCGGTCGCGGTGGATTATGACTTGTGTATCGCGGACGGCGCCTGCATTGATGCCTGCCCGGTGAACGTGTTTGACTGGCAGGAAACGCCCGGTCACCCGGCCTCCACCAAAAAAGCGCGGCCCATTCGTGAGAAAGATTGCATTTTCTGTACCGCCTGCGAAAGCGTTTGCCCGGTTCTCTGTATTAAGATTACACAGCCGTAATTCACATCTACAACATTTCTACAGGTACCCCTCCATGCGACCATCTGCGCTAAGATCACCCGGCCGATCCAATTTGAGAACGCTCGTGTTGGCGCTGGTTGCCGTCCTTGTGTCGGAAACCTATGTGTCCGCCTACCTCGACGCCGGCACCGGCAGTATGATCATTCAGCTTCTCCTGGGTGGTGCCGCGGGATTAGCGGTGCTGCTGAGGATGGGGTGGCGCCGGCTGCGTGATCGATTTAGGCCCGGCCGAAAGGACGAGCCAACCCAGGTTGATGAGTGAAGCTGTACTCGAGACTGGATCGTTCCGGGATCGAACGGCGAGAGTGTTCTACCACGAAGGCCAGGTCTTCCGAGGACTTACCGAATCCGCCCTCCGTCATTGGCAAGCGCTGACATCGACACGTTTCTACACCCAAGCCGTGAAGAACGGCTCTATCGTCACCAGCCAGCAACTCGATCCGTCTAGCGTGGTATTTCCCAATGCCCATCGCCAATGGGCAGCGGTACTTCAGCACGAAACCATTCCAGTCGTTTCCTACCCCTACGAATGGCCGTTTGGCATGCTTCGGGACGCCGCACTGCTGCAACTTGATCTGCTTCTGGCTGCACTGGGCGAAGGCATGACGCTCAAAGATGCGTCTCCCTTCAATGTGCAATGGAAAGGTGCGAAACCCGTGTTCGTGGATGTCGCGTCGTTCCAGACCTGGGCGCCGGGGGAATCGTGGGTTGGCTATCGACAATTTTGCCAGATGTTTCTCTATCCGCTGATGCTCCTCGCCTACCGCGGTGTGCCCTTTCACCCCTGGCTGCGGGGCAGCCTCGAGGGCATCGATGCAGAAACCTGTCTCAGCCTGATGACTCCTCGGGACTATTTGCGGGCCGGCGTGCTGACTCACGTCTATCTGCAGGCCCGTGCGCAGGCGGCTTACAAAGACACTTCTCGTAACATCCGAGCCGAGCTGCGTGCGGCTGGTTTTGGGCGCGACCTGATTAAAGCTAATGCTCAACGGTTGCGGAAGTTGATTGACGGGCTTAGCTGGAAGCAGAACCAGTCCACGTGGTCGGGATATGCCTCCAACTGCCATTATGACCCGACGGATGCAGCCAAGAAAAAGGATTTCGTTCGAGACGTTGTTGCGGCCCGCACGTGGAACTTGGTGTGGGATCTGGGCTGCAACACGGGAACGTTTTCACGCCTGGCCGCTGAGCGGGCGCGGTACGTCATCGCGCTCGACGCGGACCACCTGGCCGTAGAACGGTTTTATCAGGAATTGAAGAGGGAGGGGAACCCTACGATCCTTCCGCTGGTGGGGAACCTCGCGGACCCCTCGCCTGATCTCGGCTGGCAGCATCAGGAGCGCAAGCGGCTGATCGCACGCGGCCGGCCGGACCTCGTCCTTTGCCTCGCTTTGGTCCACCATCTGGTGATCGCGGCGAACATCCCGATGTCCGAGTTGCTCGATTGGCTCGCGGAATTGGGTGCGGATTTGGTCATCGAGTTTGTCACGCGCGAGGATCCGATGGTCATCACCCTGCTCCGCAATAAAGATGACCAGTATGCAGACTATGATCTAACGGTCTTTGATCGTGAGATCCGAGCGCGATTCGTGATTGCGAAGCGCGAGCAGCTCGCCTCGGGTACCCGTGTCATGTACCACGCCCGACCCATCCGGCGTTCCTAACTCACCGCTGTGACAAACCGTTTGCCGCTCCCTCGAAAGCTTCTTTCTTCTTTCAAACCGACGCTGAAACTGTTTGTCATTGCGTTGGTCACCTATCTGGGTGTTGTCTATAACTTCTCGTTCTCGCAGGCGGCATTAGGACCGCGGAAGGCCATTCTTTTGGCCGTCCTGACCATGGATCTGCTGATCATGGTGGAGCTGGTCCGAGAACGCTTGAACATTTTTAACAAAGGTCTTGTCCGAGCGGATAGCCGCCGATGGTTCCACACGCTGCTCCGCAGTCTCGCGTACGCCTCCCTGTTCTGCGTCGTCTTGCTGCATGCGGACTTTGTGCTGACACGGTTCCGAGGTGGCGAGCAAGGCGTGACGGGAAGTCTTGAGGGGATCAAGCTCAACATCCTATGGGCTCAAATGTCTTATGTCTTCTTGGCTGCCTGGTCAAAGTGGATGTTCACCATGACGGCAACGTTTCCGTCTCCAGGGTTTGACGCAGCCGATATTCTTCTCTTTTCCCTTCCGCTCATTCCCCTCGTCAATTACCTGGCGCAAAACCGGGCCGATTTCAGCTTGCTCACCGCGGTGGAGTATCTGATGTTCTTCCTCTTGTGTCCGATCGCTGTCTTCGCGTTCATTCAGTTCATCCAGCAAGTACTTCGCGCAGGAGGCATCGCCGCGCCCGTGGTGGCAGGCCTGGCATTCGTCTACTACTCGACACCGTGGGTTTCGGCACTCTTCAAACGTCCGGTCGAAGCCCTTTTGCCGGTACAGATTGTCCTCGCTTTGATCATTCCGATCCTTCTCGCGGTCGCGTACCGCAGGGCGAAGAGAACAACGATCAAGCGTGTTGTCATTGGAGTCCTATGCAGTGTAACGGGTTCATTCGTTCAGGCGACCTATCTCCGCGATACCAAGGATCGACCCCTCTCCACGATGGAATCGACTCCTGGGGGGAACTCTGATGAGTCCACACTGAAGGAGTTGTTATCAGCACCCGTCAAAAGACGTCCCGATGTGTACCTGCTCATTTACGACGGGTACGCACCCTTCTCCATGCTGAAATACCACGGCCTGGAGAATGCATCGGCGAGCCCGTATCTGAGATCTCAAGGCTTCAGAATTTATGACGAAGCGTATTCGCTCTTTCTGGCGTCGAAAGCGAGTATGTCAAGCGTGCTGGACATGCGTGCGATCCCCCGGGTGGGGATCGGACGTAATACCCGGACGAACGAATTCTTTCAGCGCCAGGGCTACAAAACGCACATGGTTCTTAATTCCTATTTATTACAGGGCCGCGATCGAATCATGGCGGACTCGGTCTTTCCGCCGTGGCGTTATCGGTCAGGATTGAGCGCGTTGTACCGAGGCATTGGAGGCGGTGAGTTCAAGGCGGAAATCGTGTTCGGCGATTGCCCGCGTGACGAATGGCTGGCGGCCAAACAAGCGGTGTTCACGCAGACGTCTTCGCCCAAAATGCTATACGCCCACTCCGGTGTTCCAGGCCATAGCCAACTCTCCGGGAAGTGCCTGGACGATGAGACGGCCAAGTACGCGGAACGCCTTCGCGTCGCAAATGAGGAGATGAAACGTGATGTCGAAATGATTCTACAGACACATCGTGACGCCATCATCATTGTCGCTGGAGACCATGGGCCCTACCTGACGGGCGATTGTCGGTACATGGCCCGGCAAAGGCCGGAGGATCTCTCGTCAGTACACTTCGCCGATCGCTATGGGATGCTACTGGCGATCCGATGGCCCCGTGATAAGGTCAAAAGTCTCGAACGGATCACGGTCCTCCAGGACGTCTTTTTTGCCGTCGCCAGCTATCTGCTCGAAGATGAACGCGTTTGGGCGCACCGATTACAGGTCGCAACGGCCGGGTATGGCGGGATTCCGGATGGCGCCGTTCGCAATGGGATCGTGATGATCGGCAAGGACAAAGGACGGCGTTTGTTTGAGCGATAGATCGCCTGAGGCGTGAAGGATGGTTTTTGAGGTATAATTCCACCACCATCTGTACGGTTCGCCTGAATGGCGAACCGCGTTGCCGATGGCCATCGCAACTATAGGAAATAGGAGGGCGAAGGTGCAGCGTTGGATGGCTAAATCGAAGATCCACAGAGCGACCGTGACGGAGGCCTGCCTCGATTACGAAGGCAGCATCGCGGTCGACCCCGTTCTATTGGAGGCCGCCGACATCAAACCCTTTGAGATGGTCCAGGTGATGAACATCAATAACGGCAATCGCTTCGAGACCTACGCCATCCCGGCCAAAAAGGACTCCGGCGTGATTTGTTTGAACGGCGCCGCCGCGCGGCTGGGAGTCGCGGGAGATAAGGTGATTATTCTCAGCACCTGTTTTGTGACCGAAGCCGAAACCAAGGGGTATACTCCGAAGATCGTTTTCGTAAACGAAAAGAACAAGATCGTCCGCCACGCCCAAAAGATCTCGTGAAAAAATGGCACAAAATCGCGCTCGTGGTTGCGGGCACCGTCGGGGCCATGTACGCGATGGTCTGCGTGGATGTGGTATCCCGGGCCAAAAAAGCGTATCTGGAGGGTGAAAAGTACTGGAACTGGTCGGATCACCCCGAGCAACACGTCCAATTTCTACAGGGACAACTAGCGACTGATAAAAAAGCCCTGGAAGAGAAGCTTTCGAAGAATACCCTCTCCAAAGACCAGTACGACCGAGAACTGCAGCTCCTCGAGTTCGATCACCAGCAGCAATTGAAGGAATCGACGATCAAATACGCCTACGTCTGGTACCAGACCGCGGTTGATCTGTTTTCTCCGCCCGACTCCAAATGGGTTCAATTGGCGCGGCAGAAGATGCCGCTGGCGAAGGAACGCTGGAAAGCGGAGCTCCGCGCCAAGAAGATCCCTTTTGAAGACTACATGATTGATTGATCGTGAAGACACTGCTCTGCGGCCTTTTTCTCCTCTCCGCGTGCTCTCCCACACGAACCCTTGTTAAACACTTAGGCCCTCTCCCCGAACCCTCCCAGGCGCCCGCCGTTTGCAAACTCATCAGCGTCCTCCCGGATTCGCCGGCGCTCAAAGCAGGGCTGCATGTCGGAGATGAGATTGTGAGCGTCAATGGCACCCATCCGGAGGATGCCAGCGGGGTGTCCGACCTGATTCAGCAGTCCGGTCCCCAGGCCGAACTGGACGTCAAGGATGCCGCCGGGCGTTCGCGGAATTTGAAAATGACCTTAAACAAAGAGCGACCGCGTCTGGGCGCTTCATGCGACCTGACGGGATGGCGCAAGAACAGCGTCAGCGCGGCCGGAAATGAATCGATCACGATTTTCCAGGGACCCTACGCGCTCACGGTGTCAGGAATTATCGACAAGGGAGTGACCTTCATGCGGGTTCGCCTGACCAACCACTCCGATCGCCTCCTGCCGGTGAGCACGGCGCTTTTTTCTGTTCAGGATGGACACAAATCGCCTCAAACACTGCTGTCCCCGCAGGAAGTGATTTACTTCATGCATGGAGATGACGCCGTGCCGCTGATCAAGCCTCCCAGGCTGAAAGACAATGTGCCCTATCAAGCTTTGTTTGTGTCTTCGTTCAGCGTGGTGCGGCACGCGGCCCCTTCCCATAAAGGAAAAGACGACTGGACACGCTCCGACGAGCAATATGTCCTGGCGAACGCCGCTTATCTCAATAAGGAAACACTCTGGCCTGCCACCCTTGAGCCGGGCAAACTGGCGGACGGATTGATTTACTTCCTCGAATCTAAATCGTTGCCGGTCACGATCCAGGCAAACATCGAAGGAATCACCCTGGCCGCCGCGTTCGGAAAGCCGACGCCGTCTACCCAGCGGATGCCGGCGGAGGAGCTGATCGCCTTCTTCGAGTCCCTGAAAAAAGGGACACCGCTGCGTTTGACGCTGCGGAGCGGAAAGGTTTTTGTGGGAAAGTATTCAAGCTACGATCCGATCAACGAGATCGTGTGGTTTGATACGCCGTCTGGGGTGGTATTAACGACGACCAGTTTTGGTTTGAAGCACGTGGCCTACGCGGAAGTGATGTCGCCCGAGCAGAAGAAACAGCCCACCGCCGAAACCCCTAATTAAAGCGCCTCACCC
>MGUR01000052.1:29582-41712 GCA_001800075.1 Elusimicrobia bacterium RIFCSPLOWO2_01_FULL_59_12
GTAATCAACTGGAAGCCCTCTCCCGTTAGGGAGAGGGTGGTCGCTGCAGGCGACCGGGTGAGGCTCTTATTTCAGAAGTTGCCGCAGGACGTACGGCAGGATCCCCCCATGCTTGTAGTATTCCAGTTCTTCGGGGGTGTCGATGCGCGCCAGGGTGGTGAAGGGGCGGGTCTTGCCGGAGGCGTCCTTCGCTTCCACCGTGATTTCCTTCTTGGGTTTCAAATCCTTGGCGATCCCTTTGACGGAATAAAGTTCTTCTCCTGTCAGTCCCAGCGTTTGCCGGGTGTCTCCGGTTTTGAACTGCAGCGGCAGGACTCCCATCCCCAGCAGGTTGCTGCGGTGGATGCGTTCGTAGGTTTCGGCGATCACCGCGCGGACCCCCAGCAGCGCCGGTCCCTTCGCCGCCCAGTCGCGGGACGACCCGGCGCCGTATTCTTTGCCGGCGATGACCAGGAGGGGAACGGTATCCTTCCTGTAGAGGCTGGACGCTTCAAAAATACTCATCAACGCTTTGTTCGGCAGGTGAAGCGTCACGCCGCCCTCGGTTCCCGGCGCCAGTAAATTCTTCAGCCGGATGTTGCCGAACGTTCCCCGCACCATCACCTCATCGTGCCCCCGCCGCGCTCCGTAGGAATTAAAATCCTCCGGCTTCACGCCGCGTTCGATGAGGTACTTGCCGGCGGGGCCCTCTTTCTTAATCGAGCCGGCCGGTGAGATGTGATCGGTGGTCACGGAGTCGCCCAGCACCGCGAGGACCCGTGCGTTTTGAATATCGTTCAGCGGTGCGGGCTGCATCGACAAATTCTGGAAGAAGGGGGGATTTTTGACATAGGTGGATTGGGCGTCCCATGCATACAGGGCTCCCTGTTTCAGCTCGAGAGCATTCCAATGCTCATCGCCGTCAAAGACGCGCGCGTACTGGCGCGCGAACATATCCCGCTGAACATGTTTCATCGCCGCCTGAAGTTCCTGGGAAGTGGGCCAGAGCTCTTTCAGGGTGACGGGATTTCCCTGGGAATCCTTCCCCACCGGATCGTTGTAAGGATCGAAATCAAGGCGGCCGGCCAGAGCGTAAGCTACCACCAGGGGCGGCGAGGCCAGGTAGCTGGCGCGCACCAGCGGGTTAATGCGTCCCTCGAAATTGCGGTTGCCGCTCAGCACGGCGGCGGCCACCAGGTCGTTTTGCGAAACGGCCTGGGCAATGGGCTCCGGCAGCGGCCCGCTGTTCCCGATGCAGGTCGTGCAGCCATAACCCACCAGGGTGAATCCCAGCTTTTCCAGATAAGGAAGCAGTCCGGCCGCCTGGAGGTAATCGATAACGACCTTAGAGCCCGGCGCTAGACTCGTTTTCACCCACGGCTGCGATTGCAGCCCGCGTTCTACGGCTTTTTTCGCCAGGAGCCCCGCGCTGATCATGACGGCCGGATTGGAGGTGTTGGTGCAGCTGGTGATGGCGGCGATCACCACCGAGCCATGGCCGAGCTCAAAGGTCTTGTTGTTCATCGAAACGCTGGCCCGGGTGTCGTTCTTCTTCGATTCCAGCATCGCCGGGAGCGTTTGCCGCCAGGCTTTTTGAGCGTCCTTCAGCGGAACTCGGTCCTGGGGGCGGCGGGGACCCGCCAAGCTGGGTTCGATAGCGGCCAAATCCAATGCGACGGTGTCGTTGAACACCGGATCGGGTGTCTGATCCGTCCGGAAGAGGCCCTGTGCCTGGGTGTAGGCTTCCACCCACTGGATCAATTCAGGGGGCCGGTGGGTCAGTTCTAGATAGCGGAGTGTTTCCTGATCGACGGGGAAAAAACCGGCCGTCGCGCCGTACTCGGGAGCCATGTTGGCGATTGTGGCGCGGTCCGCCAGGCTGAGAGAACTCAAACCCGGTCCGTAAAACTCCACAATTTTCCCGACCACCCTGCGTTTCCGCAAGAGTTCGGTCACGGTGAGTACCGCATCGGTGGCGGTCGCGCCTTCCCGCAGTTGTCCGGTCAATTTGAATCCGATGACCTCCGGGATGAGCATCGACAAGGGCTGACCCAGCATCGCCGCTTCCGCCTCGATCCCGCCGACGCCCCATCCCAGGACGCCCAGTCCGTTGATCATCGTGGTATGCGAATCCGTTCCGACCAAGGTGTCCGGGAAAATCAGCGTTTTCCCGTTTTCCTGGCGGGTCATCACGCCCTGCGCCAGATATTCCAAATTGACCTGGTGACAGATTCCGGTGCCGGGGGGGACAACGCGGAAATTGCGGAACGCCTTCTGCCCCCACTTTAAAAAAGCGTAGCGCTCCTCGTTGCGCCGGTATTCCTGTTCGACATTGAAGGCAAACGCGCCCAGGGTGCCGTACTGGTCCACCTGGACGGAATGGTCGACCACCAGATCGACCGGCACCAGCGGGTTGATCTTGCCGGGATCGCCGCCCAGCTCTTTCATGGCATCCCGCATCGCGGCCAGATCTACGATCGCCGGGACGCCGGTGAAGTCCTGCATCAAGACGCGGGCGGGCATGAAGGAAATTTCCTTGTCGGCGGGCCGCTTTCCGGAAGGTTGGGCCAGGGCTTCGATGTCCCCCGGCTTCACAAAACGGCCGTCGTCGTTGCGGAGAAGATTTTCCAGAAGGATCTTCAGGGAGAACGGAAGGTGGGTCAGGGAGCCGGTCTTTTTCTCCAGCTTCTCGAGGCTGAAGATCTCAAAGGAACGGCCGCCCGCCTGCAGCGCGGCGAGGGTCGATAAGCTGTCGCGGGACACGTGACTCACCAGCTGATTATAGCTCTTGGCTTACTTTTCGGTTGTGATCGTGACTTTCTTGATCACGACAGGCGTGTCCGGACGGTCGCTGGAGTTGCGGGGGACTTTGCTGATGGCGTCCGCGACCTCTTGGCCTTTAATGACTTGGCCGAAGATCGTATATCCGCCGTTCAGGAACTCCGTGGTCGCCACGGTGATGAAAAACTGGCTGCCGTTGGTGTCCCGGCCGGCGTTGGCCATCGCCAGCCGTCCGGGCCTGTCGAATTTTAAGGACGGGTCGTTTTCATTCTTAAATTGATATCCCGGGCCGCCGGTGCCGGTCCCCAAGGGGTCCCCGCCCTGAATCATGAAGTTGGGGATCACGCGATGGAATATGAGGCCGTCAAAAAACTTCCCTTTTTTCTTCTCGCCTGTTTTAGGGTCCGTATACTCCCGGGTCCCCGTCGCCAGGCCCACAAAACTGTCCACCGTGATCGGAGATTGTTTTCCGTAAAGTTCACAGACGATCGTGCCTTCGGATGTTTCAATCGTGGCGGTCTGGCGTGCGGCTTGAACGGCCATGGTTCCTCCTAGAAGAATTACGCTAAGCAATATTGTTCGACGCATGGTTACAGGCCTCCTTAAGTGAGATCGAAACAGCGACACGGAGACACGGAGACTGGGGGACGCGGTGAAACGTCTTGCTTTATCCCCGCGTCTCCGTGTCACCGCGTCCCCGTGTCATTCTCCGAGGCGCGGGTCATCGCTTCAAGATTGAGCGCCTTTTTGAGCTCGGCCTCGGTCATCAGTTTCTTTTCTAAAACGATTTCGCGGATGCTCTTGTGGCTGCTCAAGACCTCTTTGGCGACCTGCGCCGCCTTTAAATAGCCGATATAGGGGTTGAGCGCGGTCACCAGCGCGGCGCTCCGCTCGGCGAAGTGGTTGCAGCGATCGGCATTGGCCTTGATCCCGCGGATGCACTTCTCCGTGAAGATCCGCAGACCGGTTTCGAAGATCCGATGGCTCATCAGGATATTGAAAATAATGAGGGGCATCATCACGTTCAATTCAAGCTGACCTGCCTGGGAGCAAAAGGCGATTGACTGGTCGTTGCCCATAACCTGGAAGCAGATCATCGTGAGCATCTCCGGCATGACCGGGTTTACCTTGCCCGGCATGATCGAGGAGCCCGGCTGGCAGGCCGGCAGGTCGATTTCGTGGAGCCCCGTCCGGGGGCCGGAACTCAAGAGACGGAGGTCGTTGCAGATCTTAATCAGGTCGAGCGCGAAGTTGCGAAGCACCCCGGACATGGCGACGATCGGGGCCATGCTTTGCATGGCAGCGAATAAATCTGGGGCGATCGTGAATTTGACTTTAAGCGCTTTGGACAACTCCTCGGCCACTCTGAACCGGTATTTCGGATGGGCGTTGAGGCCGGTCCCGGTCGCGGAACCGCCGATGCCGAGGACTTTGAGGTCTTCGAGGACGCGCTTGTAGCGTATGATGTGCTGGTCGATGATGGTCGCGTAGGCTTGAAATTCCTGCCCCAGACGAACGGGCACGGCATCCTGCAGGTGCGTCCGTCCTGATTTCACGATGCCGTCAAATTCCCCGCCCTTTTTAGCGAACGCGTCGCGGAATTTTTCCATGACGGGCAGGGTGTTTTTGCTGGCGATCACGATGGAAATCCGAAGGCTGGTAGGAATGACGTCATTGGTGGACTGTCCGAAATTGACATCGTCGTTGGGGCTGACCACCTTGTAGTCGCCGCGTCTTCCACCGAGAATCTCGATCGCGCGGTTCGCCAGGATCTCGTTGATGTTCATGTGAAAGGAGGTCCCAGCGCCGGCCTGGAACACATCGACCACGACGTGGTCGTGGAATTTTCCGGCGATCATCTCCTCGCACGCCCTGAGAATGGCCCGACCCTTCTTCTGGTCGATCGTATTCAGGGCCATGTTCGCGATCACGGCCGCACGCTTGATCTGGACGGTCGCCAAGATGAGTTCCGGATAGGCTTTCCAGCCGCTGATGGGGAAATTAATGACCGCGCGCTGGGTCTGGACGCCGTAATAGGCGCCGGCGGGGATGGGCAGTTCGCCCATGCTGTCTTTTTCGATGCGGGTCTTGGAGGGCACGAGGCCTATCATAAATGTTGGGACCCTCCTTGTCAAAAACGCCCAATTTGCGGTAAGAATCGCGAAATTATACGATCCTAGTCGTGAAGAAGAAATTAGTCCGCGCCGTTGTGGGGCTTCTTCTTTTACCGGTCTGTTACGGAGTTCTGCGGAGTCTTTGGGCGCTGGTTCTGGGATTTCAGCACGCGCCTGAAGGGTCCTTTTATTTTCTCCTGGGGTTTGCGGGGTATCTCGTGTTCCAATGGGTTTTTTTCAAACCGATGCGCACCTATGTCTTTGGACATGAGCTGACGCACGCCGTCGCCGCCTGGGTCACGGGAGGCGAAGTGCACCACATCCAGGTGGGCAAAAAAGGCGGTTCGGTGACGGTGAGCAGGCCGAATCTTTTTGTGGCGCTGGCGCCGTACATGGTCCCCTTTTATTCATTGATTCTGACGGGCGCCTACTTCGTGATCAACTTCTTTCGACCCTTGGATAATTTCTGGAATTATTTTCTTGTCGTATTGGGCGGAAGCCTGGCGTTTCATGCGGCTCTCACGCTGTACGCGCTGAAGCAGAATCAGCCGGATTTAAAGACCGGCGGGACGTTTCTTTCAGCCGTCTTAATTGTTCTGGGCAATTCGCTGGTTCTGGTCTTTCTCTTGGGCGTGCTGTTCCCCCAAACCGTTTCCTGGGGGGCTTTCTTGCGCGGCACCAAGGTCCATACGGTGTCGATTTGCCGTTTGATCGGGAGTGAAGGTTCGCACCTCTGGGTCCGCTGTCAAAACCGTCTCAATGCCCATCCTCCTCAGTGAAATAAAGCGAAAGGCGTTTCACCACCTTTCGCTCCTGTACATGGCGATGTACGCCTTCTGTCCCCGGGAGTTCACGCTGGGGGTCTTGTTCGCCGCTCTTGTGGGGGTCGGCGTTATTGAATTCCTGCGGTTGCGTCGGCCGGAACTGAATGCCTGGCTTCTGGGCAAATTCGGCGGCATTCATCGATCCCATGAAGTGACGCAGCCCTCCGGCATCTTCTGGGCCCTTCTGGGATGCTGGCTGACGATGTTCGTTTTCACCAACAGGCGGATCGTTCTGCCCGCCTTGGGGTTTCTCTCGTTTGGGGATGCCGCGGCGGCTCTGGGCGGTCAACGATGGGGAAAGAGGCACTGGAAGGGAAGCCCGGAAAAAACCTATGAAGGATCGGCCTGCTTCGCCGGAGTGTCCGCGCTCTGGGCGTTATGGTTTCTCCCCTGGCCGGTCGCCGTTTTGGGTGCGCTGATAGGCGCCTGGCTGGAATCCCGCCGCCTGCCGTGGAATGATAATGTCTGGCTGCCGCTCATGAGCGGCCTGATCCTCAGCGTGCTGAATTTGACGATCGGGAGACTGTAAAACAATGCAGACCTCAGCACTCAGGACTCAGAGATGGATAAGAAGGTTTGTATGTCTGCTCTCTGAGCTCTGCGTTCTGAGCTGCGCCGCTTCGGCGTATGAGCCTGGGAAGTTTTATTGGCAGGGGAAAACCCAAGAGAAAGTGATCGCGCTCACGTTCGATGACGGCCCGGGGCGGTTCACCGTTCCCATCCTGGACTTGCTGAAAAAACACAACATCCGCGCGACGTTTTTTATGGAAGGAACGATGGTGGAAACCTATCCGGAGATCGCCCGCCAGGTGGCGCAAGCGGGCCACGAAATCGGCAACCATACCTACGTGCATTTCAACTACCGTCTGGCCAAAAACGCCGCGCCCGAACGGCTGACGCATGAACTGGCGCAAACCGAGGCGGCCCTGGAACGCGCGGCCGGCGTGCGCACGCAAATCGTCCGCATGCCGCACGGGTACTACAACCGCACTTGGCTTTTGCCCACCTTGAAGGAACATGGCTACGCGCTGGTTCACTGGTCGTTCGGGACGGACTGGCATCTCAAAGTGCCCCAAGAGCAGATGATCCAGGAGTATCTGGCCGCCGCCAAACCGGGGGCCGTTTTCCTATTTCATGACGGAGGCCGCCGCAGAGAAAAGACGCTGGCGGTCGTGACGGCCGTGGTGGAGGCCTTGGAAAAGCAGGGCTACCGCTTTATATCCGCCGAGGAAATGTTCAAAGGATCATGAGATCCCATGTCCGCGCGCTGGGTCTCCTCACGCTCCTGATGGGTGTTTTGGTCCTCCCCTTTGTCACCCGAGCTTATTTCGTGGACGATTACTATTTCGTCACAATGGCGAAAGGTATTTTGGAGCACCCCGCCAGGCCGTACGATTTTCGTTCCGATGACGCCGGAATAGCCAACATCGCGTGGGAGCGGGGAAAACAACCCCGCATGGTCAACCCGCCACTCTTCCATTATTTTCTCGCGGCCGTAATGAAAATAGGGGGAGGCGAGACGTGGAAGCTGCGCACCGCATCGCTCATTTTCCCGCTGATCAGTCTCTACGCGATGTACTTCCTTGGCAAGCGGTTCGTGCGCGACCCGCTCGCCGCCGCGAGCCTGATGGCCGTCACGCCCGCGTTCTGGCTCACGTCGTATTCCTTGCTCATCGACAGCGCGCTGCTGGCTTTTTTTCTGGCGGCCCTGGCGTGCTTCATCATCGGTCATGAAGAGAAACGGATGGGGCTTTTGTGGTTCAGCGGGGCGCTGATGGGACTGACGTTCCTCACAAAATACACGGGCGCCTTGATCCTGCCGGTCGCCCTCGTCTGGCACGCTCTGCATCGGGAGAGATGTTCAATCACCGGCACGCTGGCGGCTTTCGGCGTGTGTGCGATTATTTTCCTGCTCTGGGGTGTTTGGGGAATCATGACGTACGGCCAGATGCATTTTATCGCTACGTTTTCCCGGGGTTTTCATCCCGCAACACTGCTGGGTCTGGGCACTCTCGGTCTATTTGTCCTGGGATCTTATTTTTGGTGGAAAGAACCCGCGCGCCGTCACCAGGCCGTAACGGCGCGGGCATGTTGGGGGTTCTGCCTGATTCTTTGGATCGTGTTTTTGTGGATGGGAGGATCGGTGGGGACCTGGCTCCAGAACTTTTATTTCGACAAGATCATTTCAGTGGCCAGCTTCCTGGGCGGAACGACCGTGTTCCTTTTCTGGGCGCCGTCTTTTTTGTGTAAGCGCGACGCGCGGACGTTCGGCATCTGGCTGGCGGTTGCCGGGCTTCTGTATGTCGCGTTTTCCTCTCGGATCGGCGGATTCAATCGCTTGCAAAGCGCGCAACTCGCCTTCTTTATCGGTTCAACGCTGGCGTTTATGATTCATCTACTGCGCGAAACGTCACCGCGTTCATCAAAGCCTCAGCGGTATTTGCTTATCTGGCTGGTCGTGGGTTTGCTGGAGCTGATCATCGTGATGCCTTGGACAGCGGCACGGTATTTGCTGATCATCCTGCCGCCGGTCTGTTGGGTGTTCCGGCGATGGGTGGAAGACTCCGGCCGGGTGTGGTTATGGCGATGGGCGTGGGGAATGACGGCGCTGATGGGGGCGGCGCTCGCTTATGTGGATTACGCGCAGGCGGGGACGATCCTTCCGCTTACCCAAGTGCTTGAAACACAGCAGGCACAATTTCAAAAGTTATCGCCCCGGCCACCGAATCATTGGTATTACTTGGCGGACACCTTTGATGGATCGCAGCCGTATATTCTGCGCTTGGGGTGGGAGAATGTCTTTCCATTCCAATCATTCCCGCGTGGAAGTTTATTCCTGCGTTCGCGTTTCCGCAAATCATCCTGGTGGAATATCAAAAATCCAGAGCGCTTCGCGCCGGTTGCGGCCTGGGAATTTAACAGCCGAATCCCGCTTCGGGTGATGGATATTCCTGCCTCGGCGGGTTTTTACGCATCCTGCTGGGGAATCCTCCCCTATGCGATCACGCGGCATCCCCTCGAACGCTTCGAGCTCAACCTCGTCAACTAACTCACTCCGTCATCCCCGCATGTAGTTAGCGGGGATCCAGAAATTACCGTAACTGGATTCCCGCCCTCCACACGACTGGGCGGGCGCGCCGGAAGTGTGGCGTGCGCGCTTTCGCGGGAATGACGAGAGGGTGGGATTAAAAAACCCAAGACTCCTGCAGGTCGTTGGCAGCCGTCAGGGCGGGCGCAAAGATCCGCAAGCGCTGTTCAGTCAGGGCCAGCCGGATGGAGGGTTGGATCCAGGGAAGGTCCATCGCCGCGAAAATATCATCGCCGGGCGACGTTGAAAACTGAAGACGGCCAATCTTTTGATGAAGCCTCGCCGCCAGGGTCCAAATCTCGGCATTTTTCACCCGCGCGTTGAGCGCGGGCTCAAAGGCCGGCTCGGCCGTCAAGGACTGTCCCAGGACGCGCGACACGTAGAGACGTTCTCCCGCCCGGGTCTGCCTCTCGATGCGCGGGGTGATGACCACATAACTGTAGCCCTGCTCGTTCAAGCGCTGAACCAGGCCGGGCGTATGGAACCCGCCGGCCACGATCACCGTCGTCCTTTGGGCGTCACGCCGGCGCAAGTCCAACGACCCTGCGAGCAGCGCCTCGTCCCTTAAGAGAGCCAGAGCATAGAAGTTCACCGCAGCGGAGACCGCCTCGAGAAGATAATCGCTCGTTTGGGGCAGAACACGCTTGAGGTGATCGACCGCAAGCACGGCCCGGTTGATCGCTTCGTGCGTCTCGCTGGGCACCAGCTGGTGGTTGATGAGATGACGGATCACGCGGCTGTCTTGGCTCAAGAGGGAGACAGGCGCCGGAATCACGGAATCGGTTTTCAGCAGGCTCAGGGCGGCGTTGAGCTTGTCCAGTTCCTGGTTCAACCCATGCCGCGCCGCATACGAACGTCGAAACATCTCGACTGACGTTTTGTGAAGGACATCGGATTCCACGCCGATCAATTCGCCTTTCCCTTCGGCAATCACGAAATGAGCCGCGCCGGTGATTTTCCCCCGGGAAACGAGGTGGTTCGCCGCCTTCATGCGGGTTTTGGGGTTGTTGAGTTGCTGGAGTGCTTGAAGCGGCACAGGGCCCACGGCTCCTTCCACGGCGATACGGCCTGGAAGCAGGCCTTGATTTTGAATCTGCTTTAAAAGCTGGGAGATAGCGAATTGGGCAGACTGGTTCGAATGGATGTCTTGAATAAGGATGAAGTCGGGTCGTTTTCTGGAACTCGGAGACGCGGGGATGAAGAATTGGGTGATTTCTCCCCATTCGCTGGAGAGGCGGATTTTGAAAGGGGACAGGAACGGGGCGGGTTTTGAGCCCGCCAACGCCAGGCCGATGGCTCCCGACAGGAACAGCACAACAACAGCGGTTGATGCGCAGCGCAATGGTCTCACAATCCCCTCCCGGAATGTGAATTTAACGTCTAAAGCATAGCGCACCCGCGCCGGAGAAGCCATAGGGCGATGGTCTTAAAATGTCCGTCCAATAAGCCCACAAAAAACCTGGGCCTGGCGAAACATGTCTGATTTATCGGAGGGATTTACGTTCCGGAAGTTTGGCGCCGCAGGTGTCGAAGGATGGGTCGGTTCGCAGCGGGAAAGGCAAAGTTTTTCAGCTGCGAGGATGTTACCCAGCGCCAGGCCCGGCAGCCGAGGGGTCGGGGGGTGCCGGAGAGATAGCGGCAGCGGTGGGCATGCAGCGTGATTTTAAAATGGCTGTAGGCATGGTCCACTTCGGCGACTTTCGGCCCCACCGAGACGCGGATTCCCAATTCTTCCAACACTTCCCGCGCCACGCACGCCGCCATGCTTTCTGAAGGCTTTCGTTTCCCTCCCGGGAATTCCCAGAGCCCTCCCAAAAGCCCGTTCAAGGGTCGCTGGCTGATCAGCAGTTTGTCGTCTTTCCAGATCACGCCGGCCCCGATCTGATAATGCGGGAGCGTCTGGGTTCTGCGTTTAAAAGGAATGCGGTCGATCATGTTTAATTTTCGAGCGCGGCAATCGGAACGGACGGGGCACGCCTCGCAGCGCGGCGCGTGCGGCGCGCAGATCAACGCGCCAAGTTCCATGACCGCTTGGTTGTAATCGCCCGCCTTTCCCTTCGATACCAGGGATTCCGCGACCGTCCAGACCTTTTTGTGCGCCTGGCTGGTCCGCAGATCATGCGTCCAGCCAAAATGCCGCGCCAGGACGCGCTCGACGTTGCCGTCCAGGACGGCGTGGTTTTTGCCGAAAGCGATGCTTAATATCGCCCCCGCGGTGTAGGGGCCGATACCGGGCAGCGCGCGCAGCGCTTCCGGATCGTTCGGTAGTTCGCCCCGGTGGTCGCGCTGGACTGTTTTGGCCAGGGCATGAAGATGGCGCGCACGGGAATAATATCCCAACCCCTCCCAGAGTTTTAAAACCCTGCCCAGCGGAGCTTTCGCCAGCGCCTTGAAGGTGGGAAACGCTTTGAGAAACCGGCCGTAATATGGAATGACGGTGTCGACCTGCGTCTGCTGAAGCATAATCTCCGACACCAGGATGCGGTAGGGATCGCGTGTCCGGCGCCACGGGAGATCACGCTTGTGGGTGCGATACCAGCGGAGAAGCGAACGTTGAAAAGAGGCTTTCATTCCATCATTTTAAAAGCCCGCCTTCGCATGACATGCTACCGCGCTGCTACGGCGGGCAACCTTCGCCCATTTTCTGGGTGGCTTGCCAGCCGTAGCCTGCGCAGCAGGCGAAGGCTGGCCCCGGTCGGACTCGAACCGACATGCCCTTGCGGACACGGGATTTTGAGTCCCGCGCGTCTACCAATTCCACCACGGGGCCGAAAATTACAATGACTGCGCCATCTTAATTTCTTGGATTTGCGTGTTACGCGGCCAAGCGTTTCCGAGAAGACAGCAAAGCTTTCAAGTTTAAAAGCTGAATCTCTATGATTCGGCCCTTCTGGTCCTCGCAAACAACGAACCCACCCTTCACATAGGAGCGGTCTTCCACCCCGGGAGCGATCTTAATGGATGCGAAGTCAGCCTCTTTGTCGATGTAAACTTCAGGGTATTGGCTTACGCCCTTCTTACTTCGAAATGAACCAGGACGGTGAGAACGACCCATAAGTTTGTCTCCTCCTTTTCAAGCACAACCGCTGCCAGCAGATTATCTTTTCGTTCCTCAAAATGTTTCGCTAGGATCCACTTGGGGCCTTGCTGAGCTGACCAATCGGGGTCTCGGATGGTTTTCTCAATCTCAACGACAGTGACCTTTCGCTCCGCCATCCTCGATGCCGCATGAGCGGACAGGACCCATTTCTCTATCCTCGGCTTAGTGCTCAGATAAGCTCCTGCTTTATTCTAACACATCGCTTTTTGAGTCCCGCGCGTCTACCAATTCACCGCCACTGAGT
>MGUR01000052.1:41732-42754 GCA_001800075.1 Elusimicrobia bacterium RIFCSPLOWO2_01_FULL_59_12
CTGATAAGAAAGTGAATTCGGATTTTACTACAAAAAACATTTTGTATGATGACTTTCGTCTATGGTGAGTCATTTTAAGGATCCTGCCGTGTTGATTCCCATCGGAACGATCCTGGTGGGAATCGCGTTTTTCTTCTGGGCCATGGGCAAGCTGTTCAAGAAAACGACCCCTTCGGAGGGGGGGCTCGATGAGTTTGCGGCCCCGCCCGAAGGGGACGGGTTGTTCAATCCCTCAAGCTCCGAGTCCTCCGAATCCTATCCTCCGTTCGCCGCTCCGACGCCTCCTCCCACGGCCATCGGCAAAGAAATGGCGGATCGCCTCGATGGGATGTCCCAAAAACTCAACGACATGCAATCCGTGCTCCAGCGCCAATCCACGATGACGGCGGCCGGCGCCCCGCTCACGCCGGAGACCATCGACAAGCTTTTAAAAATTATCGGCAACGTGACGCAGCAGGTCGACCTCCTGCAAAGAAGCTTGGGCGCGTCCCCTGGCCCGCAGGCGAAGGCATCGCCTGCCCCCGCACCCGCTTCCGCGCCAACTCCGGTTTCATCCCACACGTCCTCGCCCTCCGGTTTGTCGTCCAGTAAGGGGGGGGTCGGAGTGCTGGGCGGCGCTCTCTCCAGATCTTCTAAACAGGCAGCGCCTCCCGCAAAAACGCCCCCGGCCGCAGACGCGCCGCCCACGGCCCCGCCACCCGGTACAGGCCCGGCCAAATGAAAAAGTTTTTTCTGATCGTTTTCATCCTTGCCGATCTTGCGCTCATCGCGGTCAGCGTGCTTTTTCTCGTTTTTCGCCTGGGTTCCAAAAAGAACCCTTTCGTGCCGCGCCTGATCCCATCGGGCTCCGGCGCGGCTCCGACCGTCGCCGGCGCGCCGCCGGCGGCGGGGTCCGCCGTCAGCGCGCCGGCCCCCGCCGCCACGGATGTTTCTTTGAAGCCCGACGCCTCAGGCGCCCGGAAAATCCTTTTCACCTACCGCAACTCGCGTCCCAAAAAAGTCATGATCCGGGCGGACTTCAC
>MGUR01000052.1:42801-53311 GCA_001800075.1 Elusimicrobia bacterium RIFCSPLOWO2_01_FULL_59_12
GGAAATACATGGCCGTTCTTGAGCCCGGAGAATATTCATACCTTTTTTCCGTCGACGATAAACCGGTCCGCGATCCCGCGAACAAACGCACGAAAAAAGTGGGAACGACGATCGTCAGTTCGCTGGTGGTTGGGCCCCTGAGCGCCTCCTCTCAGTAGTACAATCTAAATCCATGCACATACCCGATGGTTTCTTGACCCCGCGCGTGTGGGTCAGCCTGGATGTTGTCAGCGGGTCTCTGCTGGCGCTCGGACTGCGGCGGGTCTCCGCGGCTTTTGAGGAAAAAGCGATCCCGCTCATGGGTGTCCTGGCGGCGTTTATCTTTGCGGGTCAGATGATCAATATTCCTGTGGCCGGCGGGACCTCAGGGCATTTTCTTGGAGGCGGGCTGGCGGGCGCTTTGCTGGGCCCGTGGGCGGGGCTGGTGGTGATGAGCGTGGTCCTGATCGTTCAGTGTTTTCTCTTTCAGGACGGCGGCGCGGCGGCGCTGGGAGCGAATATTTTAAATATGGGCGTTGTCGGGTCGATGGGCGGCTCCTTATTCTACCGAACGGCGATGGGAGGGCTGCATGGCGAGCGGCGCGTTTTCTGGTCGGGTTTTTTATCCGGATGGCTGAGCATGGTCCTCGCCGCGGGCTGTTGCGCGGTCCAGCTGTGTCTGTCCCAGGTGGTGTCCTGGTCGGCGGGTCTCTCCCTGATCGTCGGAATTCATGCGCTGGTCGGGCTGCTGGAAGGGATTGTCACCGGTACGGTTCTCCAAGCGTTATCGGCCTCGCGCCCCGATCTGGTTCGCCTGGATCAAAGCCGGTTCACGTTGAAAGACGGGATGGTCTGGATGATTCTTCTGGCCATCCTGTTTGCCGCGGCGCGCTTCGCATCCGAAGCGCCCGATCCCGTGCAGAAGTTGCTCGGACTAAAATGACCCACCAATGGCATGACAGCTACCGTCACCAGATAACGCCGGCGCATCATCTTGATCCGCGCAGCAAGCTGTTCGTCGGGCTGCTCTTCATCGCCGTCGTCCTGCTCACGCCGCGCTTCACGCCCGTCCAGGCGGCCGGGTACCCGGCGTTGATCCTCATCGCCGCGGCGCTTTCCGGCGTCCGGCTCCGTCTGTTGGCGGTCCGCTTCTTAACGATAATGCCCTTCGCTCTTTTGATGGGGGTCTCCGCATTGTTTTCCCATCTCTCCCATCAAGAATGGCTGGGGATGCTTGGGAAGGCGATGTGCTCCATCGCCGCGATGTCGCTCTTGATGCTGACGACGCCTTTCCCTGATTTGCTCCGGGCGCTGGAGCAGCTGCATCTTCCACGGCTCCTGGTCATGTTCCTGGCTTTTCTTTACCGTTACGGCGGCGTGCTGTATGAGGACGCCGTGCATCTGGAGCGGGCCTGGGCGGCGCGGTACTTCGGGCGGTTCTGGCTGCGGCAGTGGGCTCACCTGGGAAACATCCTGGCCGCGCTTTTTATCCGGTCCTACGAGCGCGCCGAGCGCGTTTTCGCCGCGATGCAGGCGCGGGGATTTTCCAGCGGGGCGGCCGGAGTCCGGCTGCTGCATTTTGGTTTCAGCGACGCTATTTTTGTGTGCGGCGGTCTCCTGCTGCTGGCGGCGGTTCGCTGGGGACGGTTTTCATGAAGTCTGTCCTGGACGTCCGGCGTGTGTCGTACCGGTATCCGGACGGAACCCGCGCGCTGGAGAACGTCGCATTCAATCTCCTGGAGGGGGAGCGCTTGGCGGTGATCGGCCCCAACGGCGCGGGAAAATCCACTTTGTTTTTTCATCTCAACGGAACATTTCAAGGCGAGGGGGAGATCGATATCCTGGGCGAGCGGCTGAACGGCCGCACGCTGGCCGCCGCGCGCAGGCATGTGGGGCTTGTTTTTCAGGACCCCAACGATCAACTCTTTATGCCGACGGTCTTTGAGGATGTGGCTTTCGGCCCGGTGAATCTGGGCTATTCGGAGACCGAGGTGCGGGAACGCGTGCAGAAGGCCCTTCGGCAGATCGGCATGGAAGGTTCCGAGGCTTTGACGCCGCACCACCTCAGCATGGGACAGCGGAAAAAAGTCGCGCTGGCCACGGTCCTGGCCATGGCGCCCCGGATTCTCGCTTTTGACGAACCCTCCAGCGGGCTGGATCCGCGCAGCCGGCGCCAGCTCATTGAACTGCTCAAGACCCTGCCGCAATCTCAATTGATCGCCACGCACGACCTGGACTTGGTCCTGGATGTGTGCCACCGGGCCATTCTCCTGGATGGCGGGCGGATCGTCGGAGAGGGAAAAGTGCCGCAGATATTCGATCAGGAGGAGTTGCTCTCCGCGCACGGGTTAGAAAAACCACTGCGCATGCAGATGTAGGCCCAGCGTTCGCCTGGGCCCACTGGCTGGAATTATTGCCCGCTTGACCTATTCTTAGTCCCGCCTTTATACCGTAGAATTAAGTTGTTCATGAGTCTATTACGTGTTCGGGCTATTACGCTTTTTCTCATCCCTTGTCTTCTGGCAGACCCTGTAGCTGCCAGCTGTCATGCAGTCGCGCCTACCCGTTCCAAAGTTCAATCCGTAGTCTCACCTTTGGAAGCACAGGCCTTGAGTTCGCTGGCCGCGACGTTCGGCAGCCACATGAACCGGAGCGCGACCGTTCGGTTGGTCGGCTGGCTCGTGGCTGGCACGGGCGCGGCCTATGGTTTGTCTCGGCTCGCTCCTGTGATATCAGATGCTCCCATCTCTATGGTCTGGAGCGGATTTTTTGCCGTCGTTGCGGTTGTTGTTTCTGCGGGAAGCAGGATCAAACTGCGCCCATCGTACGACCGGTTTTATCGTGACCGGAAGAAACAGCGTCAGCTGCAGCGACGCCATCATTTGTTCAGCAGGCCTTATGAAGTGACTTGGAAAGATGGGGGTGGAATGCAGCGCAGCCGGACGATGAATTTTGATATTGCGGACACCTCCGAAACTACGATTGACCAAATCTATGATGTCGTTGTTCGGTTTTACGAGCAATTGGCGGGAAGAGGGCTGCTTACGGAAAATCAGATCCGTTTACTCGAAAGATATCAGAGCAACCCAAAACTCCTTAAACGCTTCATCCGTCGTGCGGTTAGGAACACACCTTGGACAAGGGTGGCCCGGGGTCCCTCAGGCCATATCGAGGGGGTCGTTTTCCCCGCGTTTGGCCGGGGTCTCCTTGTGAATGTTCTTCCGGATAAGATGCGTGGGATGACCGTATGGCATACCCCATATGACTCGTCTCCAGCTGAGGAGGAACACATCGCTGATTATTGGGTGATGGCATTTGATTATGACCTGAGCGATGGCACTTCGGCCATGGTCGAAGCGCTCCTGGATAGGACGGTGGAGATGGCGCAGCTCTTGGGGATTCGACGCCTTTTTGCATACAGCAACCCTGTGCGTTTTTCGACGTTCTCTCAAAAATATCCCGCTATGCCTATCGAGGAATACGCTGATCGAGCCCTGGCGTTGCCGATTCTGAAGACGCTTATTGCGAGCCGGGTAGAGATTGAAACTCCTGAAGTCCTGTCAAAAATTGTAGCTTACCCGGCTGGTGATGTTGCGGTAGGTGACTTGGCTTCCAGTGCCGCGGAAAGACTCCTCAACGAGATTCAGCTTCTGGCGGGGAAAACTAATTCTCCAGAACATCTGACCCCCGAGACTTACCAGCACATCTTTCGGGTCCTTTTTAAACCGTATGACCAAGGGGGGTATGTCATCAGTGAGCCTGCGCCTGGGGTTCATCTGAGAAGAGGGGCGAGGCTTGCCCGAATAATTCCTGACGCGTTTCCTCCTATTTTGGGCGGCCCCGGGATCGGGGGAGGGTACTCTTTTGTTTTGCAGTACGACATCCCTCCGTCAACCAAGTCCGTCGAGCGATCAAATGGCATAAAGGGACATCCCTGGGTAAATCTGGTGTTGCTGGGTGGTGTTTTTTCCGTGATTGTTTCGGGTGTTTGGATAGGACGGAAGCTAATAAGGCCAAACCGACTTTTACAGAAAACCACGCTTTTTAAGCGTTCCGCCTGACCTATCTCTGCCCTCCTGGAATTTGCTACTTTAATAGCTGTTTCACAACGAATTTACGGGCTGGTAGATCAATTGGGAGATCGGTCGCCAGACGTCCGGCGACAGGCTGAGGGTTCCGCGCCAGAGATTCAGTGGCGGGAAGTCTCAAACGGGTGAGGGGAGTTGCTGGGCCGGTAGATCAATTGGGAGATCGTCTCCATGGCATGGAGAAGGTTGTGGGTTCAAGTCCCATCCGGTCCAGCAACTCCCTAATTTTTAAAAGCCCCGCTGCAAAGTGGGGTTTTTCTTTATGAAGAATCACTGGCGTGACGCTGAAGCTAAATCCTTTCTAAAAATCTACGCTCATTGGGGAGAAGACCTGGCGCTCAGGACTTACTCCGCTCGCCTCATCGGGCAGGACCCGGCGTTGGTTTTGCACGGCGGTGGAAATACCTCAGTCAAAACAACCCTTCGGTCGGCCATCGGTGAAGCGGTTTCAGTGCTCTGCGTGAAAGGATCCGGCTGGAACCTCGACACGATCGGACCGGAGGGCCATCCCGCGATCCGCTTGGATGCGCTGCGCCGGCTGCGGCCTCTCCCGGAGCTGTCCGATGAGGAGATGGTCAACCAGCTGCGGATCCATATGCCGGACAGCTCCGGCCCGAACCCTTCGGTGGAGACGCTTCTGCACGCGTTCCTGCCGCACAAGTTTGTCGATCATACCCACGCGAATGCCGTGCTCTCGCTGGTCGACCAGCCGGACGCGGAGAAGCGCGCGCGGGATTGGGTGGACGGCCGGCTCGGCATCGTGCCGTACATCATGCCGGGATTCGCCCTGGCTAGGCTGGCGGCGGAGATCTATGAAAAGGACCCGCGCGTCGAGGGGCTTCTCCTGCTGAAGCACGGCATTTTTACGTTCGGACAGACGGCCAAAGAGAGCTATGCGCGGATGACCCGGTGGGTCGACAGCGCAGAGAAAAGGCTCGCCAAATCTCGTCCCATTTCCTGGAAGGCGGCCTATAAAGGCCCGCCCGTTTCCCCAGGGCAGGTCGAACAGGCGGCCAATATCTTACGCGGGCAGGTTCCCCTGATTATCCGCCGCCGGTCCACACCATCGATCCTTCAGTTCGTGAACAGCCGGCAAAGCGCGGTCTGGTCGCAAAGCGGCCCGGCGACGCCCGATCATGTGATCCGCACCAAGCCCCGGCCCATGCTCCTGCCGCCTTTTTTGACCGAGCCGGCCTACCGGAAGGCCGTGCGGTCGGCGGTGGAAAAATTCAAGCGCGATTATCAAAACTATTTTGTCCGGCAGTGCAGGCTCAAGAAGGTCAAAAAGAAGCCGCTCGATCCCTTTCCGCGCGTGATCCTGGCGCCTGGCGCGGGACTGTTTGCCGCGGCGCAGGACGCCAAAGCGGCGGACGCGGCCCTGGATATTTACGAAGCCACGATCGGCATTATGGAGAAAGCGTACCGCGCCGGCCGCTACCAGTCGTTGCCGGAGGGTGATATTTTCGACATGGAATATTGGTCGCTGGAGCAGGCGAAGCTGGGGAAGACGGAGGAAAGACCTTTCAGCCGAAAGATCGTCTGGATTTCCGGGGCCGCGTCCGGAATCGGCCGGGCGACCGCGGACGCGTTCGGCGCGTTGGGCGCTCATCTGTTTTTGACGGACCGCGATGCCGCCGCGTTGAAAAAGACCATCGAAAGTTTGGGTGGGAAACATCCGATCGCCTGGGCGGTGTGCGACGTGACGAGCGAGCGGCAGGTCCGCGATTCCTTTGACCGGTGCTCCGTGACATACGGAGGCGTGGACATCGTGGTGTCGAACGCCGGCATCGCGCCGACCGGAGACATCGCGGATCTATCCGAAGAAGTTTTAAGAAAAAGTTTCGAGATCAATTTCTTCGCGCATCAGACTGTGGCGAAGGCGGCCGTCGCGGTTTTTCGAAGGCAAGGCCTGGGCGGGGCCCTGCTCTTCAATGCGTCCAAGAGTACGTTTAATCCGGGCGCGGGCTTCGGCCCGTACACGCTGCCGAAAGCGGGCGTGATCGCTTTGATGAAGCAGTACGCCGTCGAGTTGGGACCGGAGGGCATCCGCTCGAACGCCGTGAATGCGGATCGTGTACGGACGGGACTTTACGCGGACGGGTTGTTGGAGAAGCGCGCGCGAGCGCGGGGCCTTACGGTGGACCAGTATGTGTCCGGTAATTTACTGCGGAAAGAGGTCTTTCCCGAAGATGTCGCCGGCGCTTTCGTTTGGCTGGCGCAGGCTGAGAAAACAACCGGCACGGTGATCCCGGTGGACGGCGGCAACGCCGCCGCCTTTCCACGATAAATTTATGAGAATCATTGGCGGCAGCGCGAAACGCCGATCCTTGAAAAGTCCAGCGGTCTCGATCGGCATCCGACCGATGCTGGGGCGCATCAAGAAATCCCTGTTCGACATCCTGCGGCTCCGGCTCCCGGATTGCCAATTTCTCGATCTGTATGCCGGCTCGGGGTCCGTGGGCATCGAAGCGTTGTCCCGGGGCGCGGCGTACGCCACCTTTGTCGATCTGGATCCGCGCAGCCTGAGTGTTGTACGCCAGAATCTTTCAAGGCTCCAGCTCTATGATCGAGCGCGGGTTGTGCGGGCGGACGCGACCAAACAGCTGGCGCATCTGGGAGGGCCATTCGATCTCATTTTTATGGGCCCGCCCTATCACGACGCCCAATGGAACGCGCTGTCCCTGACCGGGCCGACGCTGGACGCCATCGCGCGCGCGCAGATTTTAAAAGCCGGCGGGTGGGTCATCGGCCAGCACCACGCCAAAGAACCGCCGGTGCGGGACCCGCGCTGGCGGATGGTCCGCCAGGAACGCTACGGCGACTCGCGGCTGTCGTTTTTTGAATATGCTGGATCCTAACGTCATCGTCATCAAATACGGCGGCAGTCTTCTGGAAGATCCTGCGCACCGGAGGGATTTCTTAAAGGACATTGCCGCTCTCTCCAAGAAAGTGAAAGTCGTGCTCGTGCATGGCGGGGGGAAGGAAATCACCCGTGCCCTCGATCAAAAGGGAATCCAGGCGCGGTTCGTGGATGGCTTGCGGGTGACTGACGAGGCAACGATGGATGTCGTTGAAGACGTTTTAGCGAGGCTCAATAGGGAAATTGTCAGGGAGTTGGAGGGTTTCGGAGTTCGGGCAGAGGGCTATTCCGGCAAGAGCGACCGTGTGCTAAGCGCGCGACCTATTCCAGATCTCGGACGCGTAGGTAAACCGGAACATGTGGACCTTCCTGTTTTTGGAAGGCTATTGGCGCGGCCGCCGCTGCCCGTGTTTTATTCCGTGGCCGTGGACTCGGTGGGCCGGTCACTCAACATCAATGCGGATGATTTTGCGCTCGCTCTGGCGCTGGCTTGCCGGGCGCAACGGCTTGTCTTTTTAACGGATTCGGGTGGGGTTCTCGATTCAGCTGGAAAGCAGATCCCGACGATCGACCGGCCTTTGTCAGAGAACCTGATTGGGTCCGGGGTCATTACCGGGGGGATGCTTGTGAAAGCGCGCGCTTCCCTGGACGCGGTGGAGAAGGGCGTTGGCTCGGTGGACATCACCAAGAATATTAAGTATTTGTTGACGTCGGACGAGACGGCAAGCGCCGTCACGCGTTTTACGGGACAGGCCGCCTGACATGGACATCAAAAAACTGACGGATCAGCACATCTTCAACACCTACAAGCGCTACCCCCTGGCGATCCAGCGCGCCAAAGGCAGCTGGGTGTGGGATGATCACGGGAAGAAGTATCTCGATTTCTTCTCCGGGCTGGCCGTTTCCGGCGTGGGGCATGCGATGCCCTCCGTCGTCGCGGCGATCCGGGCGCAGGCGGGCAAGCTCCTGCATGCGTCCAACCTGTATTACACCGAGCCTGCCGCGCGCCTGGCGGAACAACTCTGCAAACGGTCCTTCGCGGATAAGGTGTTTTTCTCCAATTCCGGTTCCGAAGCGAACGAATGCGCGATCAAACTCGCGCGGCGCCATGGCTGGAAACAGGGCGGCCGCCACGAGATCATCGTCTTTGAAAATTCGTTCCACGGCCGGACCCTGGGCGCGCTGGCCGCAACCGCCCAGCCCAAGTTTCACGAAGGTTTCGGCCCTCTGCCGGAAGGCTTTGTCGTGGCCAAACTGAACGATCTGCGCTCCGTGGAACGCCTGATCAACGCCAAAACCACCGCGATCCTGATCGAACCGATCCAGGGAGAGGGAGGCATCTATGCGGCGCGAAAGGAATTTCTCGGAGGGCTTAAAAACTTCGCCAGGCAATCCGACTTGCTGCTGATGTTTGATGAAGTCCAGTGCGGCCTTGGCCGGATGGGCCATCTCTTCGCTTACCATTATTACGGCATTGAGCCGGATGTTCTGACCCTGGCCAAGGGCCTTGGCGGCGGGATGCCGATCGCTGCGACGCTGGCGACCGCTAAGCACGCGGACCTTTTAGGTCCGGGCGACCATGGCACCACCTTTGGCGGCAACCCGGTCTGCGCCGCGGCGGCATTGGCCGTTTTAAAGCTCCTCACTCCGCGACTGATCAAAAATGTTCAGGCCCAAGGGGATCTGCTGTTGGAAGCGCTTCGCAATCTGGTCGCGAACCATGAATCGGTCAAAGAAGTCCGGGGGGTGGGCTTTATGATCGGGATCGAGCTGACCGTGCCCGGCGCCCCTTTTGTTCAAGCCGCCCGGGAACAGGGACTTCTTATTAACTGCACGCAGGGTAATGTCCTCCGCTTCCTTCCGCCCTTGGCGATGTCAAATTCCGAATTACAGTTTGCCCTCCGGGTCCTCAAATGCATTCTCCAATAAGCAGGTTTGACTCTATAAATCAGAAAGATTTATAATCCCGCCTTCGTCGTAAACCACCCGCCACACAGCTGGCGGGTGAGCGCCGTTTGTGTGGCGCTCAATTCAAGGATTCCCGTGACCATCAAAAAAGTCGTTGTGGCCTATTCCGGAGGGCTCGACACCTCCGTTATTTTGCGGTGGGTGAAGGAACGATACCACTGCGAGGTGATCGCTTGCGCCGTCGATGTTGGCCAGGCTTCAGAAACCAGGGGCCTCAAGGAAAAAGCCCTCAAAACCGGGGCTTCCAAGGCCTATCTGATCGACGCCCGGAAGGAATTTGTTACCGACTACATTTGGCCTGCCCTGCAGGCCCAGGCTATTTACGAGGGAAGGTACCTTCTGGGCACCTCCCTGGCCCGCCCGATCATCGCCAAAAAAGTCGTAGAAATCGCCAAAAAGGAGGGGGCCGACGCCGTTTGCCACGGCGCCACCGGCAAAGGGAACGATCAGGTCCGCTTTGAACTGACGTTTAAAGCCCTAATGCCGCACGTGAAGGTCATCGCGCCTTGGCGGGAATGGGAGCTGAGGTCCCGGGAGGATGAGATCGATTACGCCGTTCAGCATGACATCCCGGTGCCTGTCACCAAGACCAAACCCTATTCCTCGGACCGGAACCTCTGGCACATGAGTTTTGAAGGGGGGGTCTTGGAGGATCCCGACGCCCCCCCCAACGCGGATATGTTTGTTTTGACCCGGAACCCGGAAAAGGCGCCCAACAAACCGGAAATCGTCCGGATTGATTTTGAAAAAGGGGTGCCGGTACAAGTCAACGGCAAACGGCTGGATCCTGTCAGGCTGGTGGAGACCTTGAACACGATCGGCGGACGGCACGGTGTCGGCCGGGTGGACATGGTGGAAAACCGGCTGGTGGGGATGAAATCCCGGGGTGTTTATGAGTGTCCGGGAGCGACCCTGCTGTATGCCGCGCACAGGGAACTGGAATCGCTGGCATTGGATCGGGACACTTTCCACGCCAAGCTGCTGATCGCGCCCAAAATGGGGGAACTGATTTACAACGGGCTCTGGTTCACGCCGCTACGGGAAGCCCTGTCCGCTTTTGTGGACAAAACCCAGCAATCCGTCACGGGGTCGGTGCGCTTGAAACTTTTCAAAGGGCATGTTTCGATCGACGGCCGCAAATCGCCCCATTCGTTATACTGGGAGGAACTGGCTACGTTCGGAGCCGACACTATTTACAACCAGCGCGATGCGGAAGGCTTTATCAACTTGTACGGGCTTCCGATCAAAGTGCAGGCTTTGCTACAGGCTCGGAAGCCCTAACGGCGTGCTACCGTGCTACTGTGTTACTGTAGCACCCTAGCACTGTAGCACAGGAAATTTATGGATCCCCAAGCGTTTATCGCCTCGCTGGCGTTTGATATCCGGCTGGCGCCCTATGACATCCAGGGGAGCATCGCGCACGCGCGGATGCTGTCCAAGTGCCGCATCATTCCATCCCGGGATGCCCAACGCATCATCCGGGGGCTGGAAGCGATCGCGCGGGACATCGCGCGCGGCAAGCGGCTTCCCCCGGAAGAAGACATTCATTACGCCATCGAGCGCGACTTGATCCGGCGTATTGGGCCGGTGGGCGGCAAGCTGCATACGGCGCGCA
>MGUR01000052.1:53320-59522 GCA_001800075.1 Elusimicrobia bacterium RIFCSPLOWO2_01_FULL_59_12
ATCCAGGAGATCGTACGCCTGCAAAAAGCCATCATTGGAGGGGCGGAGACCAACCTGGACGTGATCATGCCCGGCTTCACCCATCTCCAGCATGCTCAACCTATCCTATTTAGTCATCACATCCTGGCCTACGCGTGGATGCTCGAGCGCGACAAGGGCCGATTGGCTGATTGCTGGAAGCGCGCGGCGGAAATGCCGCTGGGGTGCGCCGCCCTGGCGGGAACATCGTTTCCGATCGACCGGCGCTTCGTGGCCCGTCAGCTGGGTTTCACCCGGATCACCGCCAATTCCATCGACACGGTATCGGACCGCGATTTCCTGGTGGAATTCATCGCCGCCGCATCCCTGGTGATGATGCACCTGTCGCGCCTGGCGGAGGAACTGATTCTCTGGTCCAGCCCGGAGTTCAACATCATCCGCCTGCAGACCGAGTTCACCTCCGGTTCCTCGATCATGCCGCAGAAGCGCAACCCGGACGTGGCGGAAATCCTGCGCGGCGAGACCGGGCGCATCTACGGCAACCTGATCGCGCTTCTGACGGTGCTCAAGGGGCTACCGCTTTCCTACAATCGTGATTTGCAGGAAGACAAGCCGCCGTTCTTTGATACGGTCGACACCCTTCAAGGCTGCCTTTCGGTTGCGGGGCCGATGCTGGCGACCATGACGCTCCGCGCGGACCGCATGCGCACGCTGTGCGATCGAGGATTTCTTGCTGCCACCGAGCTCGCGGACACGCTCACCGAAAAAGGCGCGCCGTTTCGAAAAGCACACGGGGTCGTCAAGCGCATCGTCGCCTACTGCGAGACCCAGCACATCCGCCTGGATGAATTGACCCTGGATGAGTTGAAGCGCTTTGACACGTCCTTCGACGCGGGCGCCTTGAAACGGACGACCATCGAACAAGTGGTGAACGTGAAAAATTCCGAGGGGGGTACATCGCCACGCCGCGTCAGACAACAAATCACCCAGCTCAAACGCCTCACCGCTCGTTAAACTGTCATCCCCGCGGTCGTAAGCGGGGATCCAGTTCCGGCCATTGCTGGATTCCCGCCCTCCACACGACTGGGCGGGCTTTCGCGGGAATGACGGCTTTACTTTCCATGGGATTGCTCGGCGTGTGTGCCGCCGAGCTGATCCCTGAGCGCGTCCTGACGCTCGATGACAGCGTCAAGCTGGCTGTGAACAACTCGCAGGCGCTTCTGACTCTGCGGGAGGACGAAAACATCGCTTTCCAGCGGGTGCGGGAAGCCGAATCGTTGTTCTTGCCCAAACTCGACCTGAACGCGAATTGGAATAAGTTCCGCGTGGAAGGCGACCGGCCGTTTCTGCTGTCGCCCGCCATGGGCCCCACGATCGTCACCAGCAGCCCGCGCGAAAACTTTTACACCGCGCGCGCGAATATTTACCAGACGGTCTATCAAGGCGGGCGGGTGCGCAACACCTGGCGTCAGGCACGGATCTCATACGAGCGGGCACGGAGCGCCAACCAGGCCGCGCGCGTCGAGGTGACCGGCTCCGCCAAGGAGGCGTTCTATGACCTGCGTCTGGCCCAGGAGAAACACCGGTTGTATCAAGAGATCATGAGACAGTTGAGCTTTTATTCCCAGCGCTCGCCGAGCGCGTCCATAGAAGGGGTCCGGATCGAAAGAGAATGGGCGACCTTGCGGGAAGAAACGACGCAGGCCGGGCTGGCCGAAGAGCAGGCGCGCCTGGCCTATTTGCACGCGTTGAATATTGAGTTAAACACTAATGTGTCCCTCAAAGGGGAATTCACGACACAGCCGGTTGAACTTGATTTGCAGAAGATGCTCGCCTGGGCCAGCCAGTATCGCGCCGAGCTGCGGGAAACGGAATACCAGGAGGAACTGGACGCGTTGGGCGTCAGTTTGTCGTTTGCCGAGCGGACCCCCACGCTGGGTTTTGGCGCTTCGTATGAACGCGCCGGACATGACCAAAAGCTGGAGACGGCCAATTGGGTCGGAACGTTGAACGTCAACGTGCCTCTGTCTGTTTCGAATTTATTTTATGGATGGGCCAAAGTGCGGGAACGAAAGGCGCAGTACCGGCAGGCGACGCTCAAGCACGCAGAAACCAACGATCAGATCCAGCTGCAGGTTCGCCAAGCCTATACCCGGCACCGGTTCTGGCAAAGCGAGCTTCTGCCGCGCGAGCGGGAGTTGAAACGGGCTCAGACGATCGCGGAGGGTCTGCGCGGCAAGGGATTTAACGGCCTGGAGCGCCTGGAAGGGGAACGGCTGCTCGTGCGATCACGCTTGAGTTACCAGGAAGCGGTGCATGGACACCTGGCCGCGCTTTCCGCCTTGGAGCGCGCCGTCGGGCATGAGGTGCTTGGAGAGCTTTGATGAACAGCCCGGTCGTCATTTTCGCGCAGGCGGGAATCCAGAGTCGCTGGACCCCCGCTTTCGCGGGGGTGACGGTTTTATTGCTCGGCCTGGCCGGATCGCCGGCGTATTCCGCGGCGGTAAGCCCCGTCGCCTCCGAAGATGAATTTCTCATGGATGTGCTCTGGGACACCTACACCAATCTGCCCGAAAAGCAGGAACCTCGCATCGGGCTGGCGCTCGGGGGCGGCGGCGCGCGCGGGCTGGCGCATATCGGCGTCCTGAAAGTGCTGGAAGAAGAAGGCGTGCCCATTCATCGGATCGCGGGAACCTCCGTGGGGGCTCTGATCGGCGCGCTGTATGCGGGGGGCGTGTCCACCACCGAAATGGAAGAGATGAGTTCGGAGATCGGTTGGTCTTCGTTGACGAATTATTCGCGTTTGGCCATGGTCCGGCTGGTTCTGATCGAGCAGCCGCTCTCCTCCAAAAACATGGAGGTGTATCTGGAGAAACATCTTCAAGGGAAGCGTTTTGACGAACTGAAAATCCCCTTCGCCTGTGAGGCCACCGACCTGCAGACCGGGGAGCGTGTGGTGTTCAAAGAAGGGCCTGTCGCCCTGGCCGCGCGCGCCTCGGCCACCATCCCCGGGCTCTTTGAGCCGGTCGTTTTCCGGCACCGTTATCTGGTTGACGGCGGGCTGGTCGGAAACATCCCGACAGACTTGGTCTCGTTGATCGGCGCGGACGTGATCATCGCGGTCAACGTGACCAGTGACTTGTCCCGCTTTGAGCCTAAGAATATCATCGCGACCTTGAACCAGGCGATTTCGATCCAGAGCGAATCCAAGTCTCAGGAGGAGCTCTCCCGGGCGCATTTCGTCATCCGTCCTCAGCTGGGAGACATCACGGCGATGGACCTCGCCCGGTCGGCCGAGTGCATCGATGCCGGCAGCCTGGCCACGCGCCGTGCCATCCCGGGCATTAAGCGCCTGCTGATGGACGGACATCTTGAGACGCTCTTGCGCTATCAGAGAAAGCCCCATGAAAAAGTTTGACCTTTGGCTGATCCTCTTGTCCCTGGCGGTTCCCGCCGGCGCCGCGCCGCTGGTGGCGGGAACAGCGGAAGAGGTCGTCACCCGCCTCCAGAGGTCGATCGACCGCGCCTCTGAGAAGGGTCAATTTCGTCAGGTGCAAACCCTGCGTTTGGAGCTTGCGCAGCACTACACCGCGTCGGGCGCCTTCGCTTTGTCCGCGCGGCAGTATGAACTTCTCCTGGCGTCGCGCCCCTCCAAACGGGACAGGGTGGAGCACTCGATTGCTCTGGGCAAAATGCGGGATGCGGACCGCAACTACAGCGGCGCGATCGCGGCCTATCAGGACGCCCTGCACGACGACCCCAAGTCGTGGGACGGCAATTTGTACTTGGCCAAGGCCTATGACCACGCGGAACTCAACTCCAAGTCGATCGAAGTCTACAAACGCTGCATTGCCTTGAAGCCGTCCCAGGCCGAACCCTACAGAGGAATCGCGAACGTCTACCGGCAGCTCGGGTTTTTAAGCAAGGCGATTCAGAACTACCAGAAATCGCTGGCGCTGGAAAAGAAACCGGAGATCTATTTGGAATTGTCCGACACCTACGCGCGCCAGGGGGATATCCAGCGCGCGCGGGAGATCCTACAGGAGGCCAAGGCGGGGCTGCCGCGCGCGGAGTATGACGTGCGATTGGGCCACCTCTATGCCCGGCATGGCGCTATGAAAAAAGCCTGCCGGGCTTGGGAAGAAGCGTTGGATCAAGACACCCGGCGGGACGACGTCCGCCTGCAGTTGGCGCTGGCGTACGATCAACTGAGCCGTCCAGCGGATTCCGACCGCGTGTTCAGGCGATTGTTGGCCGACTACCCGCGTTCACCGCTGGTTCATTTTTCGCGGGCCTGGGTCCTGTATGCTCGAGGGGACCGGGAGGGCGCGCGACAGGAAGTGATTCAAGTCGAACAGCTGGGACCGACCGCCGTGGTCAAACACTATAACGAAAAACTTCTGGCGCTTTTAAAATCACTCTCATGAAAACGACTTTGCCGCCCGGATGCGCCTATCGCCGCGACCGACTGTGGCTGGAAGAGGTCCCTCTGGAGGAGATCGTCCGGGACGCCGGCACGCCGCTCTACATCTACAGCCGCGCCCGAATACTCGAGAATTATCAACGCTATGACGAAGGCTTTGCGGGGTTGGCGCACCAGGTGTTGTATGCGGTCAAGGCCAATTCCAACGCCGCCTTGATCGCTTTGTTGGCCCGGGCGGGCGCCGGAGCGGATATCGTGTCCGCCGGCGAGCTCCACCGCGCCCGCCGGGCCGGAGTGCCCGCGCAGAAAATCGTTTTCTCCGGCGTGGGCAAGCGGCCCGATGAAATCAGAGCGGCCCTGGAAGCCGGCATTCTGATGTTCAATGTGGAGTCCATTGAGGAACTCCAGGCGATCGACCGCGCCGCCGCCGCGCTGCACAAGGCGGCTCCGGTCGCGATCCGGGTCAACCCGGATGTGGACGCGATGACGCACGACCATATCACCACGGGCAAGAAAGAAAATAAATTCGGCATTCCGATCAGCAAAGCGCTTCCCGTTTTCCATCTGGCGGCCCGGCTGCCGCGAATCAATCTTCTCGGCGCGCATGTCCACATCGGATCGCAGATCATGACGACGCGCCCCTACGTCGAAACCCTGAACCGAATCTTGAAACTGGCGGACACGCTGGAAGATCAGGGCGTGACGCTGCGATACCTTGATTTGGGCGGAGGGCTGGGCGTGCGCTACAAAAACGAGGAGCCCGCCACGCCGAAGCAGCTGGCCAAAGACATCGCCAAAGCGCTGCGCAACCGGAACATCACGCTCCTGTTGGAGCCGGGGCGCTATCTGGTGGCGGACGCCGGGCTGCTGGCGACCCGGGTGCTGTACCGGAAGGACGTGGGGTCCAAACATTTCATCGTGGTGGATGCCGCCATGAACGATCTGGCGCGGCCGGCGTTGTATGACGCGTATCACGCCGTCTTCCCGCTGCACGCCGGGAAAGGGAAACGCATCACGGCGGATATTGTCGGACCGGTGTGTGAATCGGGGGATTACCTGGCGCGCCAGAGAGTTTTGCCGCTTCCGGAGCAGGGGGACGGCCTGGTGGTGGCGACCGCGGGCGCGTATGGGTTCGTCATGGGTTCCCAGTACAACTCGCGGCCCCGGCCGGCGGAAGTGCTGGTGCATGGAAATCGCTGGACCGTGATCCGCGACCGGGAAACGTTGGACGACCTGGTGCGCGGCGAACATATCCCGAGCGATTGGTGATGAAGAAAATCTTCTTTGTGAAAATGAGCGGGTCAGGCAATGATTTTGTCCTGATTGACAACCGGCGGGGGACGTTTCCAAAGCCGGTGTCGGCGTGGGCCCGCCGGCTCTGCCGCCGGCAGGAGGGGGTCGGCGCGGATGGGTTGCTCCTTCTCGAGAAAAGCCGCAAGGCCGACTTCCGCATGGTGTATTTCAACGCCGACGGTTCGCGCGCCTCGATGTGCGGTAACGGAGCGCGCTGCATGGCCTGGTTCGCGCGCGAGCGGGGCGTGGCCGGTTCCGCGTCCCGATTTGAGACGGATGCGGGTTTGGTGGACGCGGTGGTCCATGGTTCGGCGGCTGAAATCACCCTGGGGGAAGCGCGCGATTACCGGCCGCATTTGCTGCTGCGGGTTCCCGGGGGAACCTACCCCGTCTCGTTCGTGAACACGGGGGTTCCGCACGCGGTGTGCTTCGTGCCGCGCGTGGATGCCGTGAATCTGCCGGTCATCGGCCGCCGGCTGCGCTTCCATAAGGCGTTCGGACCGGCGG